>CAZKHT010000124.1:0-8820 GCA_964552595.1 uncultured Burkholderiales bacterium
ACCAGTCATATTCGGCGTGACGCGCAAGATCCGCCGCAAGCTGCACGCTTTGCGCCCGAGGGCCTTGCTGGGGTTGCGCCGCGCTGAGCTCGGAGATGATTTCCGGCCACAAAAAAGCGCTCGCGATAGCCAAGCGCAAACGATTTAAATCGAAGCCAAAGACTTGAATTTGCGCTGCGGCGGTCAGCTTGGGCTCTCTATGCATGGCTTCGTTCATCTTAGTCGCCGCTTCCGGTGCCAGCACACATAGACAGGCTTCGGCGATATCGTATAAAGCCGCCGCGATATAGGTTTCCTCGGATTCCATATCTTGTCTTTGTATCGCCCAATCCCGAGCTTGGCAGGCGGCGTGATGCGACCGCGAGCAAGCTCGGCGCACTTGCAGTAACGTGCGCGGATAGGCCTTTAATTTGTCCTCTACCCGCGCCAGTTGTGCGAAGCGTAAAAAAAACGGCTTCGCGCCCATCATCATGATGGCGTGTTCTATGGTCGTAACATCGCTGCTCAAGCGCCCGCGCTTGCGCGCGCCGACGGCGCGCAGCACATTCATAATGAAAAAGGGATCGCGTAACACGATGCTGGCCATATCGGCGGGGACCGCGCGTTCGCCGCGGTTTGCTTGCTTTGCCATTTCAGTAATGGAACTGCCTAGGACAGGCCAGTCGTGCTGCATCAAGGCCATGTACTGTGCCGGTACGCTCGCCCCTGCTCGCGCTTGTGCGGCGGTATTCACATCTGCCAGAGATACAAACGCGTGCGGCCCAGATCATCCAGCACAATTTCTTGGCTGGCGGCCACACCGGGCACCTCGAAGCGATAACTGATAAATAAGCTGCCAGGCCGCATTTCCTGGCGGGCTTTTTGCCACAGCGCCGGCATCGCCACCGGCGATAGGTAAGCAAATACCACATCAAACTCACTTAAATCACGGCGCCAGAAATCACCCCAGTGCGCGGCTACATTGCGCCGAAAATAATTGCGCAACTTGGCAATCCAGGCCGGCAAAGGCGCGGCCTCTATGCCGCTTACTTGCATATCGCCGCGCTGCTCGGCCAAATAAGCCAGCAAGCCGCCTAGACCCGAGCCCAGATCCGCGAAGCGCAAGCCTCTTTGTTGCGGCAGCGCTTGCAACACCGCGTGCCACACCTGCGGGCGCGATAAATATAAGGGCACTTGGCTTTTAAATGTCGTGCCATAAATCAAAACCAAAAACGCGAACGCCAGCAAATACCACAGGCTGGGCAATTGCAGGGAAGATGCCAATAAGACGGCGGGCACGCACAAGGCTTGCAGCAGCAGCCACCAAGGACGCATACGAAATAAGAAACTGAAACACATCGCGAGCACACTCTGCGTCAGCAAGGCCACCGCTGCTGTCGCCGGTCCGCGCGGCAAAAAAACCAGTAATAAAGCGACGCAAGCCAGCGCTAATCCTTGCGCCAGCGCCGCCAATAAAATCGGCGGCACGCGGGCGCCGCGGCGCGCTCTCGCTTTAGGGAGTGGCAGCGAGTGTGCTTGCATTTGCGGCTTCCTTGTTGGCATCGGTGACTGCGGCGGCGGTACCCGGCGCCGCCGGCTCTTGATTACCATCGTTGCGCACGGCTTCTTCGGTTTGCTTATTCATGACAATAATGCTGATGCGGCGATTGAGCGGGCTATGGCTATCGTTTTTATCGAAGGGCACGGCGGAGCCCAATCCGACGACCCGTAAAATTTTTCCATCGGCGATCCCGCCTACTACCAGCTCGCGCCGGCAGGCATTGGCACGGTCCGCGGAAAGCTCCCAATTGCTATAGCCACGCTCCCCACCGGAATACGGCGTGGCATCGGTATGACCGGACAAACTAATACTATTCGGCACATCGTTTAAAACTTTGGAAATTTCGTTGAGAATTTCCTTGGTGTAAGGCTGTAGCACCGCGCTGCCCTTGTTAAACATAGGGCGGTTTTGATCGTCCACGATTTGAATCCGCAAACCCTCGCCGGTGATATCTATCATCAATTGCTTCTTGAATTGCTTCAGCACCGCTTGCGAATCTATTTTTTTGTCCAGTTTGGATTTCAATTCTTGCAGTTTGGCTTTTTCTTCTTCTTTGGCCTTGCGCATGGCTTCGGCTTTGGCCGCTTCCAGATTAATGGTTTTCTTTTTCACCGGCGCCGAAGATTTTTGCACTTGACCCGTCTTGCGGGTTAAATCCGTGCCGCCGCCTTGGATGACGCTGGAGGCGTCGCCGGCGCCTGAGCCGCCGCTCAGCGAAACTTTCAAAGGGGTTTTGAAATACTCGGCTATCCCTTCGCGCGTGGCTTTGGTAGTGGACCCCAGCAACCACATCAAGAGGAAGAAGGCCATCATCGCCGTCACGAAATCGGCATAGGCGATTTTCCACGCGCCGCCATGATGACCGTGCGCATTTTTCTTAATGCGCCTAACGATTATGGGACGTTGGGAATCGTCGCTCATAGCGGCTTATCTCGACTTGCGCTGCTTCACTTCTTCTTCCAGCTCGCTGAAGGAAGGCCGCTCCGTGGAGTACAACACCTTGCGCCCGAACTCGACCGCGACTTGCGGTGCATAGCCGTTCAGGCTGGCAAGCAAAGTGACTTTGATGCACTGATAAAACTTGGTCGATTCGTTGAGCTTGAATTCCAAGAGATTGGACAAAGGGCCGACAAAGCCATAGGCCAATAAAATCCCGAGGAAGGTGCCGACCAAGGCGTGTGCAATCAAAATTCCCAATTCGGCGGGCGGCAAGCCCACGGATTCCATGGTATGCACCACGCCCATCACGGCGGCTACGATGCCGAAGGCCGGCATTGCATCGCCGATTTTCGCGATGGCGTTGACCGGTATTTCGCCTTCGTGATGATGGGTTTCGATTTCATTGTCCATCAAGTTTTCGATCTCGAAGGCATTCAAGCTGCCGCTGACCATGAGCCGCAAATAATCGGTAATGAATTCGACGATGTGATGATCGCTCGCGATAGTCGGATACTTGGCGAATAAGGCGCTTTCTTGCGGGTTCTCGACGTCGTTTTCTATGGACATCAAGCCTTCCTTGCGCACCTTGGCCAGGATCTCAAACAGCAATGAGAGCAAATCCATGTACAAGGCTTTGGTGTAACGCGAGCCTTTAAAGATTTGCGGCAAGGCCTTTAAGGTGGCCTTCATGGGTTTGCCGCCATAGGCGACGAGAAAAGCCCCCGCCGCCGCACCGCCTATCATGAGAAATTCTAGCGGTTGCAAGAGTGCTGCGATGTGACCGCCGGCGAGCATGAAACCGCCCAACACAGAGCCTAATACGGCAATGTAGCCGATAATTACAAACATCTAGTAAGTGCCTCGTCGGTTGCGAAGTTGCGTATCGAGCGCGGGCAAACGCGTGGCCAAAATATCCGGCCCGAGACACCCCGGAAACAGGTGCCGACGCTTTAAAGCCTGGGTATAACTACGTCAAAAAGCGGGGGGTCTTTAGACTTAAATGAAGAGTTTGCCGAGCATGGCGACAAATATAGTCAGGATTCCAAGGCTTAGATTAATGCCGATGAGACGGCGGATTTGCGCTAGCGCGGTGGCCGCCGCCGGCCATTGCTGGGCAACTACCTGTAGTCGTAAACGCTTATAAGCGGCGAAATAGACATGGCCGTAAATCGAGATCATGACCACGCCTAAAACCAGCATCAGCAAAATATACGGTGCCACGGCGCCTAAGCCGCCATAAATATAGATGAGATAGCCACCGCTGCCGCTAAGCGCAAGCACCGCCAGCCACACCCAAGGAAAAAAACGCGCAAAAGTGGCATTCCATAGGGCCAAGCGTTGCGGCGGCTCCAGGGTGAACACCGCGGCGGGTCGTAAAGCAACATAGGCAAAAAACATCCCGCCGACCCAGACCACTACGCTTAAGACATGCAGTAATAAAGCGATACGCTGATCCATCAGCACGCCCCTAGCTTCAATACCGCCGCAACCGGCGCGAAACTACGTCTGTGTTCCGGGCAGGCGCCGTGTTCTGCCAAAGCCTGTAAATGCCGGGGCGTGGAATAACCCTTGTGTTCATCGAAGCCGTAGTTGGGAAAGTGCCCATGTAATCTGCGCATATCCGCGTCGCGCGCGGTCTTGGCCAAAATCGAAGCCGCAGAAATTTCCGCCACCGTGGCATCGCCTTTAATGATGGCTTGCGCTTGCATGCGCAGTTTGGGACAACGATTGCCGTCGATCAAAGCGCGTATGGGTGTGATGCTGAGTTTGCGCACGGCGCGTTGCATGGCTAATAGCGAGGCTTGCAGGATATTAATTCTGTCGATTTCAGCGGCGGTGGCGAAGGCCACCGCCCAGGCCACGCAATGCAGCTTGATTTCAATTTCCAATTCTTCGCGGCGCTTTGGGCTGAGAATTTTCGAGTCCGCCAAGCCTTCGATGACGCGTTCGGGATGCAAAATCACCGCCGCCGCGTACACCGAACCCACCAAGGGTCCCCGCCCCGCTTCATCCACACCGCAAGTCCAATTCATGCTGCCCTCCCCAAGATCGCGCAAATCGCATCGCTGGCGCGTTGTGCCGTATTTTGCCGCAAGCTCTGATGCATTGCGCTGAATTCTTGCTGCAAAGCCGCGCGCGCGGTTTTATCTTGCAGCCAGTTATGCACGGCTTGCGCAAGATTGTCCGGGGTCGCGGCATCTTGCAATAATTCAGGCACGATAAAACGTCCGGCTAAGACATTGGGCAAGCCTACATAGGGTAAATACCGGCGATGCCACATCAGATGATAAGTGAGTTTCGGCACGCGGTAGGTAATCACCATGGGACGTTTTAGCAATGCCGCTTCCAGCGTCGCCGTGCCCGAGGCAACCAGCACGCAATCGGCCGCCGCCATGGCATCCGTGGCATGGCCAAATAAGAGTTGCAAGGGTAAGTCCTGCGCCTTATTTCGATACAAGGCTTGCTCAAACCATAGCCGCGTGGGTTTAGTCGCCAAGGGCACCAGAAAAATCATATTGTCCTGCATGGCGTGCAAGCGCTGCGCAGTTTGAATAAATAAATCGGCGTGTTGCGCCAATTCGCTTTGTCGACTGCCGGGAAGCAAGGCCACGACCATCGCCTGAGGATTTAATTTCAGCTGTTCGCGCGCACTCAGGGTGCGGGATTCCATGGCGATAACATCGGCGGAAGGATGGCCTACATAGCTTGCCGGAATGCCCGCCTTGTCGTATATCGCTTTCTCGAATGGAAATAGAACCAGCATGTGCGACACGGCGCGTTTGATTTTGTGTATCCGCTTACCGCGCCAAGCCCAAATCGAGGGGCTGGCGAAATGCACCGTGGGAATATGCTGGCGTAGCAAATACCGCTCTAAGCCCAAATTAAAATCCGGTGCATCTACGCCTATGAATAAAGCAGGACGCCAGGCGGCCAAGCGATGCTTGAGCTTGCGCCGCAGCGCCAAAAGCCCAGGCAAACTGCGCAGCGCTTCGACATAGCCGCGTACCGAGAGGCGTTCGAGTGGGAATAAAGACTGCACCCCAGCGGCTATCATCTTAGGCCCGCCTATGCCCATGAATTCGGCATGCGGCAGGCGCGCCCGCAGGGCATGGACTAAATGACTCCCCAGAAGATCGCCCGACGCTTCACCGGCGACGATGGCGATACGCAGCGATTCCATACACTAACGAATAATGCCGCGCTGGGCACGGGCTAAAAAATCGACCATGACTTGAACGGCATTTTGCTCACGCGCTTGTCCTAGTAAGGCGGCGCGCGCTTCTTCCAAGCTCAAGCCACTGCGATACAAAGTTTTATACGCTTGTTTCACCGCGGCCAATGCCTCGCGGGTGAATCCGCGGCGTTTTAAACCCTCGCTATTGATTCCATTGGGCTTGGCCCCGTCGCTGCCAGCGGCGATGACATAAGGCGGGACGTCTTTGTACACCACGGAACCGATGGACGTGATCACCGAGGCACCGATTTGGCAGAATTGATGCACGCCGGTGTAACCGCCTAGGACGACGTAATCGTCGATGCGCACATGTCCCGCCAGCGCACTGTAGTTGGCAAATATCGTGTGGTTACCCACTTGGCAATCATGCGCAATGTGTACATAGGCCATGATCCAGTTGTCGTCGCCGATACGGGTGATGCCTTGATCTTGCGCGGTGCCGATGTTGAAAGTACAAAATTCACGGATCACATTGCGATCACCGATTTCTAAACGCGTCGGCTCGCCTGCGTATTTTTTATCTTGTGGCGCTTCGCCTAAAGATACGAATTGAAAAATGCGATTATCACGGCCTATGCGCGTATGGCCTTTGATCACGGCATGCGCGCCGACTTGCGTGCCTTCACCCAGAACGACATTCTCATCTATCAGTGCGTAGGGACCGATACTGACGTTGGCGCCTATATGGGCACGCGGATGGACAATGGCGGTGGGATGTATCATGCGACGTTACGCACGGTACACATGAGTTCCGCTTCCGCGACTAAATTCTCCCCCACCGTGGCCTTGCCCGAAAATTTCCATATACCCTTGATTGTGCGCAGCACGCTCACGTCTAAACGCAGTTGATCGCCTGGCTCCACCGGCCGTTTAAACCGCGCATTGTCGATCCCGACAAAATAATAAATGGAATTCGCATCGGGCTTAGTACCAGCCGATTTAAACGACAAAATTGCCGCTACCTGCGCCATCGCTTCCAGAATCAAGACCCCAGGCATCACCGGCCGATTGGGAAAATGTCCCGGGAAAAATGGCTCGTTAATAGTCACGTTTTTGATCGCGACGATATTTTTACCGGGTTCCACGCTTTCCACTTTATCGACCATTAAGAAAGGAAAGCGATGCGGTAAATATTGCAAAATTTCATGTATGTCCATGCCGCTCATTTTGCTTCTTCCTCTCCAATTTTTTTCTCTAATTCGCGCACCCGCGCCGCCAGGGCGGATATCTGTTTCATTTGCGCCACTTCTTTCAACCAGCTTCGATGCGGCATCGCGGTCCACATCGCGCTGTACACGCCGGCTTCGGTAATCGATTTACTTACCAATGTCCCGGTGGAAATCGTCGTGCCGTCGGCGATTTGTAGATGTCCCAAGATCATGGCGGCGCCCCCTATCATGCAGTGTTTGCCTATCTCGGCACTACCGGCAATGCCCACGCAACCGGCAATCGCCGTGTGCGCGCCGATGCGGACGTTGTGCGCGACTTGAATTTGGTTGTCCAACTTCACGCCCTCTTCTATGACCGTATCTTCCAAGGCGCCACGATCTATGGTGGTATTGGCACCGATTTCCACGTCGTCGCCTATACAAACCCGGCCGATCTGTGGAATTTTAAGCCAATGTTGATTTTCATGGGCCAGGCCGAAACCATCGGCACCGATGACGGCGCCACTGTGCACGATGACGCGCGCGCCCAGCAGACAGCCACCATAGATCACCACGCCCGGATAGAGCCGCGTATCTGCCCCTATCTCGGTATGCGCGCCGACGTAGGCACCGGCGCCGATTACCGCGCGCTCCGCAATCACGGCATTCGCTTCAATCACCGCATTCGTGCCTATGCTGGCGCTCGCGGCAATCTTCGCTTCGGGATGGACCACGGCGCGCGGATGCACGCCCGCCGGAGAAGGCGCAGCCGGGTATAAAATATTGAGGACTTTGGCCAGGTAGGCGTAAGGATTCGTGGTAATGATACGAGGCAAACTGGTTCCGTCGCGATCCGGATGGTCGACGATGACGGCACTGGCGCGCGTGGTTTCTAATTGCTTGCGGTATCGAGGATTGGAGAGAAAACTCAGATCGCCAGACTGAGCCTGAGCCAGGCTACGCACGCGATGTATGAGCGTATCGCCGTCACCGAGAAGCTCGCCGCCTAGTGTACGAGTAAGAGCATTGAGCGTGATGCCTGTATCGGGGCGCACCGGCTGACTATTTATTTATCCGCGAGGGCGCGTAATACTTTATCGGTGATATCGATGCGATTGCTGACATAAACCGCTTCTTGCAGAATCAAATCGAATTTTTCGCGCTCGGCAAGTTCCCCCACGGCTTTGTTTACGCGGTCCTGGAAGGCGGCGCGTTCCTCGTTTTGCCGCACGTTGAGGTCTTCACGGAATTCCCGCTGAGCGCGTTGCAAATCACGATTTAAGTTGGCCAAGTCGCGTTCTTTGCTACGCCGTTCCGCCTCGCTCAAAGTTACGCTTTCTTTTTCCAAGTGGGCTTGCAGATCACGGAATTTATTGCTCATTTTTTGAATTTCCTGATCGCGGGCGGCAAATTCTTTTTCCAGTTTTTTGCTTGCGCGCACCGCGGGCGCGGATTCACGGAAAATACGCTCGGTGTTTACAAATCCGATTTTAAGCTCGGCCGCATACGTCGCCGTTTGCAAACCGAGCAACAAGGCCAAAGCCCACCCGTATCGTTTAAGCATCACTTTATCTACTTCCTAAAATACACTGCCGAATTGGAATTGGAATACTTCGCGCTTGTCACCCTCTTTGGTTTTCAAGGGGAAGCCTAAACTAAATTTCAGGGGGCCTAGCGGCGATATCCAGGTCACGCCCAGGCCCGTCGAATAACGCAACTCGCTCGCGCTCAAGGAAGTGCCGGTGGCCGCGATCTCGCCGGCGTCAAAGAAAGTGCTTAAGCGCAGAGATTTATCTTGACCTAAACCCGGCAAAGGGAAGAAATATTCCGCATTCATGACCAGGCGTTTACTGCCGCCTATGGCATCCCCATTATTGTCTTTGGGTCCTAAAGTGCCGGTCTTATAGCCACGCACCGAGGTTACACCGCCGGCGAAATAATTTTTGAAAAACGGCAAG
>CAZKHT010000125.1:0-8633 GCA_964552595.1 uncultured Burkholderiales bacterium
CATCGCGCTGCGCGTCTCGAGCGTCTGATGGGTGTTGTTGGACGTCGAGAAGGTCCCGTCGAGAACGAGCGCCCCCTTCTTTAATTTGCCTTCGAGTTCCAGACCTCTGCGCAGCGTGGGCGCCAAATTCATATTGGTGAAAGTCAGAGCGTTGTAGTGAATTTCATTGCGCGACTCTATGCGAAAGATCGTCGCGCGGAATTGTGCGCGGGTATCTTGATAATCCACGCCCAGTTCTCTGGTGTAAGAAATTTGGGGTTCTAATAAGCTCACGCTGGAATCGAAAAACGGCCCGCCATATTGGTCGTAGCTTTCGTCCACCGTGGCTAAGCGAAAGCCGCGGCCGATTTTGCCGAACAAGGCGACGCGCGAGCCGAGCTTTTGGCGTAGACCGGCCTCGGCGGCGTTCAAAACATATGACTTCGAGGCCTGCGCATAGGGCGCGGGATTCGTTACGTCCGTCGCTTGATAGTCCACGAAATGTCTACGTCCACCCAATGAAATAGAGGTGGTCGCGAAATTGAGCGTTTCTTGAAAAAACATTGCGCGATTCTTCTGCGTGGCGTAGACCCGGGCGGTGGGCGTGGATGTGCTGGCAGCGGAGCTCGCGCGTAGTTGATCATAGTTCCAATGGCTGGCTTGCATGCCCAACACCAACGCGCCGCGCCCATTAAAAAAAGAATGGGGTATTTTCAAACGCGGCGCTATTTCGGCGACAGCAAGATCAGCCGTGATGAATGAGCCCAGGAAGGCGTCGGTTTGTTTTTTTCGATATAGCACATCGGTGATGAATTCCGTCCCAGGGAAGTTGCGCGCATACGTGAGCCCCAAAATCCCGCCATCGCGCAGGCCATAGTTGGCGGGCGTGCTAGTACCGCGTCTATCGGTTTCTAATTCATTTACCCCCGCGGTTGGATCGACCAGACGCGCGCCAGGGAAACGGAGATTTTGATGATCGGCACCGAATTTCAGGTTGACGTAGCCTTGCGGGATATCCAGCCGCCAATCGCCTAACAGGCTACGCTCCAGGTTCTTATTATTGCGCCTATAGCCGTCCGAATTGTAAGCATCGGCAGTCACGCGTATGGCTTGATTCTCCCCGCCTGTGCCAGCCGAGGCTTGCAAATCCACCGTGCGGTAACTACCGCCGCCTACAGCGATTTGACCATTGGTTTTTTTGCTAGGCGCTTTGGTGATGATATTGATCACGCCACCGGTCGCGCCCTCGCCATATAGGACGCTGCCGCTACCGCGTATGATTTCGATGCGGGCGATCGCGCTCAAAGGAATCGTAGACCAGCGCACCGCACTCAAGTCAATGTCATTCACCCGCAAACCGTCCACTAAGACCACGCTATTCTGATTGCCGCTCATGCCGAAGCCACGGATGTCTACGGAGACATCGGGCGTGCCGTCCGTGCTTCGCGTATGTATCCCCGCCTGCTGCCCCAATAATTCGGGAATGGTACGCGCGCCGCTATCGCGTATATCTTGGGCGGTGATAATCGTGACGTTACTCGGACTTGCGGCTTGTGGCGCGGGAAAGCGCTGCGGCGTGGTCACGACGCTCTCCAAGGTATAAACCGGCAATTCGTCGGCAAAGCAAAGACCGCAAGCGCTCAATAAAGCGCCCGCAAAGAGGGTGGTTTTCATAGATGCTCCCTGTGGCCATGCAACCCGCAAGCCACAATTATTTTTTAAGGGAGAAATGTGCGAAAAACGATATGCGCGCTGACAGCGGCATGCCGCGACCCGCAGCATTTCCTGAATGTTCTAGGCCGGTCTCCGGGCTCGTGAGGCGGAGCGTGTCGCCTTCCCAGGTTTCCCCAGTGGCTTGAGACACGCCTATGCTCACCTACCGTTGCGGGTGCAGCGCTGGCTTGGACCGCGTTCTCGCCGCCCATTTAATGGAGCGAGAGACGCCGGTTTTACCTTCTTCCCGTTTCACCCCGAGCCCAGATAAGGACGCGGGACACCTGAAACAGCGCGATTGTACCTAAATACTGGACATGCCGCGCCCGAATATTAAATGTAAGCACACGCTTACAATAAATTCCAAGACAGGGAAGGGGATAATGCTTAAAACGCGTCTTTTAGCCGGTGTGAGCAATTTTTTGGAAGGCGCGTCATGGCCCATTAAACACTTTCAAAATAATGTGTTAGCGATTGACTT
The DNA here is from genome assembly GCA_964552595.1 of uncultured Burkholderiales bacterium. Lineage (GTDB taxonomy): Bacteria > Pseudomonadota > Gammaproteobacteria > Burkholderiales > Thiobacteraceae > RBG-16-58-11. The sequence continues at coordinate 2,174 of CAZKHT010000125.1, forward strand.
TACAGTGATTTCAAACATATAGTTGCGTATGGATACCGAGCTTAAAAGCCTGGAACAAAAACTGACTCAACTGCTTGGTTTCTGCCACAGGCTGCGCCAGGAAAATCATTCTTTACGCCAAGAACTGGTGAGCGAGCAAAATCATTCCAAACATCTCCACGAAAAACTCAGCGTCGCCAAAGATAAACTCGAACAGCTAATAGATAGAATCCCCGAAAAATAATCTATGGCGGTAGACACCAAAAGTTTAGAAGTGACCATCATGGGTCGTTCCTTCCGCGTTGCATGCCAACCCGAGGAAAGGGCGAGCCTATTGGAAGCGGTGGCTTATCTGGACCGCAAAATGCAAGAAATCAAAGACAGCCGCAAAGTCGCGAATCTAGAGCGCATCGCCATCATGGCAGCCTTAAATATCACTCATGAATTTTTTACGACACGCGTCGGCGGGTTTGATGTGGGTGACTTTAAGCGTAGAATCTCCGACATGAATAAACAGATTGATCAGTCCTTGGTGGACCAGAACGATTTGTTTAAATAAAGCGCCTCCGCGCTTTTTTTACTACCGCGTCTTGCTCCCTGCGGTGTGTGTTTCGGCTAAACATTCCTTGAACCAATGAATCATCCTTGGTTGCGGCTTATCGGGCGCTTTTGTGCGCGTCCTTTGCGGATGTACCTACGGCGTCCCTGCTGTGACCCCTTGAACCGCAGGTTCAGGATGATGGCCGCGACCATATTCGCGGGGGGCGCCCCCTCCCCAGCTCTGCCTTCCATCCTCGTTTCCGCCTTCATTTATCCGCGCCATGGATAAAGCCAGCCTGCGCCGCGAAATGCGGGCCAAGCGCCGCGCGCTTAGCCGCCGCGATGCGCATACGGCTGCGCTTAGGCTGCGCCGTTTGGCTTTGCGCCATGGTTTATTGCGGCATGCGCGGATAGGGTTTTATTTACCCATGGCCGAGGAAATGGATGTCGTGCCGCTCCTTAATAGCGCCTTGTGGTCGGCACGCGCCTGTTTCCTGCCCGTGGTCCCGCACCGTTCTGCGCAGCGCTTATGGTTCTCGCGCTTAGGCGCGCAAGATGTGTGGTATCAAAATCGCTTCGGCATTTATGAGCATGGCTCACGCAATAGGGTGCGAGCGCAGCAACTGGATATTTTATTTGTGCCCCTGGTGGCGTTTGATGCAAGCGGCAATCGCCTAGGCATGGGCGGAGGGTTTTATGATGCCAGCTTGGCGTATTTGCGCCATCGCCGCGCCTTCCGCAAACCGAAGTTGGTTGGGGTTGCCTATGATTTTCAACGCGTGGAGAGTTTGCCTCGCGAGCCTTGGGATGTGCCTCTGCAAGCCGTGCTGACGGATAAAGCGCTTTATCGTTTTCCTCAAAACCAATGAAAGGTCGCCATGCGTTATTGGCTGATGAAATCCGAGCCCTCGGATGTGAGCATTGATGATTTGGCTAAGATGCCGAAAAAAACCGTAGCCTGGTATGGCGTGCGCAATTATCAAGCGCGCAATTTCATGCGGGACCAAATGAAGGTCGGCGATCAAGTTTTGTTTTACCACTCCAATTGCGAAGAGCCCGGCATCGCCGGCTTAGCAAGCGTGAGCAAATTGGCCTATCCCGATGAAACGCAATTCGACCCCAAAAATAAATACTTCGACCCCAAGGCCACTCGCGACAATCCGCGCTGGTTTAATGTGGATGTGAAGTTTGTGAAAAAAACCCGGCTGCTGTCGATCAAGGAAATGCGCGAGCATCCCGAGCTGGCGCATATGCGCACGCTGCAAAAAGGTAACCGGCTATCAATCACGCCGGTGGATCCTAAGGAGTGGAACTTTATTTTGAGTCTGTTATAGACTGGGGCTCATGTCCAATAGCCAAGAAATTCTTAGCCTCTTAGCAGGCCTAGTCCCAGCTAAAAGATCTCCCAACGGCAAATGGCCAGTAGGAAGTCTGGGTTATGTTTCTTGCGGCAATACTTTGCATATTCGGCATGTACCTTTGTATGAGCCATGCGTGATTACGGTGTTGGCGGGACGTAAAATCATGTATGAGGCCGGTCGAGCAACGATGCTGGTTGCGGGTGAAACGGTCACGGTTCCGGCACCGGCCAGCTACGACATCCGGAATGAACCGGACCCACGCAGCGGTAAATATCGCGCGCTCATTATTCCCTTCCAGCGCTCGCAGTTGCTGGCCACCATGCAGTTGCATCAACTGCCCCCACGCCAACAAGACAGCCGACCCACGCTTCACCATATCAAGCAGGATGCGCAGCTGTTAAGCTCGATACGGCATTATCTCGACGCATGTGAGGACGATGCTTTGCGTCAACATCGTCTTCTGGAAATACTATTGCTCTTGCTGCAACGCGAACCCATGCTGGCCGCTTATATATATCATTTGGGTGATTGGAGTAATCGTGTGCGCGCCGTCATTGCGCAAGATCTCGCCCATGAATGGTCGCTAAACGACGTCTGTGCGCGCCTCGCGACCAGCGAAAGTACCCTGCGTCGGCATTTGCAAAAAGAGGACACGGGCTTCCGTGAACTCATCCAGGAGTTGCGTTTAAGCACGGCGCTCATGCAGCTTTTGCAAACAAATGATGCAATCAACCGCATCGCGTATAGCTGCGGCTTTCAATCCATGTCGCGTTTTTCAAATAATTTCCACAAACGCTTTGGCTTGCCACCCAGCCAATTTCGACTTTCCATGCGCGAATCCGAACAGGGATTGGCCGTTAGCGAACACTCTCCTGCCGCATAATTTGTCATGCTTGGCCTGAGCCGTGTCGGTATTCGAGCGGTATTTTTACAGGAGAGCAAAATGAAAAACTTCATGGGCATTTTGTTATTGTGCTTAGCTACACAAAGTGCAGTGGCGGAGAATTTAGTCGTAAGCAGCCCGCAATTAAAAGAAGGCGGGCGCATACCCGAGGAGCAAGTGTTCAACGGATTCGGCTGTGAGGGTGGGAATATTTCACCCGCTGTAGAGTGGGCGGGCGCGCCCGAGGGCACTCGGAGTTACGCTATCACCTTATATGATCCTGATGCGCCAACGGGCAGCGGCTGGTGGCATTGGGTGGTCTTTAACATCCCGGCCGGCGTGCACGCTTTGCCTAAAGGCGCCGGTAATCCGCAGACTGCCTCGCTGCCACAGGCGGCTATCCAAAGCCGCACCGATTTTGGAAAGCCCGGCTATGGCGGCCCATGCCCACCGCAAGGCGATAAGCCACACCGTTATCAGCTTACGGTTTATGCGTTAAAAGTCGACCGCTTACCGTTGGACGAAACCGCGCCGGCCGCCATGGTGGGATTTTATCTACATCAAAACGTACTCAAGAAAGCCGTGCTTTCCACCCGATACGGCCGCTAGTTTTTTTAGGACCATAAAACGGTGTGCAGCAGCGCCGCCGGTATGGGAAGATTCAGTCCATGCTTTTTGTATTGGCTTATATCGCGTTGGGATTATTTGCCGGCTTTGTTGCGGGCTTATTAGGTGTAGGCGGCGGCCTGATCATTGTGCCAGTGCTGGTGTTTATTTTTCACGCCCAGCATTTTCCCGATCCCGTGGTGATGCATCTGGCTTTGGGCACGTCCTTAGCCAGCATTATTTTCACCGCGATTTCCAGCGTGCGCGCGCACCATGGCCACGCCGCAGTCAATTGGAAAATTTTGCGCCGCATTACGCCCGGGGTGATCGTAGGAACATTATTGGGTAGCGCCGTCGCCGCTTACTTATCACCTATGTTCCTAAAAATATTTTTCGTGATGTTTGTGTTTTATGTCGGCACGCAATTATTGCTGGATATCAAACCCAAGGCGGCGCGTGACTTGCCCGGCCTACCGGGAATGTTTGCGGCGGGCAATATCATAGGCGCGGTTTCTAGCTTGGTCGGCATAGGGGGTGGCACCTTGTCGGTCCCTTTTATGACTTGGTGCAATGTGAAGTTGCATGAAGCCATAGGCACCTCGGCGGCAATAGGCTTGCCCATCGCCTTGGCGGGCAGTGTGGGTTATATCATCAGCGGCATCGCCGTCGAAGCCGAGTTGCCGCGCTATAGCCTGGGGTTCGTGTATTTACCGGCCTTGGGTGTGCTGGTGATCGCGAGTATATTGACTGCGCCTTTGGGTGCAAAGCTCGCGCACCGACTTCCAGTAAAAAAACTGAAAAAGATTTTTGCGCTGCTGCTCTTTGCATTAGGTGCGCGTATGACGATTAGTTTGCTATGGTCCTGATAGGCAGGCATAACCCAGAAAATATTAAAAGGCGACTATGAGTATCAAATCGGTTTCTCTACTGCTTTATATTGCGTTGTTATTGATGTCACTGACCGGCAAGGTGAGGGCGCAAGAAGTGAGCTTGCCCTATCGCGGCCTCAATTTGAATGGCAACTTGGTGCTGGCGCCGGGCAAAACCGTCGCCGATGGCGTAATCCTTATTACCCACGGCACTCAGGCCCACAACAAATTGGAATTGTTTGAGCACTTGCAGCAACTTTTCTCAGACAAAGGTCGCAGTACTCTAGCCATTAATCTCAGTCTTGGCATAAATAATCGGCATGGTTTGTATGATTGCGCTATTCCTAGTACCTACTTGCATGCGGATGCGATAGGCGAGATTGACGCATGGGTAAATTGGCTAAAGGCGCAGGGAGTGAAAGATATTGTGTTGCTGGGCCATTCGCGCGGCGGTGGTCAGACCGCGTGGTATGGCGCGGAACATCATGACGCAGCGATCAAAGCCTTGGTCCTACTTGCACCCATTGTCTCGACTCCCGAAACGGAGGCCCGTGAATTCCAAAAACGCTTTGGCAAACCGTTGGCTCCAATATTGGACAGGGCAGAGGCCTTAGTAAAAGCCAACAAAGGAAAAACGCTGTTGCAACATATCCCTTTCCTCTTTGCGTGCACGGATGGTGCCGTGACCGCGGAGTCTTTTGTGTCGCATTATGGGGCGGATCCTAGACGCAATACTCCCTATTGGCTTCCAAAATTGACTCAGCCTACGCTGGTGATTGTGGCGGGTGCTGATGAAGTGAATCCCTACATCGGCAAACTCGCACCGCCCTTAGCGGATGGAAAGCGAGTACAAGTGAAAGTGATCGAGGGATCCGATCACTTTTTCCGCGATTTGAACGCAGATGATGCAGTCGACGCCGCGCTGAGTTTTATGAATTCTCAGCAGGCTCAATGAATGGTGGACCAATTTTAGACGTAGAACTTTTGTTCTTTACGTCGCCCCGGTTTTTTCTTCAAGATCACCACACCGGTAATGGCTTCCGGGCCGCTTAATTTCAATGTAGGCATGCCCGGTTTCAGCGCTTTCAAATACCAGCCGCCTTCCAATATCTGCAATTGGCGAAAATAATATTCGCCCTCGACTTGCGCCACCACAAACGAGCCATCGCGCGCGACGCCCTCGGGCTCGCAGACGATGATGTCGCGCTCGACAAATTCCGGCTCCATCACATCATCCAACACCATGAGAGCGAAGGGTTCTGAGCCCGAGCAATTGCTCTCGGGTACGTCGACTAGCGGCTGTATAGGGATAACTTTTTTCGAGTCCATGGCGGGATTTTACTCCTGCTGACTGGGTCGCCCAAGCGCTCGTATGGCTTACCCCAAGTCTGGACTTGACTCCGTACCATAGTACTGGGTTTATCTTGCTGATTCCGTTTAGCGAGGAATTGCATGATGCGAGAAAACCCGGGACCTTGGCCTCTTATTGGCGGTTTGGTCGCCGCGATTACGGCGTCCCTATGCTGTTTGGGCCCACTGGTGTTGGTCATGCTGGGAATCAGCGGCGCGTGGATCGCTAGCTTGTCCAAGCTCGAACCCTTGCGGCCTTATGCCCTAGGCCTCGCCCTGGTTTTCCTCATTTGGGCCGGTATCAAAATCTACCGTCCTCGCCCCGGCGCCGCTTGCGCGCCGAACTCGGTTTGCGCCACGCCTGGCGTGAACCGCGCCTACAAAATCATGTTCTGGGCCGTCGCGCTGATGATTGCGCTGGCCTTGCTTTCCCCTTATCTCGCACCACTTTTCTATTGAAGGAGTTCTCATGCAGAAATGGAAATTTGCATTGCCATTGCTTTTCGTCGTCGCCGGTGCGCAGGCGGCGCCGCGCACCGTTACGCTGTCCGTCCCCGGAATGTACTGCGAGGTGTGCCCGATAACGGTTAAAAAGTCCTTGCAAAAAGTACCAGGCGTCACCCAAGTCAATGTGTCGTTTAAAGCCAAGCAAGCCGTGGTGACCTATGACGACTCTAAGGCCAAAGTCAGCCAATTATTGGACGCCACCTTCGAGGCCGGTTACCCCGCTGAAGTCAAAGCCGCCGAATCAAAATGACGCAGCCCACGCCATGCACGGCCAGCTGCGCGTCTAGCCCAACGGCGTTGTCTCGCGACGCAGGTTTGCAAGTAGCGATTATCGGCACGGGCGCGGCGGCGTTCGCGGCGGCGAT
>CAZKHT010000126.1:0-8610 GCA_964552595.1 uncultured Burkholderiales bacterium
GCTGCGACGTGGGCGGAGTAAGGCCGCCACTTCTTTTTTCTGCCCGGGGCGGCGCATCATAGGTGTCACCCCGCCTCTTGCCGGTGAATCCTCCGCCGGTACTTTATGGCGTTCCGTTTTTTCACCGTGTCGTTCGACTTTTTCAGTCCCCGCATTGGATGCCGAAGTTGCACGCGCGGGGGTGCGCGCGGTGCCACCCGCCATAGGAAGTGCTTCTTGCGGTATGGCCCGCTTAATCAATTTTTCGATGTCCGAGAGATAACGCTTTTCTTCCGGACTGACGAGCGAGATCGCCTTGCCACTGGCGCCGGCACGTCCGGTGCGGCCTATGCGATGCACATAGTCTTCTGCGTTATGGGGCAAATCGTAATTCACCACGCAAGGTAAATCGTCGATATCCAAACCACGCGCCGCGATATCGGTCGCGATTAAAGCCTGGATCTTGCCTTCTTTGAATTCGGCCAGGGCTTGCATGCGCGCTTGCTGGGTTTTATCGGAATGAATCGCGATGGCATTGATGTTTTCATGCACCAATTGATGGGCCAAACGATTGGCCCCGGTTTTGGTGTTGGTGAAAACCAGGACTTGCTGCAAATGATCTTGTTTAATAATTTGCGCTAAAAGCCGCCGCTTATGATCTTCACGCACCGGATAGGCGACTTGCAAGACCGTGTCGGCGGCGGCGTTGCGTCGGGTGGCTTCGATTAATTGCGGATCGCGCATGAATTCGCCGGCGAGCCGCTTAATTTCCTCGGAGAAAGTCGCGGAGAACAATAAATTTTGGCGGCGCGGCGGCAAGAAGCCAAATATCCGCCGGATGTCGGGCATGAAGCCCATATCCAACATGCGGTCCGCCTCGTCTAGGACCAGAAATTCCACTTGCGATAGGTTCACGCTCTTTTGGTGTAAATGATCGAGCAAGCGGCCCGGCGTCGCGACTAGGATCTCTATGCCTTTACGTAGCTCAGCGATCTGTGGATCGATATTGACCCCACCGTACACGGCGGTGGAGCGTAGCGCCAAATGCTTGCTATAGGTACGCACACTGGCTTCCACTTGCGCGGCCAGTTCGCGCGTCGGCGCTAGGATTAAACCGCGCACTGCGTGTCGCGCCGGCGAGGTGCTGGTGTTCTGATGCACACTTAATTTGTGCAACATCGGCAAAGTGAAACTGGCGGTTTTACCGGTGCCCGTCTGCGCCCCGGCCATCACATCGCGTCCGGATAAAACCACGGGAATGGCTTGCGCCTGGATAGGCGTGGGTTGGGTGTAGCCGGTATCGGCTATCGCGCGCAGTAATTCGGGACAAAGACCTAAATCGGCAAAAGACATAAGCGAGACAGCATCAATAAGGATATCGGGCGCAAATTATAGGGGATTTGGCCATGCTAAGGGAGAAAAGCTCCGGCTAGAGGTGCTTGTCTAGAAACTGCTTGACCCAGCCATCGGGGTGGGCGCTGGAAAAACGCCCCTTCTCCTCGCCCGCGACGATCAATAATACTGTGGGGAAACCGCGCAAACCGTAACGCCCGGCGATGCGCATATTTTCGCCTTCATCCACTTCGATTTTAGCCAGACGGACACGCCCAGCATAAGTGGGAACGACACGCTCTAGCACCGGGGTGAGCACGCGGCAAGGCGGACACCAGTCCGCCCAAAAGTCGATCAAAATGGCGCTGTGATGCGACGCGTCCAATACTAGGCTTTGGAAATCGGCCTCTTGCACGTCAAAGATTAAGTCTGAAGTCATGGTCTGCTTAAAAAAAGCCGCGATTGTTGGGCATAGACCCAGCCCCGTCAAGGCTGCGCGCGCTCTGCCCGCGCTAAGCTAAGCCGTCGCACGCAAAAATTTGCGGATACGACTTACCCCTTCCTCCAGCTGACTGATGGGTGTGGTATAGGCAAAACGCAAATGCGTGTTCGCGGCATGGCTGCCAAAGTCCGCTCCCGGCGTCACCGCCACGCCGGCTTGTTGCAATAAATCTTGCGCCAAACGCTGACTATCGCGGCTCAGTTTTTCGCAACTCGCGTAAATGTAAAATGCCCCTTGCGGCGTGGACTTGATCTCCAATCCGATGTCACGCAAGGCCGGCAGCAAGAAATCCCGGCGCGTTTGAAACTCCCTGCGCCGCTGTTCCAAAATCGCCAAAGTCTCGGGTAAAAAAGCCGCGAGCGCGGCATGCTGGGCGGGTGTGGGCGGGGCTAAGAAAATATTCTGGGCAAGCTTATCGATATACGGCACATATGTTTCCGGCACTATCATCCAGCCCAGACGCCAGCCTGTCATGCCGAAGAATTTCGAGAAACTATTGATCACAAAAATCTCATCGCTAATCGCCAAGGCGGTTTGACACGGGCCCTCATAACTCAAGCCATGATAAATCTCATCCACGATCAGGTGACCCACGCGGCCGGAGATGGCGGCGTACAGCGCTTGCAACTCGGGTAAGGCTAAAACCATTCCGGTAGGATTCGCCGGGCTGGCAATTAAAGCCGCGCGCGTGCGAGGTGTCCAATGCTGCGCGATGTGCGCCGGACTCATTTGATAGCGTGTCTCCGGCCCGACCGGCACGGCACAGGCGTGGGCATCGACGAAACGCAAAAAATTGCGATTGCAGGGATAGCCGGGGTCGGTCAATAAAACCTCGTCGCCGGGATTAATTAAAACACCTATTGCCAGCAACAAGGCCGCGGAAGAACCCGTGGTAACAATCACGCGTTCCGGATTCACCGTAACGCCATAGCGTGATAAATAAAATTCGGCGATGGCGGCACGCAGATTAGGCAGGCCCAGTGCCGGCGTGTAATGGGTAAAACCGGCACGCAAAGCGGCAATGCCCGCCTCAACGATAGGCGCCGATGTCGCCGCATCCGGTTCGCCTATTTCCATATGAATAATGGAGCGCCCCGCTGCTTCCAGCGCCCGGGCGCGGGCGAGGATATCCATTACTTGAAAGGCGGGGATATCCCTGGCGCGTTGCGCGATGATTTGCTTAGCGGACATGTAAAGCCGAATCGCTTAAATTAAAAAAAGCTTAAGGCGCGGCTGCCAGCGCGAACAGGGCGCGGGTAAACCTAAATTTAGGGCTTACGCCGGCAACGTAGGCGGTGCTTGCAACTGGATTTTGCCGGCCTCGATTTGCACATCGCCGTCCTTGCGGGTCGCTTCCAGCCACGACATGAAGGCGTCGCTGGGTAGCGGCTTGGTTAAAAAATAGCCTTGCGCGGCATCGCAGCCCAGGGCGTGCAATTTATCCATGACTTCGACGTTTTCCACGCCTTCGCCTATGACAGACATCCCGAGATTGTGTCCCAACTCTATGGTGGCATGCACAATGACTGCATTCGCATTGTTTTCCCGCATATCGAGCACGAAGGACTTATCGATTTTAATTTCATTAACCGGCATTTTGCTGAGATAAGACAGCGAAGAATAGCCGGTGCCGAAATCGTCTATGGCGATGCGCACACCCATATCGCTCAAACGCGTCAAAATCTGCAAGGCCCTATCCTTGTCCACCATGATGGCGCTCTCGGTGATTTCCAAAATCAGCTGCTGCGCCGGCACATCGTGCGAGGCCAAGGCGCCGGCGATAATATCCGGCAAATCCAAATCAAATAACACCTGCGCGGATAAATTCACCGCCACACCTAGACTTAATCCCGCGCGTTTCCATGCCGAGCACTGTTTGAGCGCGTTATTGAGCACCCACATGGTCAGTGGCTTGATTAAGCCCGTGCGTTCGGCTAAGGGAATGAATTCGTCGGGAAACATCAAACCATATTTAGGATGATTCCAGCGCACCAAGACTTCGACTTCGCTGATCGCCCGCGTTTTTAAATCGACCTTGGGCTGGAAATGCAAAGCCAATTGGCTTTCTTCTATGGCCTGGCGCAGTTCACCCATTAGCGTGAGCCGCTGCGGGCTGTATTCGTCATACTTAGGCGAGTACACCAAAAATCCGGCGCGATTGCGTTTAGCCGCATACATCGCCACGTCGGCGCGTTGTAAAAGCGTATCGGGATCGGTGCCGTGCTCGGGATAAAACGCAATGCCTATACTGGCGCGCACATCCAGTTTCAAACCTTCCAACATAAACGGCGCTTCCAGCGCTTTTTCTATGCGCTTTACCACTTGGCTCACTTCACGCGGCTGGGTGAGTTTGGGGATGACTACCGCGTATTCGTCGCCGCCTAGGCGGGCCGTGGTTTCGGGTTCGTGTTGCGCGCTCTGCAAACGAATGGCGACTTGTTTTAATAAGCGGTCGCCATTGTAAGGCCCCATGGCTTCGTTGATTTCCTTGAAGCGGTCGATATCCATGATTAATACAGCGAGGCGATTTTGATCGCGCGCGGCATTGAGTATGGCTTGACCGAGGCGGTCCTTAAGCAGGATGCGATTGGGTAAACCGGTCAGCTGATCATGAGTGGCATTGCGCATCGCTTCGGCTTCTAGCGCGACTGTTTGCGCGCGTAAATCCGAGGTCTGATCCACCACCATGGCACTGGCCTCGTAGGCGATCATGGAACTGACGTATTGACCCCAAAAGGCGAAGACAAAAGGCAAGGCATTCAACATCCACAAGGCGGCATTGTTTTGCTGCGCCCGCATTAAGGTATCCACGGTGACGGACTGAAATTGCACGAAGGCCACGCCCACGGTGCCAAATATGATCGCCAAGAGCGCGATAATGACACCGTAAATGGCGTGCTTACTGGCTTTCGCTTTCAACAAGCGCGCGTTGCTAGACAGCGTTTGACTGGTTTTGGCCATTCTGATGCAGCCTTTATTGATACCTAAGATTGGGGAACACGTGTTTCAATATAGCGGCCGCTTTTTGCCAAGCTTGACGCAAGAATGCACCGTATATTACTCCAGGCTGCATGCCATTTGGCTTAAAGGAAAAAATTTTTAGCGGATTTAATTCAGGCGGCGCGGGGTGTTGGCTTCGTCTAGCTCAACCAGGTCTATCACTTCCGGCTTGGTGTCGGATTCCGCCACATGCTCTAACTCCACGGATTCGATCTGCTGGAAACGCCGGGTGATTTTCTGGCTGGTGACATGGACTTTTTCGGCGTCCTCATGCGCTTGCCGTATATGGTCGGCGAGTTTTTTCATACGCACGTCGAATAGACTAAAGTCCTTGGACAATTTGCCTAGGGAATCTTTAATGATGTGTACTTGCTTGCGTGTTTCCACGTCTTTTATCACCGCGCGCGCGGTGTTCAATATCGCCATCATGGTGGTGGGTGAAGTAATCCACACCCGGCGCTGCATCGCGTAATCCACCAAGTCGGGATGATAGCCATGAATCTCGGCGAAGACCGCTTCAGCGGGGACAAACATCACGGCGCCATCCGAGGTTTCGTTGGCAATAATGTACTTGGCGCCGATATCGTCGATATGCTTGCGCACATCGGCCTTGAATTGGCGCTCCGCCGCCAATTGCTCCGCCTCGGCCAATTTGCTGTCGTACATGCGGTGATAATTTTCTAGCGGAAACTTAGAATCGACGGCGACGGTGCCGGTAGGCTCAGGCAAAAATAAAGCGCAATCCACGCGTGAGCCGTTGGAGAATTTATGTTGCATGAGGTACACGGGCTGCAAGGGATTGTGCGGCAAAATATTGCGCACCAAGGCTTCCAGCTGCACTTCGCCGAAGGCCCCGCGCGCCCGTTTATCGCCCAGCAATTCTTGCAAGCTCACCATATTGGTGGTCAAGCCATCGATTTTCTTCTGCGCCTCGTCTATGGTCGCCAGCCGCGCCATGACTTGGGTAAAGGTGTCGTTGGTTTTCTTGAAGCCCTCTTCCAAGCGCTCCGAAACTTTGCCGCTGATTTGTTCCAGGCGCGTATCCGTGGTTTTGGTCAGGGCTTCCATAGCGGTCATGAGTTGCTGTGTCACCGCGGCCATGGTGGTTTGAATGAGTTCTTGCTCGGCCCGCGCCTGCTCGGTCAGGGTGAGCATTTGTTTGGCGAGGATTTCCTCGCGCATGCTGTTTAAACGCTCTTGCACGCCAGCGCTGAGCTCGGTCAATTGCCGCGCCATCATCTCCCGCAATTCCGCCAGACGCTCGGACTGCGCGAGTTGTAATTGATGCATATTGTCGCGCGTCAATTTTAATTCGGTGGAAATAACGTTGCGCTGCTTGTCCGAGGTGTCGCTTAAGACCTGATTAATGCGGTCGCCTTGATTGACCAAACCTTCGTGCAGATCCGTCAGCATCAGGCGATGTTTGTCATCCAGCATTTGCGCCACGGCCTGCGGAAAATCCTGCTGCACACGACCCATTTGCGCCATGCGCGCGCTAATCCAAAACGCGCCAAAGACGATGAAGACCAGGAGCAAACCGATAAGGACTTCTAACATGCCGAAAGTATAACGCAGGCAGCGCGCAACATGGATTTACAAATGGTCATAGTCCATTAAATCGCTTGATTGCGCATGTGCAAAGCGGTCTTGACCAAGGACAAACTCAACTCCTGTCGAAGACGGGCTTCCACCCCCACCGCCTCCATGGCTTGCGTCATGCAAGCCATCCATTGCTCGCTTTCCGTATTCCCGATAGGGAAAGGCAAGTGCCGTGCGCGCAACATAGGATGCCCATGTGCTTCCATGTACAAAGGCGGCCCGCCCAGCCAGCCGGATAAAAACATGAATAATTTATTGCGTGAGCCGCTTAAGTCTTTGGGGTGTAATTTGCGTATGCCGTAGAACTCGGGTTCGCTGTCCATGAGATCATAAAATTTGTCGACCAGGGCACGCACCGCGGTATCTCCGCCTAAGCGCTGATAAGGTGTTTCCATTTTTCTGCCTTTTACGCTCGCGCCGGCCGCACTCGCGTCGCCGCTTGCTGCGCCCGTGCTCGCGCGAGATCGGTATTTTCCGCATATGCCAACGCCACTCCCATGCGGCGCTTGACGAAGGCCTGAGGTTTGCCGAATAAACGCAAATCGCTTTGCGGCACAGCCAAGGCCTCGTCTATGCCCTCGTAGGCGATTCCCTTATCCTCGAGGCCACCATAAATCACCGCACTGGCGCCGGGGCTATGCATCGCCGTATTCACCGGTAAACCCAAAATCGCCCGCGCATGCAACTCGAATTCAGTTTGCACCTGGCTGCATAGCGTGACCATACCCGTATCGTGGGGCCGCGGGCTGACTTCCGAGAACCAGACTTGATCGCCTTTGATGAATAACTCCACGCCGAAAATGCCGCGCCCACCAAGATTATCCGTAACTTGTTTCGCGATTTCGCGCGCCTTTTGCAAAGCCCCCGCGCTCATCGCCTGCGGCTGCCAGCTTTCCACATAATCGCCTTTTACTTGCACATGGCCTATGGGCTCACAAAAATGGGTTTCTATTTCGCCTTGCGCATTTCTCGCGCGCACGGTCAGCAAGGTAATTTCGTAATCGAAATCGATAAAGCCTTCGACGATGACTTTACCCGTATCGACACGGCCACCGCTACCCGCGTTCTCCCACGCCCCGGTAACTTCCGCCGGCGTATCAATCTTGGTTTGCCCCTTACCCGAAGACGACATGACCGGTTTCACTACACACGGGTACCCTATGCCGCCATCAATAGCCGCTTGCAGTTCCGCTAGGCTCTCTGCGAAACAATAAGGTGAAGTCGGCAACCCCAAAGTCTCGGCGGCGAGGCGGCGTATGCCTTCGCGATTCATCGTGAGCTGGGCCGCGCGCGCTGTAGGTATGACTTCCGCTAAACCTTCTTGCTCTATGCTCACCAGCATCTCGGTGGCTATGGCTTCGATCTCCGGCACGATCAGATGCGGGCGCTCTTGCATCACCAAGGCGCGCAAAGCGGCGCCGTCGGTCATATCGATCACATGCGCCCGATGCGCAACTTGCTGCCCCGGCGCATCGGCATAGCGGTCCACGGCTATGGTCTCCACGCCCAGTCTTTGCAAAGCGATGATGACTTCCTTGCCCAATTCCCCGGCGCCTAAGAGCATGACGCGGGTGGCGCTAGGCGATAATGGCGTGCCGATTTTCATAAGGCTTTCCTAAAAAATTTGCGCCGAAGTTTAGCACGCTCTGCTGCCTCTCTCTTCTCTGCGGGCGGGCGCCTACGGCATTCGACTTTCCCGCACCCTGGAACTGAGAAACATCTCTCCGCGCACTCGCATTCACAATAAGCTTACAGCACACTCCCCCGCCGCCGTTTACAATAGCGCATGCTTATTTTCTTACGCCGATTTTTCATCCTGAGTTTTGCTTTTGCTGCCGGGCTCGCGCACGCCGATACCCTGACGGTTGCGGTGGCGGCGAATATGCAATATGCGTTTGAGGCCTTGAGCGCGGATTTCACGCGGCAGACGGGATTAAAGGTCCAAGCGGTGTATGGCGCTTCCGGTAAACTCACGGCGCAAATCCAGCACGGCGCGCCGTATGCGATTTTGATTTCCGCCGATACTGATTATCCGCAAGCGCTGCAAAGCGCCGGGCTCGCAGCCGAAGCACCTCGCGTATATGCCTACGGCAAATTAGTGTTGTGGACCATGCGAAATTTAAACTTGGATGCGCGTCTCAAAAATCTCGATCGGCCGGAAATTAAGCGCATCGCCCTACCCAACCCGAAATTGGCAC
>CAZKHT010000127.1:0-8579 GCA_964552595.1 uncultured Burkholderiales bacterium
GGGTCCGTGTGTAAGGGGGTAAAACTCAAGTTGCCTTTACACTGGAATTGACGCTTCAAGGTGGCGGCTTCGCGTTCGGTGGGCGGTATCGGCTCCATGCGCGCGCTGAAATTCAGCGACGAGGGCGCAATCGCTAAGCTAAGCGGGCGCGTGCTGAGTTGTCCAAAGTGCAGCGCGGGCAGCAGCAATGATCCGCTGCGTAAGGGATATAAAGTCACATCCAGAACGCCACGTATGTGGGCACCTTCGCTACTCAGGGATGCCGCGCGCGAAAAAACTTCGAAATCCGTTTGCCAAGGCCCGAGGTCTAAATCGTTCAACGCCGTATTCGCGACGATGCGCACTTGTATCGGTTCACCCAGAGTCGCTTGCCGCTTATCCACGCTTAGGGATAAAGCAGAAGCGGTGAGCGCCTGCGTCCAAAATATTAGGATGAGCAGCCATCGCCACCCGTGTCGTGAGCCAAGTCTCACCATGGCTGCATTCCTACTGGCGGTGCGCGCTCGGCATCCTGTTTTAGCATTTGCTTGCTCACCGTGGCTTTATAATCTTTGAGCAAATCTAATTGTTTTAAGGCCGCGCTCTGATTGGCTTCAGTTGCGCTTGCGGCAAAGCTGGCGCCCATGCCGACTTGATGCGCGTTGCGGGCGTTGAGGCTTTCCATCGCTTGCAAGGGACGATTTTCATCTTTGTTCGGGGCCATGCTCAGCGGCGCGGCGGGATCGAAGGCAGCGTCGCCCACCCCGCGTCCACGTTTGCCGGGTATGCCTTCCGCTTGCGCCACCGCCGCCGCGCGCCGGGCCAATTGGATTTGTGCCGCGCGAAGATTTTGGCGCGCGCGCTGGTCTTGTGGCCTTAGATTTAACACCGCGCCGTAGGCATCCACCGCAGCGACATAGGCGCCGCTGAAATAAAAGCTGTTGCCTAAATTGAATAAAGCATCGGCGGATTGACTAGGCGTTTTCGCAGCCAGCCAGGCCGCGCTGAATTGTTCGCGCGCATAACTATAGTCGCGCCGCTTATACGCGGCGGCCCCTTCCCCCATGCGAGCGTCGAACCCTGGCAGGGAGGCATAGGCTTGCTGAGCGTTCAAATACGCACCCTGTGTATATGCGGTGTAAGCCGAACGCCATCCGCCGTCGTCCGCTTGGGCATTCAAACTACCGAGGGCCGCCAGCGCCAACACCCCACGCCGTTTAAAGCGCCAGCCTTGCGCGAACAAAATCAGCAAAGCCAAGGCCAATGGATATGCGAATAACTCACGCCAAGCGCGACTACTGTCTGACGCGTCCACAGGCGCGCTAATTGTTAGCAATCCGCTCTCGTAAAGTTGCGCCCAATCGGCGTCGCCGTCGCGTACCGGGACCAACAGCCCGCCGCTTAATTTTGCCAGCGCGCGGTAGCCGGCGAAATCGGCGCGGCTCACCACGCTGGCCCCGTCCTGAAAAGCCTCGCCGCCGTCTCGCAGCGGAATAGTGCTGCCCGCTTCAGTGCCCAGTGCCAAAATATAGAGCGGAATTTTTGCCTTGCGCAATTCGCCTGCCGCCGCGAGCGCGGCTTCGCCGCTAGCGCCGGATAAGCTACTGGCTTCGGTATCACTCAGTAATAAAATCGCCCCAGGCCGTTTGCGCGGGTTGAGCGTTTTCTGCGCCAAGCGCAAGGCCGCTCCTAAATTACTGCCGGCTTCGTCAAACAAACTGTCGTCCGCGAGTGCCACCGCCTCTTGAAAGGCGCTTAAATCGT
Source organism: uncultured Burkholderiales bacterium (assembly GCA_964552595.1). Classification (GTDB taxonomy): domain Bacteria; phylum Pseudomonadota; class Gammaproteobacteria; order Burkholderiales; family Thiobacteraceae; genus RBG-16-58-11. Next base: position 1,744 of record CAZKHT010000127.1, read on the forward strand.
GACTCAAGGGCGATAACAAACCGGCTTCACCGGCGTACACAATGAGTCCTAAACGCTCGCCATGTAAACGCGTTTGCAGGTCTTGCAATTCCAATTTCGCTCTTTGCAAACGCGTGGGCGTGATATCGCCGGCAGCCATGGAAGACGAGACGTCGAGCACCACCATAATGTCCATGACGTGTTGCGCGCGCACACCGGCATCGACCGCGAGCGGCAAGCGTGGCCCGGCTAAAGCACAGGCCAGCGAGGCCCACATCAGGCCTTGCCATAGTATGTGGCTATCGAAATGCGCGAGGGTGCCGGAGTGCCGCAAAGCCCAAGCTTGCAAATGCTTATCGGCATAACGCTCCCATGTCGGTCGCAGCCAGCGCGCGAACAAGAGCGGGACGAGCGGCAGCAGCACGATCAAGCAGGCGGCGGGTGCGCGCCATTGGATTTGCGATAATTCGCTTAAGCTCAAGCCGTTCATAGGGCCTTACCCCTCACCCCTGACGCAAGCGCAGCATTTGCGCGAGCCACAGTGCGCCTATCGCGCCCAGCAGCGGCAACCAATACCATTCCACCGTCACGCGGCGGCTGGCCGGCCTGGGAATACTGGGCGCTAAGCGCCCGATATCGGCGATGACTGCTTGCAAGCTGCGGCCATCCGCCGCGACATAAAATTTTCCGCCCGAGGCCTCCGCTAATTGGCGCAAGCTCGGATCGGGATTCACGGGTTGAGGGCGGCTTGCGCTCGCAAATAAATCGCTGCCTATGGCCACGCTATAAATTTTTACCTTCAAGGCCTGGGCTGCGGCCAGGGCTTCGGCAACTTTCATTTGACCCGCCGTGCTATCGCCATCGCTAAATACAATAATGACCGGTCGCAAGCTCGCATCGGGCCTCACTTGTTTTAAGGCCAGGCCCAAGGCATCACCCAAGGCAGTTGCCTCGCCCGCGATGCCGATTTGCAAGCGGGCGAGCTGCCCTAGGATCAAGTCTTGATCGAAACTAGGCGGCGCCAGGGTGGCCGCTTGTTCGCCGAAGACCACCAATCCAAAATGATCACCATCGCGCGCCCGCACGAAATCCCCCGCGATTGTTTTCAATACATCTAGGCGCGACACCGCAAGTCCTTGCACCTTGAAATCGGTGATACTCATGCTGCTGGACGTATCCACGAGTAAAACGATTTCGCGCCCTAAAGGTTTTTCCGCGATGGGCGCGCCTTGCCATTGCGGCTGCGCGAGGCTGAGCAGCATCAAACACGCCGCAATAAATAACAGCAGCGCGACACCGCGCCCGCGCACCATCCGTTGTTTTGAGAGATCCGCATCACCCAGATTCGGGTGTATGAGCGCCACCTTTGCGTGCGCGGGGCTATGCGGTGGCGCCAGGAGTAGGAGCACGGCGAGAGGCAAAGCCCAAAGCCAAGCTGGATGGGCCAAGACTAACATGGCGGTCGCACTAGCCATTGCCGCGCTTGCGCCAAGAGTCGTGTGGTTTGCTGCGCATCGGGTTCGGGCGCGGCATAGCGCGATTCATCCAAGGCCGCCATGAACGCGGCCCATTCATTTGCTTGCGTCCCTCTCGGATGATTTCGCGCCTGCGCCCTCACGCTGGCACACCTGGCATGCCTATGATGCAGCGCGCTTCCGATTTCAAACGCGGCGTGGCGTGCATTCAACTTGCCTGCCAGCAAACCCGCTTCGGCGCGCCGGAGTTTTTTTAAGGCGAGGCGTTGATGTCGCGTGCGTCTAAGATGCCGAAATAGAATGAATAAGAGTATCAGGATGAGCACACCGAGCGCGAAGATCAGTCCCTTGTAATCAGCGGGCGCGGGTGGTGGCGCTATAGGCGCGATAATGTCGACGAGCTCAGGCATGCGCTAAATGCATAAACCATTGCAAGGCATTTTCATGGGTGGAGAGCGCAAAGTAAGCGATGCCGGTTTGGGCGAAATAAGCTTGCAGCTGTGTCCGGCGCGCTAGGGCGGCGGCCCGAAAACGTTCGCGCTGCGCGCGATCGCGCGTATCGAGCACGCGAATTCTTTTTGTGTGCAAATCGAAAAATTCGACGCGACCCAAGCTCGGCAGTTCGCTTTCCGCCGGATCGCTGATATGAATCGCTGCCACATCATGGCGTGCCGCCAGATGGCCGAGCAAGGCTTTGTCCTCCAACACCAGCGAGCGAAAATCGCTAATCATTAATAGGCGCGAACCGGCCGGCAAGGTGGCCGCGATGCGGCTTAAGCCGGCGTGCCAATGCGGTGCTTCATCTTCTATCTGCGTTATCGGGGGGCAGGGCGCGATGGCGGCGCGTGCGAACTGCAATATGCCGGCCGGCTGCGCCAAACAGGCGAGCACCTGGGCTTGTGGTTGCAATAAGGTCGCGCCCACGCAAGCTTGTGCGCTGCTTTCTAACACTGCCGCCAGGATTGCGACACGCGCTGCTTGGGTGGCTTTTAATTGAACTTGGGTTGCCCAGCGCATGCTGCTGCCGCGATCCAATACGAGATGCATGGCGGGATGGTGTTCCTCGCGATACAACTTCAAATACGGTTTACCGGTACGCGCCGTGGTGCGCCAATCCATGTCGCGTATATCGTCGCCCGCTTGATACGCCCGTACTTCTTCGAAATCCAACCCACGGCCGAGATACGCGGAACGTGTATCACCGGGATGGCGTAAAAATATTTCGCGGCCGTGCGCCCGCGTGTGGCGCAAAGCTTGGGCTTGCTCTAACCAGGCCGCCAATGCGCGCTCATCAAGCAGCGCTTGCTCTGTTTGCGCATGGACCTCGCTGGGCGCGGAAACAGCGATGCGTTGGCGCATAGAATTAAAGACCGCGCCTAGGTTCAAGGCAGGGGCACCGCAGCCAATAAACTCTGCACGACTTCCTCTGTGGAAATTTTTTCCACCCGTGCGCTGACGCTGGGAATGAGGCGATGGCGCAAACAATCGGGCGCAATGTCTAAAATATCATCGGGGCTGACAAAGTCGCGGCCGCGCAAATAGGCGAAGGCCTGCGCCGCATGCGCAATCGCCAAAGTGGCACGCGGGCTGGCACCGACTTGGATGAAACGCGCCACCTCGGGCGCCACCGTATCAAGCGTGCGGGTCCCGGCCACCAGCGCCACGATGTATTGTTCCAACTCGGGTGCGATATGAATTTGATTCACCTCGGCGCGCGCGGCGAGCACGGTTTGCGCATCAATCGCGGGCGCCACGGGCGCGACCTGAGTTCGTTTTAAGCGGGCGCGCTCGCGGCGCAAGACCTCCAACTCTTCATCCGGGGTCGGATAGTCCAGGGCGATGTGCAATAAAAAACGATCCAGTTGGGCTTCCGGCAAAGGATAAGTTCCGGCTTGCTCCAAGGGATTTTGCGTAGCCATCACCATGAATAAAGGCGGCAAGGAACGCGTAACGCCGCCGACAGTGATTTGTCTTTCTTGCATGGCTTCGAGCAGCGCCGATTGCACTTTCGCCGGCGCGCGATTGATTTCATCGGCCAATACGATTTCGTGAAACAAGGGACCTTGCGCGAAATCGAAACTGCCTTCGTTCGGATTATAAATATCCGATCCCGTCAGATCGCCCGGCAATAAATCCGGCGTGAATTGGATGCGCTGAAAGCTCGCATGTATGGCCTGCGCCAAGGTCTTCACCGCCGTGGTCTTAGCGAGGCCTGGGAAGCCCTCGACCAATACGTGACCACCTGCGATCAGGGTGATCACCAAACGATCCAGTAAAGCCTGTTGACCGACGATGGTTTGCGCGAGCGCGGCGCGCAAGCTGACGATGGCGGATTGTTGGGACATAAGCTTATTTTCCGAGAAGAAGTCCCGCGAGTTTACCTCAGCTGACGGGCCGGAACTCAATGCCTGTGGCTGTGGTGGGCATCCGGATAATGCTCGTGTTCGTGCGTCAATGGTTCATGGCGATGCTGATGACTGTGCCGTGTGCCGGGTGGCACAAGGCTGTCGTGGCTGTGGCTATGGTGCCCATCGTCGTGGCTATGTTCATGGCTATGGACCATCACTTCATGCGTGTGGCGGTGCATATGACGCTCGCTCAAATGCAAGTAAATGCCTAAGGCCATGAAGGCGCCGGCCACCAGTAAAGGTAGGGTCAGCGCCTCCCGCAAAATCAGAATCGCCAGGACCGCGCCAAAAAACGGGGCCACCGAAAAATACGCGCCGGTGCGGGCGCTGCCTAAATGACGTAACGCAATCACGAATAAAACCAAACTCGCGCCATAGCTCAAAAAACCCACGATGGCTGCGCCGGCGATTGCGCCGGCGGAAGGCCAGGCCACGCCCAAGGCCAGCGCTAGTATTAAATTGGTGAGGCCGGCAGCCAGCCCTTTGCACATCGCAATGAAACTGGCATCCGACAACGCGACTTTGCGTGTCAGATTGTTGTCTATACCCCAAGCGAAACAGGCGCCCAACACCGCCATGGCCGGAACGATGCCCGAAAAACGGACTTTGCCTGGCCAAGTTAATACCAAGGCACCGGCGATGATGGCCAGCATGCCTAGCGCGACGCGCCGATTCACGTTCTCTTTAAAAGCGAACCAGGCGAGTAGCGCAGTGAACACGCCTTCCGCATTAAGTAGCAAAGCGGCACCGGAAGCCGGCATTTTCGCCAGTCCATACATTAAAAGCACCGGCGCAATCACACCGCCACTGCCGATGGCGGCAAGCAGCCAACCCCAATCGCTACGCGATAAATGCACGGCCGCGCTGCGGCGTAGGCCACGCGATAACCATAGGCCTATGCCGGAACCTAAATACAGGAGCGCGGCCAGCATCCAGGGGTGGACCTGGGCAAGCAATTGTTTCGCTAAAGGCGTGCCGCTGCCAAAGAGCAATGCGGCCATTAAGGCGGCGGCGACGCCAGGATGCAAGCCTAAGCGCACGCCGGCTCCCGAGACATCTGAAAATTTTTGAATCGCGGTTTTTGCAAAATCACTTCGTTCCGAGAGGGGCTGGCGCGACCAAGGATGGTGCTTGAAAGGCAAGTATAGTGGCGCGAGCGCATCCATCGCGCAAGCGGGGAATTAAATAGCGGGATTTAAACGCGGATGGGTTTCCTCGCCCCAGATATGGACGATGCCGGCGGAAATCAACATGCTGACTGCCACGAATGCAAACCCGGCGCTGAGCGCGCCGCTGCCATGCGCCACCCAACCCAGGGCGAGTGCGCCTATGCCATAGCCTAAATCGCGCCAGAAACGATAAATGCCTATGGCCGATCCGCGCCAGTTGGGATGCGCGATATCGCTGACGGCGGCGGATAAATTGGGATAGAGCAGCGCCATGCCGAAACCGGTGATGGCCGCCGATAAAGACCAGGCCGCGACCGTGTGGAATACCAGCATGAAGCCGACACCGACGCCGCATAGCGCCATGCCCCAGACGATGGGTTTCTGGCGACCGATATGATCGGACAATTTGCCGGTGAAAAATTGCGCGCCACCCCACACAAAGCCATAAATGCCGACCACCCAGCCTATATGCGCAAGGCTCAATCCACGTTGATATAAATACGCGGGATAGAAAACCCAGATCAAGGCATCGACGAATTTTTCGATTAAACCGGCTTGGCAAAATGCCGCCATGCGTTTATCGCGCCAGCTCATTAAAGTGAAGACTTCCCAAGTGCTTGGGTGCGCGGAAATATTTTGCGGAAAGCGCGGCTTTAAGGTTTGATGGAGTCCAGCCGCGTGGCGCGCGCTTTCTGCTTTTGCCCAAGGCAAAGTATCTTGCACCCAAATAAGCGTCAGCAGTAAAGCCGCGACAATAATCAAGGCACCGAAAATAAAGAGCCCCATGCGGGGACCCCAGGCACTGGCCATATATCCTGTTGCTATGCCGGCAATGGCGACGCCGACATAGCCCGCAAATTCATTCAGGCCTATGGTGAAACCGCGTTGATTGGGGCGCGTGAGATCGAGTTTGGCGGTTTGTGTCATCGACCATGTGAAGCCCTGATTCACGCCTAGCAACACCGTGGCCGCGACTATCCAATTCCAACTTGGCGCATACAAAATCATGAAAGGAATAGGCAGCGCGGTGAACCATCCCCAGAGCAATACCTGCTTGCGGCCTATGCCTTCGGATAAGCGACCGGCGACGAAATTCAGGCTGCCTTTGACGAAGCCAAAAGCCACGACGAAAGACATGAGTAAAAGAAAAGAATTTTTGGGAACGCCGAATTCAGACTCGGCCAGCGCCGGCACCACGGTGCGCATCATGCCCAAGGTCAGGCCGACTAAGGCAACTTGTATGAGCTGATGCGTGAACTGCGAGAGGTTAGGGCGTATACCGTGGCGAAGCACCTGAGCCTCATGCGCTTGCATGATTACAGCGCGCAATTCGCCGCGACGATACGGTCCATATCCGCAGGGCGCGCCGGCATGTCGCGAGTTAAAAGCGCGACAAAAGCAGCTTTATCCGCCGCCTTGAGATGGGTGTTCCAGCGTTTCTCAAAACCTATGGTAGATGAGGGCTTGCCGGATAGACCCTCACCGCAAGCACTGCCGGCTTGGTGGCCGGGGAAAATTTCAGTCTCGGGTGGCAGCGCTAACAGCTTGCTGTGTAGAGAATCATATAAGACGCCCGCCATTTCCTGCTCGTGCCCGGCGAGGTCAGGTCTGCCCACGCTGCCCACAAATAAAGTATCGCCAGTCAACACAAACCAAGGCTGCGCGGCGCGGCGCTTATCGGTCACTAAAAGGCAAATGCTGTCCGGGGTATGGCAGGGCGTATGCAGTACTTGAAGCTCCACATTGCCGACATCAATCAAGTCGGCGTCGCGAAGGACGACGCCCCGCAGAATCTCCAGGAAGTA
>CAZKHT010000128.1:0-8565 GCA_964552595.1 uncultured Burkholderiales bacterium
ATGATAGTGCGGATTACCCGTGCGAAAGTAGGTCACCGCCAGGCACCCCATCAAACACCAAAGCCCTCCTCGTGAGGGCTTTGGTGTTTGGGGCGCTTGATAGGCAACCTGCTTTCGGGATGACAACACGCGGCGCGAGCCGCTTGTTGCCCCACAAGGGATTCCGACTTTCTATGGGCTAAAGCCCATGAAAGATCGTATACGGCGTAGGCTAACTTGCGTAGCAAGTTAAGGGCAAAGCCCGGCCGTAGTCAAAGTAGGTCACCGCCAGGCACCCCATCAAAGCAAAACCCTTCGTCGCAAGCGGCAAGGGGGACTCTAGTCGTGGTTGGGCTTTTGTCTCGGCGCGAAATCAGTCTCGCCTGCCGCACGTATCGATTACGCTGAGGCTGCCATGACTCGTACTAAAAATCGCAGGCCTTAGTTTGTAGACGGCGTTTCATGCGTCTCCACGCGCCGCCAATTTTCATCATCGCGTACAACTTCATGTTTTGCCCAGCGTGAAAACTCCAGCCGTGTCATTACACCGCTGCTGCGACGATCTGGACCGACTATCGTTTTATAAATAACTTTGTCGCCACTGCCCTCATCCACAATTTGCCGCACCGCCCAATCCGGGCCATATTCGCCATTGCTATAAAAATGCCCCAGGCGGATCGCAGACAAAGGGAGTGCGCCACTCATTGCGTGGCGATTGGTGGCAAGTTGATAGATGCGCATTAAGTCCTCTTCGTTGACATCAATGAACGAATCAATTTGACTCAGCGCATACACAAAATCGGCATGCGCAATCGCTTCATAGGGCGCCTCCGGTGTAGCGGATTTGCCGCGTTTTCTTGATAAAATCGCCGGATAGCGCCGCCAAGGGAAACACCAGTTGAAGGCAACCGCGATAATCAACATGATGGATACGTTCAATAATACCGGTGTGACTACGAAACCATAACCCAAGACGTGAACACCGCTGCCGCCGATGGCGGCGGTGAGCGCGGTGGCCCCGCCCGGGGGATGGATGCAGCGCAAATAGTGCATCGCCCCAACCGCCAACCCCACTGCGATAGCCCCTGCGAGAATGACGTTAGGAATGAACAGGGCGCAGGTGACCCCTATCAATGCCGAGATGATGTGCCCACCGACGAGAGGCCAAGGTTGCGATAAGGTTCCGTGTGGCACTGCGAATAGCAAAACCGCAGACGCACCCATAGAAGCGATAAGTAGAGGCACATGTGCCCCAGGCAAAAACGCACGCGACACCATAAAGACAGAGGCGATGCTAAGACAAGCCCCAGCGATGGAAACGAAGCGTTCGGTATGACTGACCGGATGGCGATCAATGCCGGCTAAATCCGCAAGTAGAAAAGACATAGGAATCCAAGAAACAAAAAATAATTTTAACCCAGAACCTCGCCAATGATTGTGTCGGGGACGAGGTAAGAAGTCGATGTGCTACTATTTGCGCGTCATTTCGAGGTCTTTATGTCTACCCTGACCCTCTCCCTGTTGCGCATTTTATCCGACGGCGATTTTCATTCCGGAGAAGCGCTGGCGCACGCATTAGGCTTGAGCCGCACCCGGATTTGGCAGGCCATGCAAATCGCGGACACCCTGGGTATACAAGTTTTCAAAGTCAAAGGTCGAGGCTATCAACTGGCTCGTCCTATCGAATGGCTGGATGCACATACAATTTACGCACATATGCCCTCAGCCGCCCAGCACGCCATTCAATTGAACATCCTAGAGCTAGTGGATTCGACGAATTCCTTGCTGATGCAAACCCTGAGTCAAGCGGATGCGCATCGTTTATGCATCGCGGCGGAAGTGCAAACCCAAGGCCGCGGTCGCCGGGGTCGTGCTTGGCATGGCGGGCTGGGCGGCTCGCTGATGTTTTCTCTGGCCTGGCGGTTTAACTTAGGGATAGCGCAGCTTTCGGGTTTGAGTTTGGCGGTAGGCGTGGCGCTGGCGCGCGCTTTACAGGAATTAAATATCCCGCAGGTGCAGCTCAAATGGCCGAATGATTTAGTCCATAATTTTCGCAAGTTAGGCGGCGTGTTGATTGAAATTCAAGGTGAGGCCTTAGGGCCTAGCCATGCGGTCATCGGCATCGGCTTGAATGTGTCTTTGTCCGCGTTTATTAAAAATAAAATTGATCAAGCGGCGGTGGATTTACAAAGCATCACTGATCAGCCCTTATCGCGTAACCAAGTATTTGGCACGCTGCTAACGCATTTGATCGAGATCCTCGATCAATTTGAGCAGCAAGGCTTCGCCGCTTTGCGCGCGGAATGGGAAGCCTTGCATGCCTACCGCGAAAAATTTGTCGCCCTACGCATGCCCGATGGCGCGGAAGTCTTAGGCAAAGTCCGCGGCGTGACCAACGATGGCGCCCTGATTTTAGATACCGCGAATGGCGAGCGACGTTTTGGCAGCGGTGAGTTGAGTTTGCGTCCCGCAAACATATTGAATGTCGCTTAAGCGATGTTATTGGCGATAGACGCGGGCAACAGCTTCATCAAATGGGGCTATCACGACGGTGTGGCGTGGCAGACTCAGGGACGCGTCGCGCGCGCGCAATGGCGCGCTAAACCAGACGCGTATTTAAGCCGCGTGCCGGACCGCATCATTATTGCGAATGTCGCCGGACCGCAAGTCCTCGCCGCCTTACATGGAATTTTTCCGGGAATAGAGATCAAGAATATCCAAGCTCAGACACAATCCCAGCTCAAATCCAATGCGCTTAGCAATCGATACCAGCCAGCAGAGAGCCTAGGCGCGGATCGCTGGGCCAGTTTAATCGCGGCGCGGGCCTTGGTTCAAGAAGCCTGCGTGGTGGTTTCTTTAGGGACCGCCATGACAGCCGATGCGCTGGATAGCAACGGCGTATTCCTAGGTGGCATTATTACCCCAGGGCGATTTCTCATGCGCAAAGCTCTCTCCGAGGGCACGCATGCCTTAGCTCAGACGGCAGGCAATATAAAACCATTTCCGACAACGACAGCCGATGCGATAGAGAGTGGGGTTAACTTGGCCTTACTCGGCGCGATTGAAAAACTTGCGCGCGAGTTGGAGCAGCATGCCGGCAAGACGGTCTCGTGCTTGCTCACCGGTGGTGATGCGGCCGCGCTCTCGCCCTGGCTTAACAGGCCTCACCAAGTGGTAGATAATTTGGTGTTGCAAGGTCTATTGCTTTTAGCGCAAGACGAGGGATACAAGTGAGATTGCTATTTTTCATACTGGTGTTGGCGAACGTCGTGACCTTGGCGTATTTTATTTATCACGAGCAAAGCAGCGTGCCGATCAAAACCGGGCACGCGCCGCTCAATGCGGAAAAAATCCGCACCGTGACGCCGAACGTGAGAGAGACGGCCAGCGTGAGCGCGGAAAAATTGACTTGCTGGTCGTGGAGCGTGCATCAGGCAGAGCAAACTGCCGCCGCCCGCGCCGCGCTGGACAAACTAGGCTTGGCCGAGCGCCTCACGCAAACGCCCGATGATATTTTTGTGCTGAGCATAGACGGCCTGAAAACCAAGCGCGACGCCGAAAAAAAATTAGCGGAATTGCGAGCGCTAGGCATAGGTGAAGTACAAATGATAGAAGAGCCGGAAAAACACACGGCCCACCTCGTACTCGGCAGCTATACAGATGAAGATGCCGCCGTGGTGCGGCTCAATCAGCTCAAGGAAAAAGGCGTGAAATCCACGGCTATCAGTAAGCAAGCCGGGACCGGTGCGCGCTTTGTGATCAAACAAGCGAATGAGAAAACTGCGGCGGATTTAGTCCAACTGGCCAGCAGCCTCCCCGGCAGCAGCGTGAAGCAAAGCGCTTGCCCAGCGTCTTAAGGAAAGAGTTTTCCGGGATTTAAAATATTATTGGGATCGAATACGCGCTTTAATTCTTTCATCAACGCTAAAGTCGGCGCATCGATTTGCCGCCCCACAAACGGTCGTTTTTCCATGCCGACGCCGTGCTCGCCCGATAGCGTGCCATTCAAACCGATGACCAAATCAAAAATCTCGTGCAGACATTGCTCCGCGCGCGCTAATTCATCCTCGCGTTCCGGGTCCACCAGTAAGTTGACGTGAATATTGCCGTTACCGGCATGCCCGAAATTGACATTCGCCACCCGATGGCGGCGCGCGCAAGCGTGCACGCCGCTGAGTAAAGCCGGCATATGCGACACGGGGACCGCCACATCTTCATTGATTTTGCGTGGCGCGATATCGCGCAGCAAAGGCGAGAGCGCTTTGCGCGCCGCCCACAAAGCCGTGATGTCGGCGACCGCATGCGCCGCGATTAAATGCGCATCTTGCAGTACGTTTAGGATGGCTCCCTGGGCACTTCGCAATTGCTCGGCATCGCCGTCGACTTCTATCATCAACATCGCCTGCGTCGTCTCGGGAACTAAGCCGGGATAATGCGCACGAATCAAATCCAAAGCGCCGCGATCTAAAAATTCCAAAGCGCTGGGTATATAGGGCTGCGCCATCACTCGGGCAATGGCCTGAGCACAAGCCTCAAGCTCATCGAAATGTGCGATGATGCCGGCGCTGGCGGCGGGCAGCGGTGTGAGTTTTAAGGTGGCTTGGGTGATGATGGCGAGCGTGCCTTCGGAGCCTATCAATAGCCGTGTTAAGTCATAGCCCACGACATTTTTTGTGGTGTAAGCCCCGGCGCTGATAAGCGCGCCGGCACCCGTCACCGCGCTTAATCCTAAAACATGATCACGAGTGACGCCGTATTTCACAGCGTGCGGTCCGGCAGCGCAGGTGGCCAGATTGCCGCCGACCGAACAATAAGCCGCACTCGAAGGATCGGGTGGCCAAAAAAATCCCGCGCCGCGCGCCGCATCTTGTACCGCTTGATTAACTACCCCCGGCTGCACCACCATGCTGCGGTTTGCGGGGTCTAGCTTCATGATTTTCGCCATGCGTTCCAGGGACAATGCTAAGCCGCCTTGTTCGGGCACGCTGCCGCCGGCGGTGCCGGTGGCGCGCCCGCGCGGTGTCAGCGGCACGCGAAATTCATTGCACGCCAACACTATGGCCTGAATTTCCTCGCCACTCAGCGGAAATGCCACCGCCTCGGGTAAGCAATGATTGCGGCTATTGTCATAGCCATAGACATAACAGGTCGCGGCATCGGTGAAAAAGCGCTCCGGTCCCAGCAGGCGTGCCAGGCGTTGTATAAACGCAAGGGGTAACATCAGTACAAGGCCGTCAGCCGGCGCGTGCCCGCAACCAATCGAGAAAATCCGTGTCCGCCAGCGGCTTGGAAAAATAATAGCCTTGGAAATTGGGGCAACCCAGTTGCAACAAAATCGCACGCTGCGTCTCGGTCTCCACGCCCTCGGCGATAATGCCTAGGTTTAAATGCCGCGCGACCGCAATAATCGTTTCCACCAAGGGGCTGCTGGCATCGGGCTTCAGTTCGCGTATGAAGGACTGATCAATTTTCAGCTCATCCAGCGGAAGATTTTTGAGATAGCTCAGTGAAGAATAGCCGGTGCCGAAATCATCCAAGGAGGTTTTAATCCCAAAGGCGCGCAACTCTTGTAGCTTGTGTATGGTTTCCGCCAAGTCCGTCATCAAGGCGCTCTCGGTAATTTCCAACATTAAGCGCTGCGCGGGAATGGCGTGGCCCTCTACGATGCGTTTTACCTGCGCCACGAACTCGGGATGGGAAAACTGCCAGGCGCTGACATTCACGGATAAATGCGTGCTAAACGGAACCGCATCGCGCTGCCAAGTCGCCAAGCGCGCGCACGCCTCGTTCAATACCCATTCGCCTATCAAATGAATCAAACCGGTCTCTTCCGCCACGGGAATAAAAACGCCGGCCGAAATGCTGCCTAATTGCGGATGATTCCAACGCAACAACACTTCGGCGCCTATCAGCGCATTCTCGGCGTTAAGCTGCGGCTGAAAATTCAAATGCAAGCCGCCGCTCTTCAGTGCTTCGCGTAAGCCTCTTTCCAGCTGCAAGCGTTCGTCAGCCTGCGCCTGCATCGTGGGCAAAAATATTTGAATATTATTTCGGCCGCGATTTTTCGCGCGGTACAAGGCCATATCCACGCGGCGCAACACGTCTAAAGCGGAATCATTGGCCGTAGGAAAAACCGCTATCCCAACGCTGGCACCGACATTTAAGACGCGATTGCCGATTTCTATCGGCGCGCTCAAACGCGCGACTAAAGATTGCGCCAGTTCACGCGCGTTGGTGGCGGCGGCCTCTTCGCGGCTACCGCCTTTCCCCATTAAGACAACAAATTCATCACCCCCCATGCGCGCGACACAATGGCTATTCCCGCCCACGGCTTCAACGATACGCGCGACCACGCGCAAGACCAGATCACCCACTTCATGTCCCAGCGCATCGTTGATGGTTTTGAAGTGATCCAAATCGATCAATATCGCCGCGCCGTAAAATTCCCCTTGCTGCGCGTTTTCTATCGCTTCGCTCAAACTCGCGTGTAGCTGCGCGCGATTCGCCAAGCCGGTTAGATAATCGCGATAAGCCATGCCGCGCATACGCTCTTCGGCTTGCAGACGCTGGATTTCCGCCGCGGCTCTGGCGGCAAAGATTTCCAGGATATCGATAAGCATGGCGCTCTCCGGTTGAGGCGCGCTATTAATCACCGCGATTAAACCTAAGGCCCGACCGCCGGTGTCGAATAAGGGGGTTCCGATATAACTTTCCGCATGCAAAGCCTGTAACAACTGTGCGTTTGGAAACTCGGTGTGCAATTCCGAAGTGAAAATGCGCGTACGTTGTCCGACCACTTGCGCGCAAGGCATGTCGTCCATGACATAGTGCTGCTCGCCGTCCGTGGCGCCATCCTGATAGAGGGCCAAGGTCTTAATCGAATCCGGCGCCGCCGGGTCTAAAATGCCGACGTAAGCGCTACTCGCGTCAAATAAAATCGCGAGCTGAGTCACCAATTGTTGAAAGAAGCGCGCACCCGTGCTGCCGGACACGCCCGCTGCGATCAAGCGAATCGCGTCCTCTACATATTTTTTCTTGGAGACGTCTTCGTGCATGAGTGTGACTTCACGCACTCTATTTTGTTCGTCCTTTACCGGGTAAATATAGGCGCGCAACCAACGCGCGCGGGGACTCAGCGCGCCCGGTTTCAAGGTACTATACAGCACCGGCGGCATTTCCGTCGCAATGCCGGCGAAGCCTTTGGCGATGAAAGGCATCAAGCCTTTTTCGACGAGTTGCGTGTCTTGCAAAATATTGTAGCCCGCTAGATTCGCGGCTTTTTCGCCCCACAATTTTTCCCACGCCGGATTGACTTGCAAGGTTTGGCCGGAAGGTGCCAACAGCTGTATGGCGAAGGGCGATTGCTCCACCAGATCCCGAAAACGTTTTTCGCTTGCGCGTAGGGCGCGTTGTTCCCGCACCAACTCGGCGCGGAAATGCGCGTTCTCCAAGGCGGTCGGCAGATAACGCAAATAATCCGGCCCCTTCACCAGATAATCCGCAGCGCCTAACTTCAAAGCCTGGGTGGCGATTTCCGCATCTCCCTGGCCGGTGACGATCACCAGGGGTAAATCAAGTTTGCGGAATTGACGTACTTCTTTTAAGAGTGCCAAGGCATTCATATCGGGCAGACGGTAGTCCACCAGCAACAAATCGTAATCACAGCGCTGGGTATTATTAGCCGGTAAACAGGCCAGCATTTCGCTCCCGCTCAGCGCCGCTTCCACTCTAAATTGGGGCGCATAGCGTGCCAGGTGCCGACGCACTAAATCAATATCGGCTGGATGATGTTCGGCGTACAGTAAGCGCACCGGGCGGCTGAGGCGGGCAACGTCTTCTCGAAAATGCTGAACCGCCGCTTCCAAAGTGGCGGGTAGATCCGCGAGATATTCGCTGCGCTTAATAATGTAATCGTTTGCGCCATTGCGCAGCGCGGCAACCACGGCTTCCTCATCATCGGACCCGGTCACCACCACCACGGCCAGCGGCAAATTCTGACTGCGAATATGCCCTAATAAATCTAAACCATTGCCGTCGGGCAGGCGCATATCTGTCAAGACCAGATCAAAATCCAGCGGCCGTTGTTGCAACGCGCGGTAAGCGTCGGAAATACGCGCTGTGACTTGTATCCGGTAGTCGGGAGCGGCCTGCTCCAACCAGCGGTAGGTCAGGTCCGCGTCGCGCGCATCATCCTCTACATACAAAATTTTCATTCAATCGGCCGCGATATTTAAATTGCGATTGATTAATCCCCAATACACCTCGATGTGGGCGGCGACTTCGACAAATTTCTCGAAACTCACCGGCTTCACAATATACGAATTCACCCCAAGCTGATAAGCTTTGTGGATATCCGAGTTTTCTTCCGAGGTGGTCAAGACTACCACCGGAATCGCGCGCCAGCGCGGGTGGGCCTTGAATTGCGCCAACCCCTCCAGCCCGGATACCTTGGGCAAATTCAAATCCAGCAAAATGACCGCCGGAATATGCAGGCCAGCCTCCCACTTTGAAATGTAAGTAAGCGCCTCGCGCCCATCGCGCGCGATCTCCAGCGGATTGAGAAAATTCAGCCGCGCAAAAGCCAGG
>CAZKHT010000129.1:0-8420 GCA_964552595.1 uncultured Burkholderiales bacterium
GGCTGTCTTTTTCTTGGGTTACTTTCTTTTGGACAAGCAAAAGAAAGTAACTGCCCGCCGGCGCATATCCGGCCCTAAAATACTGCGCGTAGCTACGAAAGGTATTAGAAAAAAATTGAAGCACCCCAATCTCTATTCTTCTCCGTCAGTCGGGATCGGGCCACGCACCACGTCGTCTGAGACTGAACTCATTGCTTGGTTGCGCATAGCGCAAGCAAGGAAGAGCCTTGGTCTTATCGGTATCGATGGTGCAAATGGATCAGGTAAGTCGCATTTGGCTCGGCAACTCGCTGCGGCATTGAATTGCACGCTGGTAGAATGTGATCTTTTCATTCGAAACGGCGCCCTTACATATCCGGATATCCTTGACCTGGAGTGCCTTGCTTCCGTTGTTTCAGCTGCCGTAGGCCGTGCTACGCCGGTTATAGTGGAGGGCGTGATGCTTCGACTCGTTCTCAACAAGATTGCCCAACCCCACGCGCTGCACATCTATGTCAGGCATTCGTGGCCTGTGGGTTCTTATACCCACCGTGACCTCTTCGACCCCGGGCGTACCGAGCAAGATCTAATCGCCGAAGAGAACGCACTATGCGGGGCGATAGGAATCACCGTTGAAGAGCCTATTCTCGCTCGCGAGCTTATCGTTTATCACAAACAGCATTGCCCGCATCAGTGTGCCAACATCTTGTTCGAGGCACTCTATCAACCAGCCGGCTAACCTTAAGCCATCGCCTGACTGGTCGGGCTGCGCTTTATTTTGTAGCTAATGTTGCATGGTATACATGCAGAGCAAAGCCAGTTTCCAAGGCCGGGCGCGCCTGAGGTGTCCTCGCCCTGCTACACCGCCGAGTAGCACAGCCATGTCGGGGGGATTTCGGCGAGCACTGTCTGAGCGCGCAGCGCGAGTTGCGCAGCCGCCCGGCATGGCGAGCAACATAGGGTACTCCCGCAGGGAGCGGTGTAGGGGCTGTCTTTTTCTTGGGTTACTTTCTTTTGGACAAGCAAAAGAAAGTAACTGCGCCGCCGGCGCATATCCGGCCTAAAATACCTGCGCGCAGCGCAACAAAAACGCCCTTAAAAGGAAAAAATGAACAAACACTCCCAAGCCCTACGCATAGGCATAGGCGGCCCAGTCGGCTCCGGCAAAACCGCCCTAACTCTCGCACTCTGCAAAACCCTACGCGATGAATACAACATCGCCGTCGTCACCAACGACATCTACACCGAAGAGGACGCGCAATTCCTCGTACGCAACCAAGCCCTCGCCCCCGAACGCATCCTAGGCGTGGAAACCGGCGGCTGCCCGCACACCGCCATACGCGAAGACGCGTCGATTAATCTCGAAGCGGTCGCGCGCTTATCGCGCACTTTTGAAAACTTGGATGTGATTTTTATCGAAAGCGGTGGTGATAATTTAGCTGCGACGTTCAGCCCGGAATTATCTGACCTCACGCTGTACGTTATCGATGTCGCTGCCGGCGATAAAATTCCGCGTAAGGGCGGCCCCGGTATCACTAAATCAGACCTGCTCATCATCAATAAAATCGATCTCGCGCCTATGGTGGGGGCTTCACTAGAAGTGATGGAAAGAGACGCGAAAAAAATGCGCGGCGAGCGCCCGTTTGTTTTTAGTAATTTGAAAACCGGCCAAGGTTTAAGTGAGATCGTGGAATTTATTAAGACGCAGGGTTTGCTCACCGCGGTTTAGTTTTTGGTGAACGTAATGCGAATTAGGGTAAGCGACGCAAACGGAACAAGCCCTCGGTATCACTATCGCTAGTAAAATACAAGGCGCCATCCGGCCCCAAAGCAACCCCCATGGGTCGCGCCCAACGCTCGCCATTGGCTAACTGAAAACCCGTTAGAAAATTTTCCGCCGTTTGTGCGACACCATTTTTAAACCGTACCAAGACCAGTTCCGGTGGCCTACGGCTGGCCGCGCCGCCGCCCGGTGGCGTGCCCCAAGAACCGTGCAAAGCGACAATGGCATCGCCCTGCAACTGCGGCTCTAAAGCATGGTTTGCGACGAAGGCCATGCCCATGGGTGCGCTACGCGCGGGAAACGTCGCGACCGGTAAACTTACCTCCGAAGCCGGGTGTGGCGGCGAGGAATCAGCGCACTGATCGCGCTGCAAATGTTTACCATCGAACTGAAACCATGGCATGCCGTGAAATGAACTGGGACGCACGCGGCTGAAATATTCCGGTGGCAGATCGAAGCCCCAATGATCGGGGCCATTGTTGTTGGCATACATTTCCCGCGTCGCCGGATGCCAGGCGAAGCCTATGGGATTGCGGAAACCGGAAGCAAAGGTTTCCCAGCTTGCGCCGCCATTCGCTTCGCGTAACACCAGGATGCCGCCGCGCCGATTGGAAAAAGCGTAAGACGGATCTAAATATTGGTCGCTGCAATTACTGGTAATCCCCAAGCTGAGATACACCCGCTTATCCGGCCCTATGGCCACGCTGCGGCTATTGTGTCCGCCGCCGCCCGGCAGGGGTGCAAGCAGGCGCACATCCTCCACTGCAATTTTCGTTTGTCCAACTTGATACGGCGCACGATACAAGCCATTGGTTTGCGCAATCAGGATTTCGCCGTCGCGTAGGGCGACGCTATGCGGATAATCGTTGAGTGTGACCAGGACTTGCGGCGTCGTGTAAGGGGGTGGCAAGCGATAGACTTTGCCGGAACGTGAGCCTATGAATAAATCGCCATTGGCGGCGAAAGTCATTAAGCGTGGTTGTTCTAACGCGGTGGTTAGCAACTCTAAACGATAGCCTTTGGGTAGGCGCGCGCTGCGCTTGCTGCCCGCGATATACACCATTTGGGTTTCATATTGCAGGGGTGCCGCATTCAGACTGGTCACCCACAGAGAAAAGCCGATTAGGAAGAGTCGCCGCATAGCGGGCTCCAAAAAAATAAGGCAGGAATCCAGCAGGTAGCTCGTTGCAGCATTTCTTAGGCTCCCGCCTTCGCGGGAGCGACGGAGCTTTACAAAATGCGCTTATGTTTACTGCGCTTTGCCACTCAAGCGCCGGATGAATTCGTCGAGCTGTGCTAAATCAGCATAGTCTATGCGTAGCTGGCCGCGGCCTTTGCCGCTATGTTTAATGTGAACTTGCGTGCCCAGGATGCCAGCCAATTCTTCTTGCAAGCGCTCGGTATCGCGGTCCGTGCGCGGCGCGATTTTTGCGGGCGGCGGATTGAGCAAGCTGGCCACCAGTTTTTCCGCGGCGCGTACCGATAAACTCTTGTCGACTATGGTGTGCGCGACTTGCAATTGCTGCGCCGCGCTTAAGGGCAATAAGGCGCGCGCGTGGCCCATATCCAGCGTGCCTTGCAGCACCATCTCCTGTGCCTGCTTAGGCAGATTCAATAAGCGCAGTAAATTGCTCACCGCCGAGCGCGAGCGGCCCACCGCCTCGGCCGCGGCCTCATGGGTCATGGCGAATTCGTTAATTAAACGTTGTATGCCTTGTGCTTCTTCTATGGGATTTAAATCTTCGCGCTGTATATTTTCTATCAGCGCCATGGCCAGCGCGGCGTTGTCCGGCACTTCGCGCACCAGCACCGGCACCTGGCTTAAACCCGCCAATTGCGCCGCGCGCCAACGGCGTTCGCCGGCAATGATTTCGTATTTATCCGCCGCGATTTTGCGCACCAGGATAGGCTGCATAATGCCTTGGGCTTTAATCGAATCCGCCAAGGCGGCGAGACTGGCCTCATCCATTTGCGCGCGCGGCTGATATTTGCCGGCTTGCATTTGATGCACGGCCAGTTCACGCGGCTTATCGTTCGCTTCCCGCTCCGCGGCGGTCGCGCTGTCGCCCAAGAGGGCGTCTAGGCCGCGGCCCAAGCCTTTAGGTTTTGCCATGGTAGAAATTCCGATACAACTTTTAGACTCAGGGAAGTTTAAGCGAGTGCGCCTTCGCGCCGCTGTAGAAATTCGCCGGCCAAAGCGGTGTAGGCCAGCGCGCCTTTGGAGGCGCGGTCGTAAAATAACACCGGCTTGCCATAGCTGGGGGCTTCGGCCAAGCGGATATTGCGCGGGATCACGGTGCTATAAACTTTATCGCCGAAATGCCGCTGCAATTGATCCGAGACTTGCTGCGCCAGCGCGTTGCGCGGATCAAACATGGTTCGCAATAAGCCTTCGATTTCCAGCTGCGGATTCAAATGCGCACGGACTTTCTTGACGGTATTCACCAAATCGCTCAGGCCTTCCAAGGCGTAATACTCGCATTGCATGGGGATCATCACCGAATGCGCGGCCACTAAGCCATTTAAAGTCAGCAAGCTCAAAGCCGGCGGGCAATCGATCAAAATATAATCGTAATCCTCTTGCACGGCGGCCAGCGCGCTGCGTAAACGCTGTTCGCGGCGCTCTTCCTCGACTAATTCCACTTCGGCGCCGGCCAGTTCGCGATTCGCGGGAATCACTTCATAGCCACCGTGGGCGGCCAGTTGGCGCACATCGCGCAGGCCGTCGCTTTCTAAGAGCACGTGATACACGGTTTTGCTGAGCGTGGATTTATTGATGCCGCTGCCGGTGGTGGCATTGCCTTGGGGGTCCAGGTCTATCAAAAGCACGCGGCGTTGCGCGGCGGCCAAACTCGCGGCGAGATTCACACTGGTTGTGGTTTTTCCCACGCCGCCTTTTTGATTGGCAATTGCGAGTATTTTTGTCATGCCCCCTCCACTGTGAGTATCACCAGGTGACGCTTGGCCTCTAGTCCCGGGACGCTTAATTCGACGACGTCTTGCAGCTTGAATGGCGGCGGCAGTTTCGCCAGCTCTTCGTGCGGGTAGATGCCCTTCATGGCATAGAGCTTACCGGCTTTTGCCACAAGATGCGCGCTTAGCCGCGCAAATTCCGCCAGATCGGAAAAAGCCCGGGAAATGATGGCATCAAATTTTATATCCGGCTGATATTGCTCTACCCGCAGGGTTTCGACTTTCACGTTCGCCAAGCCCAGCTCTAGCTGAGCTTGGCGCAAGAATGTGGACTTTTTATGATTGGAATCCAATAGCACTACCGGCCGGGTCGGCTCGGCGATGGCACAGGGTATGCCGGGTAAACCGGCACCGCTCCCGACATCCAGCAAGCGCTGGTCGGCACCCAAGTGCGGCAACACCGCCAAGCTATCGAATAAATGTTGCGTCAGCATGGCTTGCGGCTCGCGCACCGCAGTCAGGTTGTAGACCTTATTCCATTTAGCGATTAAGGCGATGTAGTCCAAGAGCGCGCCTTGCTGGCGTGCGTCCAGTGCCAACCCTAGGGCCGCAAGACCCGTGGCGAGGCCATCGGCGAGATCCTTGGCCAAGACCGGCGCTGCCGTCATGCGCTATGCTTTTTCGCCATGCCGCGCTTTAAGTGCACCAGCAAGAGCGAAATCGCGGCCGGTGTGATGCCGGAGATACGCGCTGCTTGGCCCAAGGTTTCCGGTTTATATTGATTCAGCTTTTGGCTAACCTCTTTGGATAAGCCGCGCACTTCGCGATAGTCCAGGTCCAAGGGCAGTTTCGCGGATTCTTGCTCGCGGCTTTTTTCGACTTCATCGCGCTGGCGCTCAATATAGCCGGCGTATTTCGCTTGGATTTCCAATTGCTCTATCACACTGGGATCGGTCACCGGGATGTCCGGCGCGGCGCCGGGCAAGCTCATCAAGCTCGCGTAATCCACTTGCGGTCGACGCAGTAGTGCTTGCAAGGAATATTCGTGTTCCATGACTTGGCCCAGCACGCGCTCGGCATCGGCTTGCGGCAGCACGCGCGGATTGAGCCAAGTGGATTTCAAACGCTCTTGTTCGCGGGCTATGGCTTCCCGTTTTTGCTCGAAGGCCTGCCAGCGCGCATCATCGACCACGCCTAATTGGCGGCCGATTTCGGTGAGGCGCAAATCGGCATTGTCTTCGCGCAAACTTAAACGGTATTCGGCGCGGCTGGTAAACATGCGATAAGGCTCCATGACGCCACGCGTGATTAAATCGTCCGCCATCACGCCTAAATAAGCCTCGCCGCGGCTGGGACACCAAGCGTCTTTTTCTTGCACATAGAGTCCGGCATTCATGCCTGCGAGCAGCCCTTGTGCCGCAGCTTCTTCGTAACCGGTAGTGCCATTGATTTGGCCAGCGAAAAATAAGCCGCGTATCGCTTTGGTTTCCAGCGAGCTTTTCAAGCCACGCGGATCGAAATAATCATATTCGATGGCATAGCCGGGACGCGTGATATGCGCGTTTTCGAAACCCTTAATCGAGCGCACCAAAGCCAGTTGCACATCGAAGGGTAGGCTGGTGGAAATCCCGTTCGGATAAATCTCGTGCGTGTTCAAGCCTTCCGGCTCGACAAAAATTTGGTGCGTATCTTTATCCGCGAAACGCGAGATTTTGTCTTCTATGGAAGGGCAATAACGCGGGCCCACGCCTGCGATCACGCCCGTGTACAACGGCGAGCGATCTAAGCCATTGCGTATGATTTCATGCGTGCGGGCGTTGGTGTGGGTAATCCAGCATGGCAATTGCTGAGGGTGTTGCCGCGCGTCGCCCAAGAACGAAAACACCGGCGCCGGATCGTCGCCGGGCTGCACGGTCATCACCGAATAATCCAAGCTGCGGCCGTCTATGCGCGGCGGCGTGCCGGTTTTCAAGCGGCCTACGGGTAATTGCATTTCGCGCAGGCGCGCCGCCAAGCTAATGGATGCGGGGTCCCCCGCGCGGCCGGCGCGATAGTTGGACAAGCCAACATGAATTAAGCCATCGAGAAACGTGCCCGCGGTCAAGACCACGGCGCGCGCGCGGAAACGCAAACCCATTTGCGTGATCGCACCGGTGACGCGATCACCCTCTAGCGTTAAGTCTTCCACGGCTTGTTGAAACAGCCAGAGATTAGGCTGATTTTCCAAACGGCGGCGTATCGCGGCTTTGTATAGGACGCGATCGGCTTGCGCGCGCGTGGCGCGGACCGCCGGGCCTTTGCTGGAATTCAAGATGCGGAACTGTATCCCAGCCTCATCCGTGGCGGCCGCCATGGCGCCGCCTAGGGCGTCTACCTCTTTGACCAGATGGCCCTTGCCTATGCCGCCTATGGAAGGGTTGCAGGACATCTGACCCAGGGTTTCGATGTTATGCGTGAGTAAGAGCGTGGCTTGGCCCATGCGCGCGCTGGCGAGCGCGGCCTCGGTGCCGGCATGGCCGCCGCCTATCACGATGACATCGAAAATTTCCGGAAAATCCACGGTGCTGAATCCCTGCGAGAAGCCGGACATCATACGCCAAATGGCCCCCGCCGGTAAGGGCCAAATCCCGAGAAATATAGGCTATGGTCGAGATTGCGGGCGGCGACTTGGAGAAACTTTCCGGGTGCGCATACACTATAGGCATGGCGAAATTATTGAATTTGCATCGCGCCGCGCGTTTAGTCGGCGTGACCCGCGGCGCACTACAGAAAAAAATCCAGGACGGCGAGCTGGATGCCTTTGACGGCATGGTGGCGCTGGAGGCTTTGCACAGCGTCTACCCTGAAGCGACGCTGGAAAATGATTTAATGCTGGAAGAGACGGCGCTGATCAAAGAACACGCCTTCGGGCGGCGGGTCGTCGATCATACTTTGCCCGATAAAGAAGTACTGGCCGCGCGCCTGCATGAACTGAGCAAGGAATTGGTCGAGACCAAATCCCTATTGAAACACGCCCGCGGCATGTTGGAAGGCATGCAAGAGCTGCTAGGCGAATGGGTTTTGCGCGGGGGGGATCAGGCGCGCTGGGCGGCAGGCTTGAAAGACTGGCTGCATCAGCAGCGCATGCAACTGCCGGTCACCAGCGAAGCCGCGCAGGCCTTGATGGTGCGGGATAATTTTTTGCGCGTGATGGCGGCGCAAGTCAAAGTCTTGCCCTCGGGCGCGGATTTCTTCGTGGAGGGCGGCGATACCTTGCTCGAAGCCGCCTTGCGCGCCGGCGTCCCCGTGCCTTACGGCTGTTCCAATGGCAGTTGCGGTTTATGCAAGACCCGCCTCATTTCCGGCGAGATCAAACAAATTCGCCCGCACGATTATATTTTGCCGCCGACGCAGCGCGAGCAAGGTTATGTTTTGATGTGTGCCTGCACGGCGGTGAGCGATTTGGTGGTGGAAGCGGCGGTGGCGCACTCAGCCGCTGAAATCGCGGATCAAACCTTAAGCGGCGAAGTGCAGGCGCTGAGCCAGCCGACCGAGGAAGTGCGAGTCATACACATCAAATCCGCTGCAGCCCATCGGCTACGTTTTTTAGCCGGGCAGCGGGCCGTCCTCACCTTGAGCGGCAGTTTATCGGCGGAGCTGCCGATTGCGAGTTGCCCCTGCGAGGACCGGCATCTAGAGTTTCATGTGCGGCGCATGCACGGCCATCATTTCTCCGACTTTTCTTTTGATGAATTGCCCGTTGGCG
>CAZKHT010000130.1:0-8404 GCA_964552595.1 uncultured Burkholderiales bacterium
TTTTTAAGGCCGCTTTCGGCCCGGAATTTGATCGCCACAATAGAAGCGCGGGCCCGGCGCGCCCGCGCTATCACCGCCTTAATGGTGAGGGACAGCCTGACCGGTCTGTTGAACCACGCGCACATTGAAGAACAATTATTGCGAGAACTCAATTTGCGCGCGCGCCAAGGCGGCAACTTGTCTTATGCCTTGATCGATTTAGATCACTTTAAAAAGATCAACGACACTTATGGTCACGCCGCCGGGGATAGGGTGCTACGCGGCTTGTCGCGTTTATTGCGGCAACGCTTCCGGCAAACCGACCTGATCGGCCGTTACGGCGGCGAGGAATTCGTAGTGGTCTTGCCCAATACGCCGGCGCATGCCGCCATGCGTTTGATAGACGCGGTGCGCGAGGCTTTTTCCCGGATTAATTTCCATTCCGAGAAGCAAATATTTAATGTCACCTTTAGCGCGGGCATCGCGAGTGCGCCGCCGTTTTTGGACGGGGCGATTTTGCAAGCGGAAGCGGATAAAGCCTTATACCAAGCCAAGGCCGCTGGCCGAAATCAAATCGCGCTCGCCGCGCCTTATATCCTAAGCGTGGAATCCTCCGCTTAGGCGATCCAAACTCAACTGGGTTTAAACGCGCGCCTTACAAGGGCACGTGCAGGCGGCAAATCTGCCGTGTCTCAGGCACCGCCAGCCGGTCGCCGAATAAACCGCAGTGATGAATCCGAGCGCTGTCTCTTTGCAAATGGGCACAGGTGTTGCACACCCCGAAGCTGCGCTCATTATTCATCGCATGCAGATTGCGTAAGGTCTCCAGTAAAACCAAAACCGTGGTCTTAATCCGGGGCGGGCTAACATTGGCGGCCGCGGTCTGCCATACCGGCGCTAATTGGGCATCTTTCATTAAACGTTTGCCCGCGGCCGAAAGCTTGAGTCGCACCACGCGTTTATCCGCCTCGTCCACATACCGCGCCACCAAGCCCTTGCGATACAAGAGCAGCAGGCTTTGCGAGACCGTGCCCTTGGTCAACCCTAAGTACTCGGTCAAGGCTTGCGGCGTATTGCTATAGCGATTCGCCTGTTTTAAATACGACAAGGCCTGTAAATGCACGGGATGCAGGCGGTAAGCACTGCCCACCCGGCGCATTTCGGCGCGGATAATATTTCCCAAGCGCTCGGTGAGTTCGAGCAGGGTAAATGCGTTTTTTCTCATGACGGCCTTGTTTTTACCAGCGGGAATAGGGCCAGGGCGACGCCCAAGCTAAATCACCATCCGCTTACGGTATCATAGCGAGTCGAAACTAAATAGCGGAACCGCGTAAGCTTGTCGCCAGCCTATAAAACGACGGGCTCTCCGGCCTGTTGGCTGGCGAAGCGGGCGAGCGCGCTGAGCAACTCATCGCCGCTACGAGTATCTATCCAAGCTTGCCCGTTCCAGCGATAGTGATAGCCGCCGGATTTGGCGGCTATCCAAATCTCCTGGTTGGCGCTCTGGCGGTTAATAATGATCTTGCTGCCGTCGGTAAACTCTAAAGTCAGAATGCCGGCGACGGTTTCGAAATCGACGTCGGGGGCATTCGCCTCCAAAGCGGTCTCGATTTTTTGCAATATGGCATCGACACTGTCTTCGAACTCGGTTTCAGTCATAAAGGTTCCCTGTTAATATCCGGCTTGCTGTTCTGCCTGATTAATTCGCCAGCCCTGCCTGGCTACTTGAGTTTGACATATTTCATGCGCCTCGTTTTTATCTTAGCGATACTCTCTTGCGGTCTTCAAGCATGCGGCTTGAAGGGTCCTTTAGTTTTACCCGATGGCAGTCAGCCGCGACTACCTACCGCCACCGGATCGACCGCGCCGCCTCCGGTGCTTACCCCGGCCGCGCCGGATAAGTAACGCCATGTTCGTCTATCGCGACGGCCAATTGTTCGCCGAGGAAGTCGCGCTCGCCGAGATCGCGCAATCGGTGGGCACGCCATGCTACGTCTATTCCCGGCAGGCGATGACGCAAGCGTTTCAAGACCTGGATCGTGCCTTTGGGGCACAAGCGCACTTGCTTTGCTATGCGGTGAAGGCCAATCCCAATCTGGCGATTCTGAATTTATTTGCGCGCCTGGGTTCGGGCTTTGACATCGTCTCCGGCGGAGAGTTAGCTCGGGTACTGGCCGCCGGCGGCGATCCGCGTAAGGTGGTCTTCTCCGGCGTGGGTAAAACCGCCGCCGAGATGCGAGTCGCATTGGAAGCCGATATTTTATGCTTCAACATCGAGTCTCAAGCGGAGTTGTTGCGGCTGAATCGGGTCGCTGCGGAACTGGGTTGTGTCGCGCCTATTTCGTTTCGCGTCAATCCGGACGTCGATCCGAACACCCATCCCTATATTTCCACTGGGCTTAAACAGAGCAAATTCGGCGTGGAATATGCGCAAGCAGCGTCACTTTATGCCCAAGCCGCGCAGTTGCAGCACGTCAAAATACGCGGCGTGGATTGTCACATAGGGTCGCAAATCACCGAACTCGAACCGTTTGCCGCGGCCTTGGAAAAAATACTGGAACTGGTCGATCAGTTAAGCGCGCAAGGCATCGTCCTAGAACATCTCGACTTGGGCGGTGGCCTAGGTATACGGTACCAGGAGGAGTCGCCGGTCGCCGTTACGGATTACGCGGCCGCAATATGCCGCGGGCTCACCGGACGCAATCTGAACTTGCTGTTGGAGCCGGGGCGCACCCTGGTGGGCAATGCCGCCCTGCTCTTAACCAAAGTCGAGTACGTCAAACCCGGCAGCGCAAAAAACTTTGCGGTCGTGGATGCGGCGATGAACGATCTTATTCGCCCTGCCTTGTACGACGCTTATCATGAAATCCTTCCGGTGATCCCGCGCGCGGGCGAAAAACAGTTCTACGACATCGTCGGCCCAGTTTGCGAAAGTGGCGATTTCCTCGGTAAAAATAGGCTTTTCGCGCTTGCCGAAGGCGATTTGCTCGCCATCCTGTCTAGCGGCGCGTATGGCATGAGTATGAGCTCGAATTACAACACGCGGCCCCGCGCCGCCGAGGTCATGGTGAGCGGTGAAACGCCATTTTTGATCCGTAAACGAGAAAAAGTCGCGGAACTTTACGCTTTAGAGCACGTTTTGCCGCCCGACGCGTAAAAAAATAAATCGTTTTTCGCGCTGATTTATTTTTTTCAGAGCACATAGTATCGACTCAAAACAACCATGAAAACCCCGCTTCTGGCGGGCATCTCAGAGCATCTCCAGTTCTCCGTGTTTGGTTTCGATTCAACACTAAAGTTTTTAACTCCTTCTCCGATAAAGAAAAAATGCAACTTGTTGCATGAAAGTGCTTGTGCGCTATCGCGACGTGCAATACATTTCGCGTCACCGAGTGGCATTGCTCTCAATTGAGTCACGGAAAGTAAGAGTTGCGCGTGAGTCAATTGCGGGCCGGAGCAGTAACCGGTGCCATCGAGGGAGTGCAAGCCTTAGGCTGTGCGGATGCAATTGCTTCTGAACACTTACCTTTATAAAGGAGTTTTACGTATGTCTACTTATGAAATGCTCGCAGCGGGCGCCTCTGGCGGCTCCGCTAAACCGGCCAAGAAGAAACCGGCCGCTAAGAAAGCCGCAGCTAAGAAGAAGCCCGCTGCAAAGAAAGCCGCAGCTAAAAAGCCCGCGGCCAAGAAGAAGCCCGCTGCTAAAAAAGCAGTAGCCAAGAAGAAGCCCGCTGCTAAAAAAGCAGTAGCCAAGAAGAAACCCGCTGCTAAAAAGGCTGTTGCCAAGAAAAAGCCAGCCGCTAAAAAGGCTGTCGCCAAGAAAAAGCCAGCAGCCAAAAAAGCAGTAGCCAAGAAAAAGCCAGCCGCTAAGAAAGCCACGGCTAAAAAGGCAACCGCTAAGAAGCCTGCAAAAAAACCCGCGGCTAAAAAACCCGCCGCAAAAAAAGCAGCTCCTAAGAAGCCTGCTGCAAAACGGGCTGCGAAGAAATCCGCACCCAAAGCCATGTCGCCCAGCCCAGCGCCTATCGCTCCGGTTATTCCGAAGCCGATGGCAACGGTCGCTTCTTTGCTTAAATAAGCAGTCGCGAGGCGTTATTGCCTTGAAGGCGGATGGGGAAACCCATCCGCCTTTTTCATTCCTGTTGTTGATTCAGTCGCGCTAGCGGAGGTGTGCCAGAGGCACGGAGGAACGGAACGGGGCAGGCTGCTCAGCCGGGGTTAGCGGAGGCCGCCACGCCTCTGGTAGGCGTGTTTGCTCTGCGTCTATAGAGCAGGCGAAACCCCAGAAGCAGGGTCAACACGCTGGCGTAAATAATGGGCTGGGTGAGGTCTTTCTTCACTAACCACCAATAATGGACCACGCCGCCTATGGCGATGAAATAAACCATGCGATGCAATTGCTGCCAGCGCCGTTTCAAGCGCCGCTGCATGGCGTTGGTGGAGGTCACCGCCAGCGGTATTAACAATAAGAAAGAAGTGAAGCCCACAGTAATAAACGGGCGTTTTATTACGTCTTTGGCAATAGCTTGCCAATCGAAGAATTGATCCCACCAGATATAAGTCGTGAAATGCAGACAGGCGTAAAAGAAGGCGAACAGGCCCAGCATGCGCCGGAAGCGGATCAACTCATTGCGTCGGATGAGGCGACGCAAGGGCGTCACGCCTAAGGTGATCATTAAGAACACCAAGGTCCAAGTACCCGAAGAGCGGGTCACAAATTCAATAGGATTAGCGCCCAAGCCGGCGTGCAAGGCCAGCCAGACCAGACGCGCTAAAGGCAATAAACAGACGGCAAAAAGTAGGGGTTTTAACCAGCGCGGCATGGTCGGTTTCGCGATAGAAAAAGTAATTTAGAAGTACTTTTTCAGATCTAGCCCGGCATACATTTGCGCGACTTGATCGCCGTAACCATTAAACGGCAAGGTTTTGCGTTTCAAGAATTCACCTATGCGGCGTTCCCGCGCCTGGCTCCAGCGCGGATGATCGACTTCCGGATTGACGTTAGAGAAGAAGCCATATTCATTGGGCGCGGCGCGCATCCAGGCACTGACCGGCGCTTTTTCCACCAGGCGTATACGGACTATGGACTTGGCGCTTTTAAAGCCGTATTTCCAAGGCACCACTAGACGCACCGGCGCGCCGTTTTGATTCGGCAATGTTTCGCCATACAAACCCGTGGCCATCAGCGTTAAAGGGTGCTGCGCCTCATCTATGCGCAAACCCTCGACGTAAGGCCAGTCCAGAATAGGTGCACGTTGTCCCGGCATTTGCTTGGGGTCTAAGACCGAAGTGAATTCCACGAATTTAGCGCTACTCAAAGGTTGAACTTGCTTGAGCAAAGCGGCGAGCGGAAAGCCCACCCAAGGAATTACCATGGACCAGCCTTCGACACAACGTAGGCGATACACCCGCTCTTCTTGCGGTAACTTGAATAAATCATCCAGGCTGAAAGTGAGGGGTCTTTGCACTAAGCCATCCACCGTCACCGCCCAGGGCCGGGTTACAAAATCTTTGGCGAGATAGGCCGGGCCTTCCTTGCTGGTATTGAATTCATAAAAATTGTTATAGCTGGTCACGTCGGCCAGCGGCGTTAACGCCTCATCAACCCGATACGCGCTTTTTTTCACATTCGGTAAAGCCGCGGCGTGGCCAACGCGTGGCAAAAGCGCAGTCGTGCTGAGCGCAGCCAGCCCCAACATAAACTTTCGTCTATCGTGATAAATCTCGGGCGGTGTAATCTCGGACGGCAAAATATCGGCGGGGCGGCGTATCAGCATAGCAATCTCCTTTCACGCTTAGTCGGCGGGCCGGGCATTCCCTTACATGGCGCTTACACACGATAGAAATTAGGGATTCAATTGCCGGTAAACGGTTTCGGCAACCCGCAACAAATCGGCTTTCGGTAACTCACCCGATAAAGCATAGCCGAAATCTCTATCGACCCAGTAAAACACGCTTACACCGTCTTCGGTCGCATACCGAAAGGCGGTTTCGGTCTCGGCTTTGGGCTCTCGTTTCACGTATAGGGTAAGCCTTTGCCCGCGACTGTCTTGATACATGAATTGCGCGGCCGGCTGCGCATCGGCGGGAAGCAAACGCCCCCCCATTAATTCAAAACCGGCTTGCTGTAAGTGGGGCGCCCGCACTTTGGCACCCAGACGCTTGGACAACCAATTCACCAAATGCGTTTCTTGTGCCGCGCTGACTTCCACCGGATGCAAGACCTCCGGGACGAAAGCGACATGCGCAAATGCCGCTTCCTGATACCAAGTCAATTGCGCAGGTGCCGCTTCCCGCAGGCTGCGCACGCCATAGCCCAAGCTTAAACCCAGGGCCAATATCCCCAGCATGGCGGCGTAACGCATGGGTGAGGCTGAGGCCGGGCGAACGCGCAAGGTCGGCGGCACGGTTTCGCTCAAGGTCGGATCAAACAAGGCATGCAGCATTTCATTTTGTTTGCGATAAGCAGCCACTTTCTCCGCGGCCTGCGCGTCGTTCGCGAGCATAGCTTCGACCTGTGCCCGCTCTTGCGGCGTCAGCTGTTGGTCGACATAAGCATGCAAGACAGCGTCGTTTAGTTCCTTCATTTCACTCTCCGCAGCACGGGCTGGGCGCTGCCTGACAAAATACCTCGCAGCATTTCCCGGCCGCGTGACAGGCGCGACATCACCGTCCCTATGGGGAGGGACAGTATCTTCGCCACGGCCTCATAGGACAATTCTTCCAAGGCTACCAGCAATAACACTTCGCGATTAGGGGCCGGCAACTGCATTAAGGCGGTGCTCAAATCGCGCAACTCCAAGCCCCGCTCTTGTTCGCTGGCGACGGGGATCTCGAGATCGTGCGGCAGAGCTTCTTCCGGCCGTCGGCCACGCGCGTCCAATTGATTCACGTACAGGTTATGCATAATGCTAAACAGCCAGGCGCGCAAATCCGAACCACGCCGCCATAAACTGAATTTACGCCAGGCGCGCTCTAAGGTGTCTTGCACCAAATCGTCGGCGCGCACCGCGTCACCCGTCAATGCGCGGGCATAACGGCGCAGCCGGGGAATATGGGTTTCTAGCTTATCGGTCTCTCGCATCATGATTTGGGCGAGCGCTGTTGCGGGTAATCGCGGCGCTTGCCTCAGGTAAACAGGGTGAGGGCGAAAATATTCCCAAGCGCTGCATTTTCTTTACCGATGACACCGGGAACTTTGCGGGCTAAGTCCAAAATGCGATTTCCAAGGCCTTGGATTGCAATTCATGTTTCAGCCACTGATCGTCGTTATCTAAATAACTCCAAGGAATTTTTCCTTGCGCCAAGCTTTCGCGGATGTAAGAACGATAACGATAATGCTGATACACGGCCATGACATGGCTGGCATAGGCGATGGCCAATTGCTTATGGCCACGCACAATGACGAAATTTTCATCGTTCTTCTCGCTCGCCGGCGCGGAAAAATTATGGCTGCCGGTCACCACCACCGGATGTGCGGACAAGGGGTCTATGACCAGCACCTTGGAATGCACAATGGCATGACCGATTTGGGATAAGAAATTCTTACGCGTGACTTCGGCTATCCACGGGCCCAACGCGCTGTCCACGGCTTGCGGCTGCACGACTGTATATTGGTCCGGGGTAAATTTGCGATCGCTACTGGTGAGGCGCACGTCCAACACATTTTTATCACTGTCCCCGGCTTGATTGCCTAAAATGCTGACCACGCCGCGCACATACATATGGGCCTCATTCGCGCGCTGGCCGGCCAAGGTATGCAGACCCTGCGCGCCCGGGGTGAACATTAAAAATAAAATCGCGTCTTTGGCTTCCGCGATTAATTGCCGCAGGGCATCCATATCCCGGCCATCCGAGGTCCGGGTAAACCACACCTCGACGCTGCTGCCGCTCACGCTAAAACTTCTAGGCTTATCGTTAGCCGCGACTAGGGCGGGCGGAAAACCGGCGGGATCCAGCACAGGGGGCGAAGCGTCTTTTAAACGCGTCCATTGCCGCTGATAAAAATTCGCGATGGGCGCATGGGTGATCAATAAACCGTTATTAACCTGGGTGCATAAGCCGGTAGTGCTCCAATTGGTGCTGCCCGTCCACACCGCCTGCGCGCCTTGGGCATTGGCGAACACTACGAATTTATTGTGGCCCAGACCTTTGCTTTTTAGCAGCCTGTCTATCGTAGGGATGCCGCTGTCGTTTAAATGCGCGCGCGCCTCGGCATTGCCATCGCCGCTTTTATCCGAGCCATTGGCCAAGATTAGTTTGAGTTTTTTAGCGCCTAGCGCAATCAGGCCAGCCTCTAATTTTTCGTCGCCCAATTCATATAAGGCAGCTTGCACCTTACTCGAACTCTTTTGCGCTTTGGCTAACATGGCGAGCATTTGCGCGCCCAAGTCGCCGGCTAAAAAGGCGCGAAATTGCGGGTCTA
>CAZKHT010000131.1:0-5215 GCA_964552595.1 uncultured Burkholderiales bacterium
ACACCGACTTGCACAAAGAGCCCGCCATGCAAATTATATTGATGGAAAAAGTGCTGAACCTCGGCCAATTAGGCGATGTGGTCAAAGTCAAAGACGGCTATGCGCGCAATTTTTTAATTCCCCAAGGCAAGGCCAAGCGCGCCACCGAAGCGAATTTAAAAACCTTTGAAGCCAAGCGCGCGGAATTGGAAAAACAGCAAGCTGATCAATTGACGCAAGCCAAAGCACGCGCAGAAAAGCTAGAGGGCTTTATGCTGCAAATCAGCCAAAAAGCCGGTCCGGATGGCAAATTATTTGGCTCCGTGGGGACCATAGACATTGTCGAAGCGTTGAAAGCGCAAGGCTTTGAAGTCGCGAAATCCGAGGTGCGCATGCCCTTGGGTCCGCTCAAACAAATCGGCGATTATCCGATTACCTTGGCTTTGCATAGCGATGCCCAGGCAACGATTACGGTATCTGTTCTAGGTTCGGCTTAGAGCAAACCCGCGTCGTTAAAGGGCCGCGATGCGGCCCTTTTTTATTTGTCAGATATTCGGTAACCTGCTTTTTTGACCGGGCACACCATGGGCGATAACCAACTCGACGCGATCAAACTACCGCCGCATTCCGTGGAGGCCGAGCAATCGGTACTAGGCGGTTTGCTCCTGGAAAATACGGCCTGGGAGCGCATCGCTGATCTCATCACCGAACAAGATTTTTATCGCCACGATCATCGCTTAATTTACCGGCATATCACCAAGCTCTTAGACGCCAGCAAGCCGGCCGATGTGGTCACCGTCTCGGAGTCGCTGGAGTCCAGTCAAGAACTCACCACGATAGGTGGCTTGGCGTATTTGGGGGCTTTGGCGCAGAACACGCCCAGTGCCGCCAACATTCGGCGTTACGCGGAAATTGTGCGTGATCGCGCCATACTGCGTGGTCTCGTCGTGGTCGGTACCAGCATCGCCGATTCGGCCTATAGTCCCATGGGCCGCTCCGCAAGCGAATTACTCGATCAAGCCGAGGGCAAAGTATTTGAAATCGCCGAAGCCGGTGCGCGGGGCAAGCAAGGCTTCATGGAGTTGCAGCCTTTGCTGACCCAGGTAGTGGAACGCATAGACATGCTATTCCAGCGCGACAATCCCAGCGATATCACCGGCATTCCCACCGGCTTTACCGATCTTGATCAAAAAACATCGGGCTTACAGCCTGGCGATTTAATCATCGTCGCTGGTAGACCGTCCATGGGTAAAACCGCTTTCTCGCTGAATATCGCGGAGAACGTGGCCTTGGAATCGGGGCTGCCGGTTGCGGTGTTCAGTATGGAGATGTCCGGCACGCAACTCGTGATGCGTATGATGGGCTCCGTGGGGAAATTGGATCAGCACAAGGTGCGCACTGGCCGCTTGCAAGATGAGGATTGGCAGCGCCTCACTTATGCGGTGGGCAAGCTCAACGACGCGCCGCTGTACATAGACGAATCCGCGGCGCTGACGGCGTTGGAATTACGCGCCCGCGCGCGGCGCCTGCATAGGCAATGCGGCAAGCTGGGTTTAATCGTGATCGACTATATACAGCTGATGTCGGCGAGCAGCCAAGGCGAAAATCGGGCGACGGAGATCTCGGAAATTTCGCGCTCTTTGAAAGCCCTGGCCAAGGAATTGGATGTGCCGGTGATTGCTTTATCGCAGTTGAATCGCAGCTTGGAACAACGTCCCAATAAGCGCCCGGTCATGTCGGACCTGCGCGAATCCGGCGCCAACGAACAAGAGGCCGACTGTGTTTTGTTTATTTACGTCGACGAAGTGTATAACCCAGAAACGCCGGAAAAAGGCGTGGCCGAAATCATCATCGGCAAGCAGCGTAACGGACCCATAGGTACGGTGCGTCTCGCTTTCCTGGGCGAGTACACGCGCTTTGAAAATTTGGCGCATGGGAATTACCAGGATCACTAAACTGCCGCGCCGGTTTGCAATGCCATGACTCGTCCTATTCACGCGCTGATACATACCGAAGCGCTGGTCAATAATCTGCTGGTGGTTCGGCAAGCGGCGCCCGCCGCGAAAATCCTCGCCGTGGTGAAAGCCGATGCTTACGGCCATGGCTTATTGCGCGCCGCCAAAGCCCTGGAAGAAGCCGATGGCTATGCGGTGCTCTCGGTGGACGAGGGCGTGCGTTTACGCGAAGCGGGATTTGCGCAAACCATCGTGATACTCGAAGGGGTGTTCGAGGAAGCGGAATTGGCGCCGGTCCGTGAACGGCAATTGACCATCGTGGTACACACCCAAGAACAAATCGAGTGGTTGCAGCGCCTGTGGTCGCCGGTCCGCATTGATGTGCTGCTTAAATTGAATACCGGGATGAACCGCTTGGGTTTTTGCGCAGAAGCTTTTCCCGCGGCCCTGGCGGCATTGCAAGCCTGCAAAGTCGTGGGGCGCATCACCTTAATGACCCATTTCGCCAATGCCGACGAAGCGACGGGGATAGATGCGCAACATGCGGCCTTCAATACCTTGTACGGCAATTGTGGCCTGCCGAGATGTCTGGCCAACTCCGCCGCGATTTTGCGTTATCCCGCGACCCATGGCGACTGGGTACGCCCCGGCATTATGTTGTACGGCGCTTCGCCGTTTGCTGATCAGAGTGCCGAGATCTTGGGTTTACTGCCGGCGATGACTTTGGTGTCGCAAATTATCGCGGTCCAAAATGTCGCCGCCGGCGCCGGCGTGGGATATGGCGCGGCCTATGTGGCTGAGCGGCCGATGCGCGTGGGCATCGTCGCTTGTGGTTACGCCGACGGTTATCCCAGGCACGCGGGCACCGGCACGCCGGTATTGGTGGACGGGCAGCGCACTCGGCTTCTGGGCCGCGTCTCCATGGATATGTTGCATGTTGATCTCAGCGATTTGCCGCAAGCCGGCGTAGGAACCGCGGTCACCTTATGGGGACAGGGTTTGCCGGTCGAGGAGATTGCGCGTGCCGCCGGTACTATCAGTTATGAATTGCTCACGGCACGGGCGGCGCGCGTTCCCATTCTTACCGCCTAGCGGTTTGAGCTTAGGGCGCGTCCTGATATTCTCTTTCCACCCTTAGTCGAGGTTTCCATGGCGAAAGCCAAATCGCTCTATAGCTGCACCGAATGCGGTGGCCAAAGCCTGAAATGGCAAGGCCAGTGCCCGCATTGCAACGCCTGGAACACACTGGTGGAAACCATAGCGGAAGCGACAGGGAGCGGCATTAACCGCTATAGCGCTTTAGCCGCCGACGGTAAATTGCAAACCTTGGCGCAAGTAGAAGCCTATGAAATTCCGCGTGCGCCTACGGGCGTGGCGGAACTGGATAGAGTGCTGGGAGGTGGTTTAGTGCCGGGTGCCGTGGTCTTGATCGGCGGCGACCCCGGCATAGGCAAGTCGACCTTATTGCTGCAAGCCTTGGCGCATATGAGTGTCAGCCAACGCGTGCTCTATGTCAGTGGCGAAGAGTCCCCGCAGCAAATCGCACTGCGTGCCCAGCGCTTGGCATTGGACGCGGGCCAAGTCGCTTTGCTTGCGGAAATCAATCTAGAAAAAATTCTGAGTATATTGCAGCGCGAAAAGCCCAAGGTCGCGGTGATAGATTCTATTCAAACCGTGTACTCCGAGGCCCTGCAATCCGCGCCGGGCAGTGTGGCGCAGGTGCGCGAATGCGCCGCGCAATTGACCCGTTATGCCAAGCAATCGGGTACCTCTATTATTTTTGTCGGCCACGTCACCAAGGAAGGCACGCTTGCCGGACCGCGTGTGTTGGAGCATATCGTCGACACCGTTTTATATTTTGAGGGTGAGACCAGTTCCAGTTTTCGTTTAGTGCGCGCGTTTAAAAATCGCTTCGGCGCGGTGAATGAACTGGGTGTGTTCGCCATGACGGAAAAAGGCTTGCGCGAAGTCAATAATCCATCGGCGATGTTTTTATCGCAGCATGCACAACCCGTCGCCGGTTCCTGCGTTTTAGTGACGCAAGAAGGCACCCGCCCCTTGCTCGTGGAATTGCAAGCCTTGGTCGATGAAGCGCATGCTCCCAATCCGCGCCGGCTCTCGGTCGGTTTGGAGCAAAATCGCTTGGCCATGTTATTGGCAGTGCTGCATAGACATGCCGGCATCGCCTGTTTCGATCAGGATGTTTTTGTAAATGCCGTCGGTGGTGTGCGCATCAGCGAACCCGCGGCCGACCTGGCAGTCTTAATGGCGATTGTTTCTTCTTTCAAGAATCGGCCATTACCGCCTAAGCTGGTGGTATTCGGGGAAGTGGGTTTAGCCGGTGAGGTCAGGCCCGTGCAGCGGGGGCAGGAGCGTCTCAAAGAGGCTGTCAAATTAGGCTTCACCCATGCCATGATTCCTCAAGCCAACCGCCCACGGCAGGCGATTGCCGGCTTGGAAATCCTCGCCATAGAGCGCTTAGATCAGGCGGTTGCGTACCGAGGGTAATTCTCTTACAATGACAACGTAATTTTTCTTAAGTTAATCATTTTGATTATTCTCAAAATAACAAATGATTAACTTTAAATTTCAACATGCACACTGAAAGATGCGTATGTCGTCTTTAAACGCTCAAACCATTGCGCCGGATTGGCAGGGTTTACCGAGGCAAACGCCGTTGAAGTACGCTGCGCGCAGTGTCACCGGTCGGGTTCGAACCAGCAATGAAGATTGCTTGGAATTCGATCCCGAAACTGGTTTGATGGTGCTAGCCGATGGCATGGGGGGTTGCAATGGTGGCGAAGTGGCGAGCGCCATGGCGGTGAATATCGTCATGAACGAGTTTCGCCAACTGTCTTTGGACCTGCTTGCCGACGAAACCACGCCCTCGGGTTTATCGGCGATCGCGATGCGCTTGTGCACTGCAATCGGCAAGGCTAATCGCGAAATTTTTGAGTATGCAAACAACCAGCCGCAGCTGTTTGGGATGGGAACGACCCTGGTTGCCGCGCTGTTCTATGGTACGCGCGTGACGATCGCCAGCATCGGCGATTCACGCGTATATCGCTGCCGCCAAGGCTATTTTGAACAATTGACGGTGGACCACACGGTGGTGCAAGAGCAACTGGAGTATGGCTTAATCACGCCGGAGCAGGCCCGGCTTGCCGGTAGCCGGGGTTTGATCACCCGCGCCTTGGGTGTAGATTTTGGCGTGGAGGTCGATATGCAAGAACAGCCCGTTTTGTCCGGCGATATGTTCTTATTATGTTCGGACGGCTTGT
>CAZKHT010000131.1:5225-8263 GCA_964552595.1 uncultured Burkholderiales bacterium
GATATGATGGACGACTCTGAAATTCAGAGCGCAATAGAACATGCCGACGGCGATTTGGAAATCGCCGCGCAAAACTTAGTCGACAACGCCAACGGCAAAGGCGGTTACGATAATATTTCGCTAATTCTGGCTAGGGCGACTT
This sequence comes from uncultured Burkholderiales bacterium, assembly GCA_964552595.1. Taxonomy (GTDB): domain Bacteria; phylum Pseudomonadota; class Gammaproteobacteria; order Burkholderiales; family Thiobacteraceae; genus RBG-16-58-11. Next base: position 5,368 of record CAZKHT010000131.1, read on the forward strand.
GACCCTGTCTCCTCGCCGGTAGCGAGGAGCGCTATGTCTAAACTCGTTATCACCAATCAAACCACCAGCGATGTGCGTGAGCGGCAATTAGATCGCGAGCGGATTAAAATCGGTCGGCGCAGTGAAAATGATATCGCCCTAGAGCATATCTCGGTCAGCGGCGAACACGCCTTGATCACGACTATACGCAACGATTCCTTCTTGCAAGACTTGGGCAGTACCAATGGTGTTCGGGTTAACGGCAAGCTCGTTAAAAACCATCATTTGCAGCCTGATGATGAAATTAATATCGCGATTTTTACCTTGAAATATGTGCACGAAGCCTGGGTCATGCCGGAAACCTCTTGGGTTGAGGCAACCACCCGGCGCTTTAGCGATACCGAGCCGGTCGAAGCCGGCGCCACCTTGTTAGAAATGAACATGGGAGAAGGCTTTAATCTCACCCGCGAGATGGAAGGCAACCGCATGTTCGACAACAGCACGGTCATGCGCGAGAGCAGCGGTGATACCGTGGTGGGGAAGACCGGCTTCTTGCGTCTTATGGGCGGCCCGGGAGCGGGTCGGCAGTTGGAACTGGACAAGCCGATTTTGACCTTAGGCAAGCCCGGTATCCAAACCGCGGTTATCGGTAAGAAATCCTCGGGGTTTTTCTTAACCTATGTGGAAGGGGGAAGTTATCCTCTGGTGAACGGAGTAGAGGTGGGGGCGACGCCTTATCCGTTACACGATCACGACATTGTCGAAGTCGCCGGCACGCGGCTGGAATTTTTCTACAAATAATTTTTTCTTGTCTAGGGCTTCCTAGCACGACCCGCCATCTCGTGCCTGACATTGTTATATATCGGGCCCCATAAAGGATGGCCCATTTCCGTGGGTTCTAATTTAAAGTTAGGATCGACTTCAAAGGCCCGCCGGAATTCGTCTTTGCATTGCCGCTCCATACCGGTAGAACAATAAATAAACGCCAGATATTTATGCGCTGTGACTTTGTCCGAATTGAAGGTTAAGCCTAAGCTTAGGGCATCGTTTAGGCTTTTTTGCGCGACCTTCAGATCGCCGTCCTCGTATTGATGGATGCCGTTACTCAAAGTCTGCTCTGCCTTGCGCACCGCTAATTTGTCAAAACCTATGTCGCGTGCGGTTTGCGAGGCACAGCCGCCTAGGAAAACAAAAAATACTGCGACCACGATGCGCGCCCAAGTCTTCATTCCAACCTCTTATTGATTCTGAAATTTATATTTTATTTTGTGGCTGCTGCCGGGAGCAAAATCTAGGGTTTGCGAGAACGGCTTAAAGGTTTCGTTCACGATCAAAATGGTGTGTTTGCCCGGTGCTACTTTAAAACTACGCAGCGGCGGTGTGACGCCTAGGCGCTTGCCATCGACGAAAACCTCGCCCCAGGGGCTAATGGCCAAGGTCGCCGTCGCTTCCTCGCCTACCCCCGGCGGGGCTTTTGTCACGCTGTCTGTTTTCGCCGCTACCTCGGCCCGAGCGGGCTTTTCTGCAAGAGGTTTATCGACGGTAATTTTATTGGTTTCCGTTTTTGTGGTGGATTTTTCAGGAATGGTGGCGCGTGTGGCGGCGGTATTAGGTAAGGCCGGCGGGTTATTCAGTTCCAAGGGCTTAGAAGTTTCGGTCACCGAGCGCGGTGGTACTTGCGTGGAACTGGGCTCAGCCCGCGGCGTATCCACGGCCGGCGGAGTCACGGTTAGCGGTGGCGCGTTTTCGACAATATGCGGCACGGCCACGGGCGACGGAGTGCTGCGCTTGGTAAAAGTAACAACCAGGGCGAACACAATAATCATGGCCGGGATGGCCGCGTACAACAATATCCTAGGGGTGCTCCACCACTCCCGGCGCAATGCCGGAGCGCTGCGAGTGACGGCGATACCGGGAATTAAAGACGGCAATACTTGAGTGGCGTCCCCTAATTGTTCCCGAGGTTGTTTGCGCCGTTCCAAGCTGGCCGGGATTTTGTAAGCTTGTTCACCGGTCGGGACTTCCATGGTTTTATAACGCTTGATGTCCCGTGCTAATTCTTTGGCGTTTTGATAGCGTTTGTCGGGATGTTTGGCTAAGGCTTTTAAAACAATGTAGTTAATGGACGCCGGAATATTTTGGTTTAAATTTTTCGGCGGGATGGGGTCGTCATTCAAAATTTGGTACATGATGGCGCTGATATTGTCGCCGCCGAAGGGCGTTTTCCCCGTCAGCATTTCGTAAATCACCACACCCAGCGAAAAAATATCCGAGCGTCCGTCCACTGCTTGACCGACGACTTGTTCGGGTGACATATATTTGGGGGAGCCCATCACCATGCCCGCCATGGTGCGGGAAGCGGAGGACATCTGCGCGATGCCGAAATCGGTGATTTTAATCAGGCCGTTTTTCATCACCATGACATTCGCCGGCTTCACGTCGCGATGGACAATGCCGTGCTCGTGGGCGAACGCCAGTCCCTCGGCGACTTGCGACGATATATGCGCGATTTTCTCTATGGGCAGCACCACGCCGGAATCCAGAATCTCGCGCAGTTCTTTGCCTTCCAGGAACTCCATGGCCATGTAGGCGACACCTTCGGTGCGGCCCACATCATAAACGGTGACTATATTAGGATGGTTGAGCTTACCCGCGGACTGTACTTCGCGCTGGAAGCGCTTTTCAAAGTTAGCGAGTTCTTCTTTGGAGAGATCGAGATTGATGGTTTTAATCGCGACCGTGCGGTCGATTAATGGATCTACGGCCTTGTAAACGACCCCCATCGCCCCTTGACCGATCTCCTCGACGATAACGTAACGGCCGAGTTTCTCTATGACCATGTAATTTAAAGACGGTGCTGGCAAGTTGGGTACCTAAAGTAGTTTTTATCGACAACCCTGTCAAGCAATCGCTAGCG
>CAZKHT010000132.1:0-8106 GCA_964552595.1 uncultured Burkholderiales bacterium
CATCAGCTTGCGGCGGCCATCGCCGAACTCGATGTCTTAGCGGCATTCGCCGAACGGGCGCAGACCTTAAACTACACCTTGCCGGAATTCAGCGAGCAAGCGGGCTTCAACATCGTAGGCGGGCGGCACCCGGTGGTGGAAGCGCAGCTCGACAACTTCATCAGTAATGACACCCACCTATCACGAGCGCGGCAAATGCTGCTCATCACCGGCCCCAATATGGGCGGCAAATCCACTTATATGCGGCAAACCGCGCTGATCGTGTTATTGGCCCATTGCGGATGTTTTGTACCGGCGCAGAAAGTCACGTTAGGCCCTATTGACCAAATCTTCACCCGCATAGGCGCGGCGGATGACTTGGCCTCTGGCCGCTCCACTTTCATGGTAGAGATGACCGAGACCGCCAATATTTTGCACAATGCGACTGCCGATAGCTTGGTGTTATTGGATGAGATTGGGCGGGGCACCTCGACCTTTGACGGCTTGGCCCTGGCCTACGCCGTCGCCCGCTATCTTGCGGAAAAAACCATGGCTTACACTTTATTCGCGACCCATTATTTTGAGCTGACGCGCTTGGTTCAAGAATTTAAGCAAGTCGCCAACGTGCATTTGTCGGCGGTAAAACATAAGGACAAAATTGTTTTTCTGCACAGCGTGGAAGAAGGTCCGGCGAGCCAAAGTTATGGCTTAGAGGTTGCCGCCTTAGCCGGCGTACCGGCCAACGTGATTCAAATCGCACGGCGGTATTTGATCAACTTGGAAAATCAAAGCGTGACACAAACCGGGCAGGGCGATTTATTTGTCCAGGCGCTCGCAGCCGATACCGCTATCGACAGCGCGACCGCGAAGGCCCACCCCGTGCTGGAAAAACTCGCGACGATACAGGCGGATGAACTGAGCCCGAAAGCCGCGCTGGATTTAATTTACATATTAAAAAATTTGCAAGACGAAGCGCCTTAAGCCGTCGCCTGATCGACATCAATGATGATGGTGGCCATGCTCGCCGTGGGCGTGGCCGTGCTCGATTTCTTCCTTGGAGGCGGGCCGCACATCGGTTACGGTACAAGAAAACTTCAAAGTTTGTCCGGCCAGCGGATGATTGCCGTCCACAATAATCGTGTCGTCGGTGATTTCCGTCACCGTGTAGAGCAACATATCTTCGCCGTCATCCGATTGACCTTCGAATTGCATGCCGACTTCCACATTCGGCACGGGAAAGCGGTCCTTGGATTCCACCCGTATCAACTCCGCATCATATTCACCGAAGGCGTATTCCGGTTCCAGCATGACGGTCAAGGATTCGCCGACGTTTTTTCCTTGCAGTTCGGCTTCCACCGTCGGAAAAATATTATCGTAGCCGCCATGCAAATAACTGATGGGCTCCTCGGTTTGTTCCAAAATTTTGCCGGCGGTATCGGCCAATTGATAGGTGATGGAAACGACGGTGTCTTTGACGATTTGCATGGGAAGGGTCTCGCGTTAATCCCTAAGGCGGCGCCGGAATGGCGGCTAGGGTAGGTTGAGCTACTTAAAGACGGTCATTCTACAGCGCCTTCACTAATTTGAGGACTTCCTGGGCGTGGCCCTTCGCCGTGACGCCATACAAGGCGTGCCGCAGCATGCCGCTTTTATCGATAATGAAAGTCGAGCGCACAATGCCCATTTTCTTTTGCCCGTCTTTTTCTTTTTCTTGCCAGACGCCGTATTTAGCGCAGACCGTGCCTTCGGTGTCGGCCAATAAGCGCACCGCAATCCCGTGCTTATCACGAAAGGCGGCATGGCTAATACAGTCGTCCCGCGACACGCCTAAGACCACCGTATTATTTTGTCGCCATTCGTCATCTAAATCGCTGAACTCTATGGCTTCCAAAGTGCAACCGGGCGTGTCATCGCGGGGATAAAAATACAATACAAGGTTTTGTTTCCCTTTGTAGTCGGTAAGCTTGACCATCGTCATATCAGCATCGGGAAGCGCAAAAGAAGGCGCGAGATGACCTGCTTGCAGCATGAAGAACTCCGTACAACGTTGACTGAATTCTAAACTATTTTAAGTGCACATCAAGGTGAGCGCGCGCAGAATCCGTATACGATTCCAGAAGCGATTACCATGCCATCGCAGCTATAATCCTTAAATGAAAAATTCGGTATTGAACGGCCTCAGCGCGCGGCAATTTTTGCGCGACTACTGGCAAAAGCGACCACTGCTCATACGTGGGGCTGTGCCGGGATTCACAGGGCTGTTGTCCTTCGCGGAAATGCAAGCCTTGGCGCAACGCGAAGATGTGCAATCGCGGCTGGTGCGGCAAACCCAAGGTATATGGCAGGTGCAGCACGGCCCTTTGCGCCGCTGTGATTATCGCGGACTCAAGCAAGCGCAGTGGTCGCTTTTGGTGCAAGGCATAGAACAGCAACTACCCGCCGGGCGCGATTTGCTCGCGCTTTTTAATTTTATTCCCTACGCGCGCCTGGACGATTTGATGGTGAGCTTCGCGCCGGCAGGGGGCGGGGTGGGGCCGCATTTGGATTCCTACGATGTCTTTTTATTGCAAGGCGGCGGGCAAAAGCGCTGGCAAATCAGCGCCCAAACGGACCACCGTTTAATAGACGACGCGCCGCTGCGGCTACTTAAAGCCTTTTGTCCGGAACAAGAATGGATATTGGGACCGGGCGATATCTTGTATTTGCCGCCGCGCTATGCCCACTATGGCGTGGCCTTAAATGATAATTTCACGTATTCCATTGGTTTTCGCGCGCCCTCGCGACAAGAGCTGCTGACCCAATTTTTAACTCATATACAAGATCATCTGGCGCTACCGGGAATGTACCGGGACCCGGATTTGCAGGCAACCCCGCATCCCGCGGAATATTACCCCACAATTTTTGTTGCAGTTGAACGGTGTATTGCGAGTGTGAAATGGCAGCGCAAAGATATCGTGCAATTCCTAGGGCGGTATTTAACCGAACCTAAACCGCACGTCAGTTTCGAGCCGCAGGCGGTTTTATCGTTTGCAAAATTCAGCGTAGAGATTAAAAAGCGTGGCTTGAAAATGGCTTTGAAATCGCAAATGCTATTTACCGGAGGCGCGTTTTTTATGAATGGCGAAGCTCTAGAAATACCGCGGGGTATGCGCAAATTATTTATGTTTTTTGCCGACCACCGGCATTTGCCCCCTGAATTATTACGCACGGCGGATAAAGCATGCTTTAGGATTTTCTATGATTGGTATGAAGCAGCGTATATTGAGATCGATAACCCGGGTTAAGAAATGCAAACCAGTCCCTTATCCCATTCATTTTCCACATTGAGCGAGTACCGGTCGGCACTGGATATGGTCATTGTCGAGGCGAGACAAGCTTTGCAGATTTTCGATTTCGATTTACAGGACGGCGCTTGGAATAGCCCGGAGCGCTATTCCCGCCTTCGGGATTTTTTACTACGTGATACGCGCAACCGTGTGTTTATGGTGTTACAGAAAATCGATTATGCGCAGAATCAATCTCCGCGTTTGATGACTTTATTGCGCGAACACAGTTATGCAATCGCGATTCATCAAACCGAAACCGAGGCCAGCGGCGTATTCGATCCCTTCCTCATTGCGGATGGACAGCATTATGTGCATCGCTTTCATCATGCTTACCCCCGGGGCGAGACCGTCTTAAATGATCCGGATAAAACGCAAGGCCTCAGCCAGCGTTTCAATGAAATCTGGCGCGCATCTTTTCTGGCGATTCCGGCCACAACCTTGGGGCTGTAAGCATGGCAGTTGCGGCGCTCTCCCTTAGCGAAAGCCGGCAAACCTTAGACCCGGCGGTATGGCTTGCTTCCCTCAGCGAAACTTACGATGACGCTGCCCGTGCTTGCCTAGAGCGTGCTTGCATTCTGGCCCAAGCAAACCCGCATTTTGAGCAGGCCCTGGGTAGCGCGAGTGTTTTATCCAGTTTGCGCATGGACTATCAAACCGTGGCTACGGCCTTGGCCATGCACACACCGCTGGATGGTCCCGCTGCCGTCGCGGCATTGAAAGAAAATTTAGGCGCGGAAATCGCCGCTCTGGTCGAAGGGGTCAGTCGCTTAGGACGCATGCATCACGCCGGTATTGATTTGGTGTTGGACCAGGGCAAAAAGAATCCGGTGAACCAAGCCGAGGCTTTACGCAAAATGTTGTTGGCCATGGCGGAAGACATACGGGTGGTGTTGATTCTATTGGCTGACCAAGTGCAATTATTGCGGCGCTTAATCGCGCCCGATCATCCCGGACGTGAGCAAGCGGCGCGCGAAGCGCAAGAAATATTTGCGCCCTTGGCCAATCGCTTAGGCATTTGGCAAATCAAATGGGAGTTGGAAGATTTAGCCCTGCGCATACGCCAGCCGGCGCGCTATAAAAAAATGGCGCAGTTATTAGACGAGCGGCGCGCCGATCGCGAAGCTTATTTGGCGGATGTCAGCGCGCGTCTGCGCGCGGAATTATCAAGCGCGGGCGTGGCCGCGGAAGTCACTGCCAGACCCAAACATATTTATTCCATCTGGCGCAAAATGAATTTAAAGCATTTGGATTTCGACCAAGTGTATGACATACGTGCGCTGCGCGTGCTGGTTGATGATGTGAAGGCCTGTTATGGGGCGCTGGGCGTGGTGCACGGATTATGGCAACCGATTCCTGGGGAATTTGACGACTATATTGCTCATCCCAAGGCGAATAATTACCGATCTTTACACACTGCGGTCATAGGCCCGGAAGGCAAAGCGCTGGAAGTCCAGATACGTACGCGTGAAATGCATAGCCACGCCGAATACGGCGTGGCGGCGCATTGGCGGTATAAAGAAGGCGCTCAGGCCGCCAGCGGTGAGTTCGATGAAAAAATTGCTTGGTTAAGGCAATTGCTGGCCTGGAAAGACGAAGTTGCGGATGCCAGCGAATGGGTGCAGCAATTTAAAACTGAGCTGTTTCATGACCGGATTTATGTGCTCACCCCGCAGGGCAAAGTCATCGACTTGCCGCAAGGCGCGAAGCCTTTGGATTTCGCCTATGCCGTGCATACCGATTTAGGCCACCGCTGCCGTGGCGCGAAAGTAAATGGCAATATCGTGCCGCTTACCTATTCCTTGAAAAATGCGGAGCGGGTGGAAATTCTGAGCGTCAAACAAGGCGCCCCGTCGCGCGATTGGTTGAGTCCGGGTTATTTGGTGACCTCGCGCGCCAAGGCCAAAGTCCGGCAATGGCTGAACGCGCAAAACAGCGAAGACCATATTGCGCAAGGCAAGGAAATACTCGCACGCGAAACCGCGCGCTTAGGCATTACGAGTTTTAATCAAGAAAAATTAGCGCAAAAATTTGATCATGCGCGGCTGGAAGATTTCCTAATTGCCCTAGGGCGTGGCGACTATAGAACCAGCCAATTAACACAAGCCTTGCAAGAATGGGTAGTGGCCAAGCCGCAGGATGTGAATCTTCCGCCAAGCCGAACGCGCGCTGCGCCGCGTAGCCCCCAAGGCGACGTCTTAATAGAGGGTATAGGTAGTTTGGCGGTGAGTTATGGCAAATGTTGCAAGCCGGTTCCACCCGATGCCATCGCCGCTTACATCACCCGAGCCCGTGGTGTCGTGGTGCATAGACAAGACTGCGGAAACATCTCGCGCTTAAAGGAAGACCGGCATGGTCGCCTGCTCCAGGCAAGCTGGAATAGTGCCGGGAATGCCTTGCATGCGGTGGATATTAGCCTCACCGGCGATGAGCGTCCGGGCCTATTGCGCGATATTCTGGCGGTCTTGACTGCTGAGAAAGCTGCTACTTTAAGCGTGAATTCGGAAACCCGCGGCGGTTTGACCGACGTCTACCTCAGTTTGGAAGTAAAAGATTTAAGCCAACTTAACCGTATTATGCTGGAGGTGAAAAAAGTTATCGGCGTGAAAACCGTAAGGCGTGCTTAAAAACGGTCGTCTGCCGAATGTTCGGCGATATGTCGAGCCTTTTTACAATATGAGTAGCAAAATCCGATTTTCCCCTTCATTTTCAAAGATAATCCATCGCCCCAAAATTGGTATGAGAGTTGCTTTGTTTATCCTTGAATTCTAATATTATTAACAGACCGGAGAAAATTATGAAATTAACCCCCTTGCACGCCCTATTTGTTGGCGCATCGTTATATTTGCCGACCCAAGTATTTGCAATCGACCTACCGGTTCCCTTACCTGAGCCAGATTCACTATGGCTGTTTGCTATTGGAGTAAGTGGCTTCGTAATCGCCAAGCTGACGAAAAGAAAAAAATAAATCATTGATCACTCGTGGATGGTGATTGTAAGCATAGCTAGATTTTCAATTAGCCATTAAACCACTGCTACATTTTCTGTATAATCCGCCTGCCTTAGGCGCGTAGCTCAGCTGGTTAGAGCATCACCTTGACATGGTGGGGGTCGTTGGTTCGAGTCCAATCGCGCCTACCAATTTTGGAAACAGAAGTCAGACTATTTTTCGAATAGTCTGACTTCTGCGTTTTTAGCGAGCTTAAATCGTGAGGATGTGGTGCCTGTAATTCGTTTGCCGGATGGTTCCGAACGCCGTTTCGACACGCCCGTGACGGTGGCCGACGTGGCCGCCAGCATAGGTGCTGGCCTGGCGCGCGCGGCGCTGGCGGGGCGGGTGAATGGCAAGCTGGTCGATACGTCGTTTAAGATCGAAAATGATGCCGAACTCGCCATCGTGACCGATAAAGACCCGGCGGGCTTAGAAGTTATACGTCATTCCACCGCGCATTTGCTCGCTGATGCGGTGAAACATCTTTTTCCCGACGCCCAAGTCACCATAGGTCCGGTGATAGAGGATGGCTTTTATTACGATTTTTCCTATAAGCGTCCCTTCACCCCCGAGGATCTAGCGGCCATCGAAAAAAAGATGGCGGAAATTGCTAACCGGGATTTGCCGGTCTCGCGCACGGTGATGGATAGATCGGACGCAATACAATTCTTCAAGAATCACGGCGAGCATTACAAAGCGCAAATCATAGAATCCATCCCCGGCGATGAAGATATCTCGCTCTACGGCCATGGTGATTTCATTGATTTATGCCGTGGCCCGCATGTGCCGTCTACCGGCAAGCTCAAAGTATTTAAATTAATGAAGCTGGCCGGTGCCTATTGGCGCGGCGATTCACGCAATGAAATGTTGCAGCGTATTTACGGTACCGCCTGGACCAAGAAAGAGGATCTAGACGCCTATCTGTTCCGCTTAGAAGAAGCGGAAAAACGCGATCACCGCAAGTTAGGCAAACAACTCGATTTATTTCATCTGCAAGACGAAGCACCGGGCATGGTGTTTTGGCACCCTAAGGGCTGGGTGATTTGGCAGCAGATAGAACAATATATCCGGCACCAGCTTGACCAACACGGCTATCAAGAAGTGCGCACGCCCTTGGTGATGGACCGCGTGCTCTGGGAAAAATCCGGACACTGGGAAAACTATCGCGAGAATATGTTTACTACGGCCTCGGAAAATCGCGATTACGCGGTGAAGCCCATGAACTGCCCCGGCCACATACAAATATTCAATCAAGGCCTGAAAAGCTATCGCGATCTGCCTTTGCGCTTGGCGGAGTTCGGTTCTTGTCATCGCAACGAGCCCTCGGGCGCGCTGCACGGCATTATGCGGGTGCGAGGCTTTGTGCAAGACGATGCGCACATTTTCTGCACCGAAGATCAAGTGCAAGCAGAGGTCGGCACCTTTATCGACTTGCTGCTCAAGGTGTATCGCGATTTTGGCTTTAACGAAGTCGACGTGAAGTTATCCACCCGGCCGCCTAAGCGCGTAGGCGCGGATGAAGCCTGGGACAAAGCTGAAGCGGCTTTAGATGCGGCCTTAAAGCACAAAGGCCTGAGCTTCGATTTGCAAGCCGGCGAGGGCGCCTTCTATGGCCCTAAAATTGAATTCGCCCTGCATGCCAGCCTGGGCCGGGTCTGGCAATGCGGCACCATACAGTTAGATTTCTCATTGCCCGAGCGCCTGGGTGCGAGCTATGTGGCGGAAGACAATAGCCGCAAAGTCCCGGTTATGCTGCATAGGGCGATTTTGGGTTCTCTGGAACGTTTCATCGGCATGTTGATAGAACATCAC
>CAZKHT010000133.1:0-8083 GCA_964552595.1 uncultured Burkholderiales bacterium
TGGTATCGTTGACTTGCTTGAAGTAGTCCAGATCCAGAAACAACAACACGTGATCGCTGGCTTCGGATCGGGCGGATTCCAGAACCCGGGTGACGCGGCGTTCGAATTCCTGGCGATTCACCAGCCCGGTTAAGGCATCGTGGGATACTTGGTAGGACAGCAATTGGGTGAGTTTTCGCTCGTGGGTAACGTCATGCACGACCAGTACCGCCCCCACGGTGTTTTGATCACGATCGCGTATAGGCGCGGCGGAATCGGAAACCGGAATTTCACTGCCGTCGCGGCGAATTAAAAGATTCGCGTTATTCGTCACCGCGCGCGCGTTTTTACGCAGGCAAGCAAGGGCGGGATTCTCTACCGAGAGCCGGGTGGTCTCGTTTATCAAGCGCATGATTTCGGTAATCGGCTTGCTCCGCGCTTCGCTCGCCTGCCAACCGGTTAAGCCTTCGGCCACGGGATTTAAATACACGACCTTGCCCTGAGCATCGGTGGTGACCACGGCATCGCCTATGGATGCCAGCGTGACCTGCGCCCGTTCTTTTTGTTCGGATAATTTGCGCTCTACTTGCTTGCGCTGCGCGATTTCCTCCAGCAGTTGTAAATTGGCGCGCTCCAACATTTCCGTGCGCTGTGCCACGATTTCTTCCAAGCGTTCGCGATATTGGAACAGCTCTTGTTCGATCAAACGCCGTTCATTGATTTCGGTTTGCAATTGGCTATTCGATTTTTGCAAATCGGCGGTTCTGAGGATGACCTTCTGCTCCAGCGAGAGATTTAATTCCTCCACTTCTCGGCGTGCGCTTTGCAGCGCTTGATCGACGCGATGGATTGAATGCGCGCTCCATGCGACCAAGGTGGTAAAGCTCACTAAAAAAATGATCGCGGCCACGGAAACCCCGGATGCCGCATCGTAGAGCCCGGCCGCCTCGCCGACATGCACTAAAAAACCAATCAGCAAAGGCAGCAAGAGCGCCGCCGGCAACAGGCGGCGCGCCATGATACCGCCGGTGGTTGCACTAAAGAAAATTTCAGTCAGCGTGATATGCGGCCGCGCAAAAATCAAACTCGCGGCAAGCGTAAATAAACCTAAGGCAGTGATGGGAGAAGTGCCGCTTCCGGAAAACGGTTTTACATCGAATAAATGACCCATTAAGGTGAGCAAGGACAAGAAGCCCGCGGCAGTGGTCGCAAACATAAATAACCAAATTTGGCAACGCCGCTGCCCCTCTAGTAAAAACCCCGCCACCGCGGTGAGCAATAAACACCACGCGGCTAAGGGCGCGATACGCGAAGGATGGCGGGTGAGTAAGGTGTCTATACTCCAGCTGATACCCTGGGCATATTCGGCAAGCGTGATGGATGAAACCGATAGAACTAAAAAGAAGGCGAGCGGGGCCAGGACCCTAAACAGTTTGCGGGAACTTGAGCTGACGATAATGCCGACGCCCATGACGCATAAGGCGAGCGCGGAATTGGGCATGATAGCCGCAGAGAATAGGGCGTACCCGCCACCTGTAAACGTACGCAGCAATGCGGTCACGCCTAAAACGCACGTAAAGCCTGCCAGCCACCCGGAAATGCGGCGCGGAGAAGTATGAGGGCTTAGAGAATTCAGCCAACCTCCTAGCTAGGCGTATGCGCGGACGCGCGTGTCCATTTAATGCTAGTGGGGAGCGCCTGGCGTGTCTAGATAAGAGGCAAAAAAATAGGGCACCACGCGATAAACGGGCGCCCTAGCGGATTGAGTGGTTAACTCTTAGGCGGCGTAACTGCGCAGACGCCGGGAGAATAAGCCCAGGGCTTCGATGCCGCTGGCTTCGGCCCGGTGGCACCAGTCCTCTAAATGCTTGGTTAATTGCTCTTGCGTAAGCGTGGAGCGTTCCCACACCGCCGATAATTCGCGGCGCATGGCGTAAATCGTAGCCAATACTTTACTCAAGCTTAAAGCATGTTTTAACTGCGCTTGTTCAGGCGCTTTCAACTCGCTTTCAGGTAAGTGCAGCCAGCGACGGAAGGTTTTGACATCAAATTTCTGGCCTTGTTGACGCAAATGGCCGATCTCCTCGCCTATGGTGGTCTTAAGCAATTTCATATACCGGGACATGACTTCATAGCGGTGGGTGATCACGGCTTGCACGGTCGCGGCGTCGCATAAGGTTTTAGCGGCGTCGAGTTTTAATTTCGGCGCGACGCGTTTGACTTGGGCTAAGCCCACCATGGATAACAAACGGATATACATCCAGCCGATGTCGAATTCATACCATTTGCTGGATAAACGCGCCGAGGTGGCGTAAGCATGATGGTTGTTATGCAATTCTTCGCCGCCAATAATAATGCCCCAGGGCAGAATATTGCGGCTGGCATCGTCCGCCGAATAATTGCGGTAGCCCCAAAAATGGCCTATGCCATTGATCACGCCGGCGGCAAAAAACGGTATCCATAACATCTGTATGGCCCACATGGTGATCCCGATAGGACCAAATAACAGCAGATCGATAATCGCCATCAGCGTCACGCCGGCCGCTGAATGCCGCGTATAAAGATGGCGCTCTATCCAATCGTCGGGGGTGCCCTTGCCGTATTTTTCCAAAGTTTCCAGGTTTTTCGATTCCGCGCGATATAACTCGGAACCTTGCCACATGACTTTTTCTATACCGAGAATTTGTGGGCTATGAGGATCATTGACGGTTTCGCAGGCCGCATGGTGTTTACGGTGTATCGCGGCCCATTCCTTGGTGACCATGCCGGTGGTAAGCCACAGCCAAAAGCGGAAAAAATGACTTACAACAGGGTGTAAATCTAGGGCGCGGTGGGCCTGGCAACGGTGCAAGAATATCGTCACGCCGGCTATCGTAATATGGGTTAAGACCAGTACGACAACTATATAACCCCACCAAGGCATATCAATTAAGCCACTGAACATAAAGATGAAATCCTCATTTGAAAATAACAGTCACGGCGAATTCTACATTAAAGGCGTAGATTGGGGGCAAAACCAAAATCTCAATGTTTTTTATCGGCTATTCCCGAAGAATCTAAAATCGCAATATCCCGCCTAGGGTAGGGCAGGCTAATTCCGGCTGCCTTAAATCTTAATAGTAGTTCTTGATACAGGGCTGAGCGCAAACTAAGCTGGCCTTCCTCGGGATCCTCTATCCAAGTCACCAGCTCCAAGAAGATGCCGTTATCTCCCAGTTCTTTGATAAACACCTCGGGCGCGGGGTCTTGCAATACTCGCGGATGATTACGCCCAACCTCGCGCAATATCGTCATCGCTTGCTCTAGCGGACTGCCGTAGCTGATTTGCACCTGCAAAATAATGCGCACTTGGCGGCTGGAAAACGAATGATTGACCACGGTGGAGGTAATCATGGTCTCGTTGGGAATGATGGCTTCCGTGCCATCCAAACTTTTAACCACGGTATAGCGGTTGGTGATCTGCGTAATCTCGCCGTATTTATTATCCACGGTCACGACATCGCCTATGCGCACCGATCGGTCCAATAAAATAATAAAACCGCTGATGTAATTGCTCGCGGTTTTTTGTAAGCCGAAACCCAATCCCACGCCCAGGGCGCCGCCGAACACCGATAGAAAAGTGATATCGATGCCCGCCAAGGGCAAGGCGATGAGCACACCCACGACGATCAATAAGGCGCGCACGATTTTCGCGAGCACGATGCGTAAATTCAATTCCAAGGTCTCGGTGCGCATCACCCGTGTTTCGATTAAGCGGCCTATCCACAAGGCGATAATCAAAGTCACCAGAATCGACAGCAAGCCTTCCAAGACCAGTAGCAATGAAATGCGCTGCTTGCCCACGGTGATGCCAAACTCATCCAGGGCCTGGACGACGTCATGATTAAAACCGCTGAGGTGCACGATTAAGCCCAGCAATACCAGCCAGGACAAAACTTGTTCTATGAGTTGCACCAAGGCGCCGAAGGAGAAAGCCACTCTTAGCCCATAACTGATCGCGCGAATTAAAGTCAGTGCTAGGGCAAGCGGGATGAAGACATTTATGAGCGCTAGTGGCACCCAGGTTTGCAGCACCGATTTCGCTATTAACAAAAAAACTAGGCTTAAAAGCGGAAATAACACCCGCGTTATTCCCGCCAGATCCACCCCGGAAACCACAGTGTGGGCGAAGCGCCGCTTGACCAAATAAGCGACCAGCCAGCCCAGCGCTAAACTGCCGAGAATGACACCGACTTGCCAAATTAAATTGGCATCGTGGATATGCAGCCAAGCTTCGCGCAATAAATTGGTATTCGGCAAGGTCATGGGGTGTAGGGGTGCGCGTGGTTACGATGGCGCTGCCAATTCGCGGCATAGGCGGCGCTCAAGGATTTATCGCCGCGTAGAATTAAAACATTCTCGGCATTTTTAAATTGTCCGGAATAGGTAAAGTTCATGGAGCCGGTAATCACCGTCGGCCGTGCCCCGTCTTCATCGATGATCATGATTTTGTTATGCGCACTTTGATGTTGCGCATCCAACCAAATTTTTATGCCTGCTCTGTGCATGAGCGCAAGCTTGCTGTTTTCCAGCTTCTGCGCTTGTTCCGCGTCGGCGATGATTTGCACATCCAGCCCGCGCCGCTGCGCCGCAATCAAGCCGAATGCGATTTCATTGCTGGTAAAACTAAAAGCCTGTACCCGTATCGTTTGTTTGGCGAGACGCAAGGCGTTAACAATGATGGCGTTGGCGTCTTGCTCCGGTGGAAAGGCGGTCTCCACGCTGACACCTGGGGGAATAAGGGCTTCCCCTGCGTAGGCGCGGCCGCCTATGAGTTGCAGAAAAAGCAGGAAAAAAATCGAGGCCTGAGTCAGCGTCATAAACCGAAAGCAGTGGCAAGCAGCGCCAAGTTTACGTCAAACACGTGGAAAGCCAAACAGCGTGTAGGCGGCGGCGTTTAAGCCTGCGATGCGAATCGCATCTCTTGACGACGCTCGTGCCGTTCCGCCTAGCACCTCGTCAATACACAGATTTTACGCAGGATTGGCATGCAAGCTGCACCTAGTAAGCACATCTATTATTTCTTCGAGCTTATGATGCGCAGTCTACTCACCGGCAGTTTCATGGTTTTAACCCTGGTCGTTACACCGTCATGGGCGACACCCCTGGGCACGACCCTGATTACCGATAATTATTGGGGCTCCAATGACCACGGCTTTGGCGACGTGATCGCCGACACTGGCAGTCTCGAGTTCTTCAATATCGACCATCTGAAAGTGGTGTTCAATTCCGATGGGCGGGTGAACGTCACCGTTTACACCGGCTTCTTGCAAGGCGATGCGCGTGCGGAAGGCACGCAATATGGCGATTTGTTTATCGCGAGCGGCGGCTGGCGGCCTTATGTGGGCAGTGATCCGGTGCATTTACGGCAGGACAGCTATGCCACCACCGGGACCCGCTGGAACTATGTTATTGATACTTCCGAAGGCGGCAAATTATACGGCGGGAATTTTAGCGTCTATCAATCGCAAGACTTAATTCCATCAGGCTATATCTATCGCGACGGGCAAATCGTGCAACGCAAAGCCGGCGGCAGCTTATTGGATGTCAATGCCATCACCTACGGCGCCGAAACCTACGCCGGCAAAAGCTATAACACCTTGACCTATACCTTTAACAGCACCCTGCTGGGCTTACACGCAGGCGATGAACTTGCATTCAAGTGGGGCATGACTTGCGCTAACGACAGCATAGAGGGACGGGCGCTCGTTCCGCTGGCAACGCCGGCGCAAGCGCCGTTGTTGGCGCTAGGTTTCGGCGCGATGATATGGGTCAAAAGTCGTCACGCGCGGCAGCGTGCAACTTAAGGCTCAACTCACGCGCTTTAAAACCGCAGCGAAAAAACCATCGGTGCCGCTGCGCACGGGATCTAAATGCAACATAGGCCCGGTAGGCAGCGCCAGATTTAAGCGCTGGAAAATCGGGCCTACTTCTTCGATTTCAAAATTTGCGTGCGCCGCGAGAAAAGCGCTGATGACGTCTTCGTTTTCCTGGCGCAACAAACTACAAGTCGCGTAAACCAGACGACCGCCCGGCTTTAGAAGTTTCGCCGCCGCGGTCAAAATCCGAATTTGTTTTTCTTGGAGTTCCTGAACCGCGGCTTCGGATTGCCGCCACTTCAAATCCGGATTGCGGCGCAAAGTGCCCAAGCCGCTACAAGGTGCATCGACCAATACCTTATCGATCTTTCCGGCTAAGCGTTTCACCTTGGTATCGGTCTCGCTGGTGATCACGTGCGGATGGATATTCGAGAGACCGGATCGTTTCAGCCTAGGCTTTAATTGCGCCAATCTTTTTTCCGAAACATCGAAGGCATAGAGCCGTCCCTGACTGTGCATCAAAGCACCCAGCAGTAAAGTCTTGCCGCCCGCGCCGGCGCAAAAGTCGACGACTGTGTCATGCCGCGTCGGCGCCAATAAAAACCCCAGCAACTGACTGCCCTCGTCTTGCACTTCGATTTTTCCGGAGAGGAATAAAGGATTTTTTGCTAAAGCAGGTTTGCCCGCGAGGCGTATGCCCAGTGGCGAGTGAGGCGTGATCTGCGCGGCAATCTCTTGTTGCTGTAAGTCGGCCAACACCGCTTCGCGCGTGGTAAGCAAGGTATTTACCCGCAAATCCAAAGGCGCGGCCTGCAACAAGCTGCGCCCCAAGGCAATCAATTCGGCCTCGCCCATTTGCGCTTGTAAACGCATATACAGCCAATCCGGCAAATCCAGCTGCACCGCCCAGGGCAAGGCGCCGATATCTCTTGCCTTAATCTCGCTCAACCACCGCGCTTCATCGCTGCGCAGCACGGGCTCCAGCTGGCGTATGCTCATGCCCGCGATGCGTACCAGATAGCTTAAGATCAAAGCCCGAGCGGAAGTTTGTTGGGAGAGTGCTTCCAATAAGCGCTTACGCCGCAATACGCCATACGCGGTCTCCGCGATGAAGCCGCGCAGCTGAGATCCCAGCTCGATTTGCGCGCGAAAATAGCGGCTCAAGACCCCGTCCGCGGCTTCGCTAAAAGGCAGCATTAATTCCAGCGCGGCGCTGGCATGCGCCAAGCCTTGTCGGGTCAGATTCATTTCACTTCAGACGCGGGCGCTGCGAGCGTGGGATTCAAAGTCCAATCGCGGATTAAGCTATAAGCCACCGCCAGTAAAACCGGTCCTAGAAATACACCGACAAAACCAAAAGCCGCCAGTCCGCCTAAAACGCCCAGTAAGACCAGAATAAAGGGCATGGCCGCCCCATGGCTAATCAGTATCGGCTTCAAAATATTATCGACGCTGGACACCACGGCCGCGCCCCACACCACGATGAAGATCGCCATCCCGGTATGCCCTTGGTAATACAGCCACGCGGCGGCGGGTATCCAAATCATGGGCGGGCCCATGGGAACCACGAAGAGAAAAAAGGTTGCCAGACCCAAGAGCAAGGCGCCGGGAACGCCCGCGATTAAAAAGCCTATGCCGGCCAAGATCCCTTGCGCGAGCGCAGTGCCGAGAATGCCATAGACCACGCCCTTCACCGTGCTGCCGGCCAAATGCAGTAGTGCGCGTGCGCGCTCACCGCCTACGCGCAAGACGGCGGTGTCTAAGCGCTGAGCCAGCGTCGCGCCGTCGCGATACAGAAAAAATAATATAAAGACGGATAAAGACAATTGCAGGATGCCATTGCCCAGCGCCACGCTACGGCCTAATAGCCATTTACTGACTTCGGGCAAATTGCGCCGCAAGGGCTCGGCCAAGACGCCCATATCATTAGAGGCAGTTAACCACAGGCTGTGCACCTTGGGTCCGACCAGGGGAAGCTTGCCCACCCAGGCCGGGGGTGGCGGCAAACCCTGGACAAAGGCCGTGTGAAACGCCGCGCGCAAACCCTCGACGTTATCCGCCAAGGAAGCACCGACCACGATAAAGGGCGCGACAATAAGCAAAGCGATGATAATGCATAAGAGCAGCGCCGCTATCCCATTGCGCCCTTTCAAATCCACGCTTAAGCGGACAAAAATCGGCCAGGTGGCATAACACAACAGCGCGGCCCACATAATCGCCGAGAGAAAAGGGCGCAGCACCAAATA
>CAZKHT010000134.1:0-8051 GCA_964552595.1 uncultured Burkholderiales bacterium
TTGATCATGGTGGCCACGGGCGTTTTAGGCGGCGCGGCTAATTATTTTATCAGCGATAAAAATGCCGGAAACGCCGCCAAAGAATTTTCTAAATATACGGTACTGGGCGTGGTGGCGGCACTCACGGTGCCGCTTTTTTTAAATATGATTTCCAGCGACCTCTTAGCCAGTGCGAAGTCGCGGCCCATTGATTTATTTGTGTTCGGAGGTTTTTGCTTACTATTCGTTTTATTCTCACGGCGCTTTGTAGAATCCGCCGCGGCCAAATTACTACAACAGTTCAGCCCTAACCGCCCTTAGCCGGCGCATTCGAGGAGGAGCATGCATGAACAATAATGCCGCTTTATTCGATACCTATATGACGCTGATTTTAGTCATCATGCTGAGCACGGGACTATTAGCGGGAATAGCCAACTTCTTCTTAGACGACAACCGAAGTAAAAATGGAGCCCAGGATTTAATCAAATATATGGTGTTGGGCGTGGTGGCGGCCTTAACCGTGCCCTTATTCTTGAATATGACGTCCAGCAATTTATTGGACTTCGGCCGCAGCCGTCCCAACGCATTATTTGTGTTCGCGGGTTTTTGTTTAATCTACGTTCTCTTATCGCGGCGTTTATTTACCAGTCTCGCCCAAAAACTTTTTCACATGGGACAAAAGCGGGAGTCCTTGGTCATGAGCACTACGCCGCGCACGACCGAGGATTTTTATCGCGCCGGTCTATCCGGTACCGATTTGGAAATTATGCGGGCCGTGGCCTTGGGGGGATCGGTTTACGAGAATCTCAGTAGCTTAAACAGCGACGGCGACACGCCCTCTAAGGAATTCGTCAACGACCGTTTGGTGTTGTTGCGGCAATTGGGCTTGCTGGAATTGCGCGCGAACGAAAAAAATATATTGCATATGTGTTTATCCTCGGCCGGCACGCAGTTGTTATCCGAGGCCAGGAACGTCAAGCCCGCGGCTTAGTCTCACTCTAGGCCTCTCTTCAATAAGCGAGTACATCGTGCAGGAACTGAAAAACGAGTTAGAAAAACAATTACACGCCGCCCAAGTGGGCGAGACGCCCAGCGAAGTTTTCATGCAGCAGTTATTGGCGTCGCAGATTTTCATGCCGGTGAAGGATGAGCCGGCCTTAGGCGGCATACAGCGTCCTACCCACGCCCAGCCTTTGGTGGTGCAGACCGATAGTGGCGAGAGCGCTTTAATATTATTCACCAGCCCCGAACGCGCTAAACCTTTTTTGGAACATTATCCCGAGTTCAAGGGTGGCTTACTCACCGAGTTCACCTGGATATTGGAAAAAATGGATCAGGGTTTTGGGATTATGATTAATCCCGGCGACGAACTGGGAATAGACATAGAACCCGAATTGGTCCAGCAACTCGCGGGCAGCGCACAGCGGCCGAACTAAACGCCGCCCCGGCCTACTTACATGCCGGGCAACATACCCTTCATCCCTCGCATCATTTTTGCCATGCCGCCTTTGGCAAAGCTTTTCATCATTTTTTGCATTTGCTCGAATTGATTGAGCAGGCGGTTGATTTCTTGGACTTGGACTCCGGCGCCGGCCGCGATGCGGCGTTTGCGCGAAGCTTTCAGTAAACTGGGATCTCGGCGCTCGGCCGGTGTCATGGAATCGATAATGCCTTCGACCCGCTTGAGCGCTTTGTCGTCTACCGGTTGACCGCGCGTCGCTTGCGCTAGATTGCCCGGCAATTTGTCCATGAGGGCCGACACGCCCCCCATTTTTTGCATTTGTTGCAGCTGCGCTTTGAAGTCTTCGAGGTCGAAGCCTTTGCCGCTTTTTAATTTCTTCGCGAGTTGCTGCGCTTCTTTTTGATCGACTTGTTTATGCGCTTCCTCTATCAGGCTGAGCACATCGCCCATGCCTAAAATACGCGAGGCCATACGTTCAGGATGGAAAGCTTCCAGGCCGTCTAATTTTTCCGACACGCCGACAAACTTAATCGGCTTGCCGGTAACGTGCCTTACCGATAAGGCCGCGCCGCCACGCGCATCGCCATCAAGCTTAGTCAAAATAACGCCGGTTAGGGCTAGGGTATCGTTGAAAGCTTTTGCGGTTTGCACCGCATCCTGGCCCTGCATGGCATCGACCACAAACAGGGTTTCCACCGGCTGCAATAAGCGATGCAGTTCGCGGATTTCTTCCATCATCTCGGCATCTATCGCCAGCCGTCCCGCGGTATCCACCAGCACCACGTCGTAGTACCGGGTCTTGGCGTAACTCAGCGCAGCCTGAGCGATGGCTCCCGGCTTGTCGCCGGCGGGCGCTTCGAAAAAATCCACGTCGAGCTGCTTACCTAATAAGCGCAATTGCTCTATGGCCGCGGGACGATAAACGTCGCAGCTGACTAACAATACTTTTTTCTTTTGCGTTTTTAATAAGCGGGCGAGTTTTCCGCTGGAAGTGGTTTTGCCAGCGCCCTGCAGGCCGGCCATGAGAATCACGGCGGGTGGCACCGCCGCCAGATCCAAAGGCGCTTGGCTCTCCCCCATGAGCTGGGTTAGAGATTCATGCACGACTTGAATCAAGGCTTGGCCGGGGGTCAGACTGCCGATGACGTCTCGGCCCAAGGCCCGGGTTTTAACTTGCGCGATGAAATCTTTCACCACCGGCAAAGCCACGTCCGCTTCCAGCAAGGCCATGCGCACGTCGCGCAATGCATCTTGAATATTGTCTTCGGTGAGGCGGGCTTGCCCGCGCAAATGCTTTAAGACGCCGCTGAGGCGGCCGCTGAGATTGTCAAACATAGTGGTTTCTTTGCTGCGTTATAATGGGTTTCCAATTCGGACATTTTACCTGATCCATGCCGGGCTTTTTGCCTTACTCTGTCGCTGCCGCGCTGTATGCGGGCCTCGCTTATATTTTTTGGCGCGCTAATTGGGCACGCCCAGAGCTTGCACCGAAAACCAAATCGCAATGGGCGGCCTATGCCCGCTATGCGGTCTTACTGCCCCTGGCCTTACACGCCTGGCTATTGATTGCGCATGCCTGGGGCGAGGCCAGCCTGATCATAGGCGTGGGCACTGCTTTGTCCGGCATCGTCTGGTTGGCGTTGCTGATTTACGCTTTAAGCAGCCTGCGCCATCCGGTGGACGCCTTACACGCGGTGATTTTGCCGGTAGCCGCGGTGGCAGTGTTATTGCCTTTTATTATTCCCGAGAAGCCGGTGGCGCTTGCGCCCTCCCCATTATTTTTGGCGCATATTGCCGTCGCCTTTCTGGCCTACGCTTTATTCACCATTGCGGCCTTGCATGCCGGCATGATGGCCTTATTGGAAAAGCGGCTGCACGATCATAATGGCGCGGGCAGCTTACCCAATCTGCCGCCTTTACTCACTTTAGAACGTTTATTGTTCCGCATCATCGGGATTGGCTTTGTGCTGCTCACCTTGGCTTTGTTGAGCGGCATGCTTTTTTCCGAGCAATTATTCGGCAAGCCTTTTTCTTTCGGTCACTTTACCCAGCACAAAACGGTATTCGCGATCCTCTCTTGGCTCATCTACGCCGGGCTTTTACTGGGTAGGCGGATCTACGGCTGGCGCGTCAATACCGCCATAGGCTGGTCCTTGAGCGGTTTTGCGATGTTGGTTTTGGCTTATATTGGCAGCAAAATCGTGCTGGGTATTTTGCTTGGGCGTTAGTCTCTTAGTTTACTTTTACGAGCCTGCCTAAATGGACGATTTTCCGTTAAGCGCGCTACTCATCGCTTTGGCCGTACTGTTGGTTCTATCCGCGTTTTTTTCCATTTCCGAAATTAGCATGATGTCGCTCAATCGCTATCGTTTGCGGCATTTGGCGCAGCAAAATCATCGCGGCGCCCAGCTCGCGGTCAGCTTGCTGGCGCAGACCGATAAATTATTAGGCGTGATTCTGCTCGGCAATAATCTTATCAATGCGCTTTCCGCAGCCTTAGTGACGATACTCGCGGTGCGGCTGTGGGGAAATAATGAATTTGCCATCACCATGGCAACCTTAATCGTCACCTTTTTGATTTTGGTGTTTGCCGAGATCAGCCCTAAGATCGTCGGCGCCGCCTATCCGGAAAAAATCGCCTTCGTCGCCAGCTTTATTCTGGGTCCGCTCATTCGCCTATTTTCACCGGCGATTTGGTTTGTGAATTTATTCGTCCAGGGATTGTTAAAACTTTTGCGCTTGAAACCCAGCGAAGCCGAGGAACATAAAATCAGCATGCCCGAGCTGCGAACACTGGTGCTGGAGGCAAGTGGATTCATCCCTAAAAAACATCAAAGCGTGCTGTTGAATTTGTTTGAACTGGAAGAAGTGACGGTGGACGACGTTATGACCCCGCGCAGCCAAATCGAGGCCATTGATATTTCCGCCAGTCCCGAAGCTGTCTGGCAGCAGCTCACCACCAGTCATCACACTCAATTGCCGGTATATGATGGCGAACTCAACAATATCGTAGGCATTGTGCATACGCGTAGGGTATTGCACCAAGCGCAGGGGGAAGAGTTTAGCTTGGATGCCCTAAAGCAAATCTTGCGCGAGCCGTATTTCATACCGGTGGGCACCGCTTTATTGACGCAATTGCAACATTTTCAAGAAAACCAGCGTAAATTCGGCATCGTGGTCGACGAATACGGCGAGTTACAGGGTTTGGTCACAGTAGAAGATATCTTGGAGGAAATCGTTGGCGAATTCACGACCCGCTCCCCTTTACGCGCGACTCATTTCCGGGAGCAGCCCGATGGCAGCTGGCTGGTAGACGGCGGCAGTTCTTTGCGGGATCTCAATCGTAAACCCGGGCCAAAATTTCCATTAGATGGCCCTAAGACTCTGAACGGGTTGATCCTGGAGCATTTTCAAGATATCCCCGAAGCGGGTACCAGTTTCCGAATTGCCGACCATACTTTAGATGTGATGCAAACCCAGGATAGGGTGGTAAAGATAGTGAAAGTACGGGCTCCGGCCGCGTTAAGCGACAGTCCCGAAACCGAATAATCCTTTACAAACAGTGTTCTGAGTTGCATTATTTAGGTAATTTATGAGGGAAGTATAAATTTATGGTCGCTGCCACCAATACCACCAGCTTAAGTGCCCTCGCCCGCACGCTGGTGCAACACGGCAAGCTTATCGAGCAAGAAGCCGAGGCCATCCAAAGCCAAGCCAACGTCTCCTCCGTCGGATTCGTTAGCCAACTCATTTTGTCGCGCAAAATGTCCGCCTTGGAAGTGGCGGAATTTGTCTCGCAGACCTTTGGTTTTCCCCTTTTAGATTTGAATTCCCTGGACGTTGAGCACATCCCGGAAGGCTTGCTGCCAGGGAAATTAACCCAGGAAAGGCGGGTACTGGGCTTATACAAACGCGGTACTCGGCTTTTTGTCGCGATGTCTGATCCCACCAATGCGCAGGCCTTGGATGAGATTAAATTCCAAACCAGCATGGTGGTCGATCCCATCGTGGTCGAGGATGACAAACTCGGCAAATTAGTCGAGCGCGCCGGCGTCACCGCAGCCGATAAACTCGACGAATTGGTCGGCGAAGATGTCGACATGGATATGCTGGAAGCCGAGGGCGAAGGCAGTGCCAACAAGGACGAGGGTGGTGGGGCCGGTGCTGATATCGACGACGCGCCTGTCGTTAAGTATCTGCAAAAAGTATTGCTGGATGCGATTAATTCCGGCGTGTCGGACATCCATTTCGAACCCTTCGAAAAGTTTTACCGTATCCGCTATCGCTTAGATGGGGTGTTATATGAGGTGGCGAAACCGCCTCTCGCCATCAAAGACAAAATCTCTTCCCGCATCAAGGTAATTTCCAAACTGGATATCGCGGAAAAACGCGTGCCTCAGGATGGTCGCATGAAACTCGTTATGTCCAAAAGCCGCGCCATCGATTTTCGGGTGAGTACTCTGCCGACGTTGTGGGGCGAGAAAATCGTGATGCGGATTTTGGATCCGAGTAGCGCGCAACTGGGTGTCGATGCGCTGGGTTATGAACCGGAGCAAAAAGAAGCACTGCTGAATGCCGTCACCCGCCCTTATGGCATGGTCTTAGTCACGGGCCCAACCGGTAGCGGTAAAACCGTCTCTCTCTATACTTGCTTGAATATCCTGAATCAGCCGGGAACCAATATTTCGACTGCTGAAGATCCCGCCGAGATCAATTTACCGGGGGTCAATCAAGTCAATGTCAATGAGAAAGCCGGGCTTACCTTCGCCGCTGCCTTGCGCGCTTTTCTGCGCCAAGATCCGGACGTAATTATGGTGGGTGAGATTCGCGATTTAGAAACAGCGGATATTTCCATCAAAGCCGCGCAAACCGGACACATGGTTTTGTCGACCTTGCATACCAACGACGCGCCGACTACGCTGACGCGTCTCATGAATATGGGCGTGGCGCCATTTAATATCGCCTCTTCCGTGATACTCATCAGCGCCCAGCGCCTCGCTCGGCGATTGTGCGGCAATTGCAAAAAGCCTTTGGATATTCCTCGCGAAGCTTTATTGCGCGCAGGATTTTTAGAGGAAGAGCTAGACGATAGCTGGACGCCCTACGGCCACGTCGGCTGTGAAGCGTGTAAAGGCACGGGCTACAAAGGCCGAGTCGGTATTTATCAGGTGATGCCTATCACCGACGAAATCAGCCGTATCATCATGAAAAATGGCACGGCCCATGATATTGCCGACCAAGCGCGGCGTGAAGGCATTAAAGATCTACGCCAATCGGGCTTACATAAAGTAAAAATGGGACTGACTTCCTTAGAGGAAATCGAAGCGGTCACCAATGAGTAAGGTCCAGCATGAATTTTCGGTAAGGCATAGCGTAAGCAGCAACGCGCGAGCGATTTTGCGCTACGCTAACGGCGGTTTCAGCCGCTAATGCAACTCGGATAAGCGCAAAGAGGTCACTTATGGCAGTCGCAGCTAAAAAATCGATTAAAGAGTTCAACTTCGTTTGGGAAGGCGTGGACAAAAAAGGCAAGCGCATGAAGGGCGATATGCGCGCCAGCGGCGAAGCCGTGGTGAACTCATCTTTGCGCCGCCAAGGCATCAAAGTGTTAAAGGTCAAAAAACAATCGACCTTCGCCCGCGGAAAAAAAATCAAAGAAAAAGACATTGCGCTGTTTACTCGGCAATTCGCGACCATGTTGAAATCCGGCGTGCCTCTGCTGCAATCCTTTGACATTGTGGCGAAAGGCAATTCCAATCCCACCATGGCACAAATGCTGACCGATGTAAAAAACGATGTCGCTGCAGGCAGCAGCCTCGCCCAGGCTTTCGGCAAACGCCCTGTGTACTTCGATACCTTGTTTTGCAATCTAGTGAATGCAGGCGAGCAAGCAGGTATTTTAGATAACGTTTTAGAACGCCTAGCAATTTACAAGGAAAAAATGCTAGCGATAAAGGGCAAAATCAAATCTGCTTTGGTATATCCCATTGCGATTTTGATCGTCGCGCTAATTATCACAGCGATCATCATGATTTTCGTTATTCCCACCTTCAAAGAATTGTTCAAAAGTGTAGGTGCCGATCTTCCAGCACCGACATTAGTCGTGATCGCGATGTCAGACTTTTTTATAGATTATGGATGGGCTATGTTGTTGGCGTTGATAGGAGGAGTATGGTTTTTCATTTATAGCTGGAAGAGATCTAAAACCATGCAACATACCATTGACCGTCTATCACTAAAAATTCCTGTATTTGGCCCCCTACTTGAGAAAGGTGCGATTGCGCGGTGGAGCCGCACCTTATCAACAATGTTCGCAGCCGGCGTGCCTTTAGTCGAAGCTTTAGATTCAGTCGCAGGTTCAGCCGGAAATCAGGTATTTTACCTAGCAACAAAGCGGATCCAGGGGGAAGTTTCTACGGGAACCAATCTGACAGTCGCCATGCAAAATAGCGGCTTGTTTCCCAATATGGTATTGCAAATGGTTCAGATCGGCGAAGAATCCGGCCAGTTAGATTCGATGCTGGGCAAGGTTGCAGATTATTATGATAGGGAGGTAGCTGATATGGTCGATCGTTTATCATGTTTTGTAAAACCAATTGCTTTGGTGATT
>CAZKHT010000135.1:0-8038 GCA_964552595.1 uncultured Burkholderiales bacterium
GGAAAGTAAGCTCGATGCTTGACTGCAGCCGCAGGTCAGTTCTCAGGCTGGGGCGTTGGAAATTTTCGTGGTCGAAAACGCCAAGACGGCGCGGGATTTTCTAAAGCAATTAACCACTAAGATGCCGCTACAGTCGCTCACGCTCAATGTCCTGAACGAGCATACCCAGGCGCCTGAAATCCAGGCTTTGCTCGCGCCCTTACTCGCCGGAAAAAATGTGGGGCTGATTTCCGAAGCCGGCTGCCCGGCGGTTGCCGACCCCGGCGCGGCGCTGGTCAGGCTCGCGCATCAACATCAGATACGGGTGGTGCCCTTGGTCGGGCCGTCCTCGATTTTGCTGGCGCTGATGGCGAGCGGTTTATGCGGGCAACGGTTTCGGTTTCATGGCTATTTGCCCGTCGAAAAAATCGAACGGCGGGCGAGCTTGCTCGCACTCGAAAAAGAATCCGCGGCACGCGATGAGACCCAAATTTTTATCGAAACGCCTTACCGTAATCAGCAACTTTTTTCGGCCATCTTGGAAACCTGCCTTGCCGGCACCGAGCTTTGTCTCGCGATAGACGTGAGTCTGGCCAGCGAGCATATTGTCACGCGCACTCTAGCCGAATGGAAAAAACAAACGCCGGTCTTAGATAAACGACCGGCGGTGTTTTTGTTGCAGGCAAACGCCTTACGGCGTTAAGGCTTGGCGGGGTTTGCGGATACTGCGTTGGCAGGCGTGCCAACGGCAGGTTCTTTGGTCGCTAACGCGGGGCTAGTGTCCGCGGCTCCTTCCGATTTAAGCGCGAGCGTTGGCGCGGACGTCGGCGGCGTATCCTTGAGCGCCGGTAACTTCGACATTGCCATGTTCAAACTCGCGCCATGAGGTGCGGGGCCGCCATAGCTATTCGTCCAAAGCACGTCGCCGCTTACGCCATCGATAAGTGCTAAGTCTATATGACCGCCACTGGGCGCCGGCGTCGCGACCACCCCCGTTAGTACCGCCAATAACACGGAACCGGCGATTTCTTTGGCTATTAAGCCTTGCGATTTATCGAAGCCGGCATACCGCACTAATAGCAGGGCGTCGGCATTACAACTTTGCGCAATAGGATTGGCGAGAGCGCCGACACCTACTTTAAATTTATAGGCTTGCTCCTCTTGCAGCATGGGTTGCGCATACAACTCTTTATAGGCTTGACTATAGGCGGTCTTGAATTGCTCGAGGTCAAAATTAAATTGCTTATCGCCCGCCTCCGCTCTTTTTAATAAATCCTCTTTAATCAAATATCCCCTGGATTGCAACATATTGCCCACCGCGCTGTTGAGCTCGGTTGCAATGCTTTGTTCGCGCGCGCTATCGCGTTCATTCTCGCCCGTAAAAACCAAATGTCTGAATTCGACATCCGCGGGTAATATCGCAACCACCCTTACCTTTTGCTTACCGCTGGCAAAATCCGGGTGCTGTCGCACCGGCGTTAATGAACAGCCGGTCAAGATCACCGAGACAATTACCATCGTTATGACGCTTCTTATCCTCTTACTCATTTTGTGTTCTCCCCAATTAGTCTTGCGATATATTGCCGATCCGGCACGTCTTTCTTCTGCGCCAAATAACGACGCAAATTCGTCCGCGCCTCCTCCTCTTTTCCATTGTGCATGAGTAGCAAACCCAGCCCGCGATACGCCAGGAGAAAATCGGCGTCCATGGCCAAGGCTTTACGATAAGCAGCCTCAGCGCCCTCCATGAATTCCGTCTTGCGCTTCTCCATCTCCGCCACCAGTGCATCGTTATAGGTTTTGCCATAAATCCATGCCTGCTCACGCGCGGCGCCCTTAGGATCTTCCGCCATGCCGCGCAAAGCCTCGCCTTTGAAATAATAAAAAACGGGCTTCCCGGCTTGGATTTCAAGTGCGCGCTCCGTGCTATCCGCAGCCAGCTCATATTGCCGTGCCGCAAGCTTGAGGCGTATGTTCTCCTCCAGTAAGGGCTGAGAAAACTTTTGATAGTCCGCCGTATTTATTTTTCCCGACGGATTTTCCGGAAGCGTGCTATCTCCGGTTAATTTTTTCAGCGCGCCCGCACGCTCCTGATTGGAAGGATGGCTGCTATACCAGGAGCCCTCGATTGCTTCGGCTTTTTTCACTTCCTGCAATACGGCAAATACTTCTATCGCGGCGGCGCTTTGATAACCTTGCGCCGTGATTTGACGTAAACCGAAACGATCCGCTTCTTCTTCCTGCTCGCGGCTATAGCTCGCTATAGACGCTATCATGGGTAAATACGCGATGGATGTCCCGAACAGAATGAGGTCCGCGATGTGCGCCGTGACCACTTGCGAACGTCGATTTTGGTATTGATTCAGACCATGTCGTAGTACCACGTGCCCGATTTCATGACCCAACACCTCGGCCAACTCGGCCTGATTGCGCAAGCGCGCGAGCAAGCCTAGCGTCACATAAACATGCCCATCCGGCAGCGCGAGCGCATTGACTAAGGGCGTGCGCAAAATATGGAATTTGAAATCGACGATACCCAGCACATCGGCCGGAATTAAAGGCCGCGCCACACTATCCAAATAGGCTTGCGCGCCGGCATCCTCTAAGAGCATGCCCTTGCGGTCCAAGTCTTTGTGAAACTCCGCCGCGCGCGCGATCAGCTTTTTTTCATCTTCGCTTTGACCGAAGTCAGCGGTATTTGCGCTCAAGGCGGGCGCGTGAGTCGTGGCGCAACCGCCCAAATAAAGGCTTATGCAAGCCAAAGTTATCGCCAGATTCCGCATGCCCTCTCCCTATGCATATTTTTTGCATTTATTTTTTTGCGCGCAATGCGCAGCGTCGTCAGTGCTGCTCTATGCTCTCGATTTCATCCAAGCGTATCGTCACCTCGCCCTCATCGCGGGAAGAGAATTCCAGCCATTCCGCGCCATCTTGGGTGTAGACATTGCGCGCCCGACCGTGCACGGTGCGTCCGCCTTTAAGATGTAAATCCAAAGCCGCATGGTGCATCACGGCGAGTTCTAATTTGTCGTGCTCATCACAAGAAATCGGTTGATAGGGTTTCATATCAATGTACCTTGGTGTTGAAGCTGTTAACGAAAGCTTCGGCACTGGCAGCGCCGAAGCGCTTGGCAAATTTATCGGTCAGGCTTTGATGCGGGGTGTAGTCGACGATGTCTTCGGCCTTGATCACTTCGCGCGCCACGTATTCGGTACTGCCTATGCCATCGGCCAATCCCAGTTCTATGCTTTTGGCCCCAGTCCAGATCAAACCGCTAAACATATCGCTGGTTTCCTTCAGACGATTACCCCGCCCCGCGCGCACGGTGGCAATGAATTGCTGATGAATATCTTCCAGCATGGTCTTGGCGTACGCCTGCTGCTTGGGATCCACCGGCGAGAACGGATCGAGAAAACCCTTGTTTTCGCCCGCGGTCAGTAAGCGCCGCTCCACGCCGAGTTTATCCATGGCGCCGGTAAAACCGAAGCCATCCATGAGCACGCCTATGGAACCCACCAGCGAGGCTTTATCCACATAAATTTTATCGCCCGCCACCGCGACGTAATAGCCGCCGGAGGCACAGATATCATCCACCACCACATACAGAGGCGTCTTAGGATGCAAGGCTTTAAGACGTTTAATCTCGTCATTGATTTGGCCGGCTTGCACCGGGCTGCCGCCGGGACTGTTAATCCGCAGGATGACGCCTTTCGCATTTTTATCTTTGAACGCATTTTGCAGCGCTTCTATCATACGTTCGGCGCTGGCTTGATTCCCCGGGGCGATGACGCCATCCAAACTCACTAAGGCGGTATGTGGCCCTGCGCTGCCAAGTTCACCTTGATTCATGGCGCCGAGCACGATGAAGAGCAATAGGAATAAATACACAAAGCCGATCAGCTTGAAAAATATTCCCCAACGCCGCGCGCGTCTTTGTTCGATGATGCCGGCCATGGCAATTTTTTCCAAGGCGCTGCGTTCCCAATGCTCGTGCTGCTCGCTCATCCTTCTATCCCTTCTATCAAATAGACCGCGTCGTCCCGCTCCACCACCTGCAGTGCTTTGAGGCCCCGGCCATCGCAAGGCCCGCCTAAGCAAGCACCCGTGTCCGGCGCATAGAGTGCACCATGCGTGGAACACACAAAGTATAGCCCGCTAAAGTCAAAAAATTTACCGTCGTCGTAGTCCAATTCCACCGGCACATGCGCGCAGCGATTGAGGTAAGCGTAGACCTTGCCATCATAGCGCACAGCAAATGCGGGCGTGGCTTCGCCCGCCCACTGCACTTCGAAGCGCACGCCCGTGCCGCCTTCTTGTAAATCCGCGGAAGCGCAAATCATGCGTTCGCGCTGAGCCATGTCCGCAATTCTTCCACGCTGTCCACGCATGTCATGGGCGCCAGCTCGCACAGCGATGCGCGCGGATGGGCGCCATAGCTAACGGCAATACCGGCCACGCCCGCCGCTTTCGCCATGCCCAGATCATGGCTGGTATCACCTATCATCAGTGTGCGCTCGGGCGTAGCGCCTAAGACATCCATCAGCTGTAATAGCATTTCGGGATGCGGCTTGGAAAAACATTCATCGGCGCAACGGCTAGCGTCAAACCAAGAATTTAGTCCGGTGTTTTCCAAGGCTCTATCCAGACCACGGCGGCTTTTCCCTGTCGCTACCGCTAGCATAAAGCCCGCGTCGCTTAATTCTTGCAGCAATTGGGCGGCGCCGGGAAATAAAGGCGTGGCCTCATCCCGGCCGACATAATAGTGGCGATAGCGCTCGACTAAGTCCTCATAGGCGGCCGGCGCTAAATCGGGTTGTAGATAGGCAATGGCCTCGCTTAACCCGAGACCTATGACATGGCGCGCCTGCGTATCGCTAGGCACGCGCAAGCCTAAATCGCGACAAGCGGATTGCAAGGAATCGACGATGAGCGCGGCGGAGTCCATCAAGGTGCCGTCCCAGTCGAAAACAATTAAATCGAATTGCTGAGGCATGCTAAAGGGTGGCTAAAAATCCGTGATTATACCGAGGTCTCGCCGCCCAGTTGGCGCCAGAACTTTGCTAAATCGGGCGCCAAGGGAGCTTCGATATGCAGCGTCGCTTGGCTCTGCGGATGCAAGAAATCCAAGGTATGGGCGTGCAAAAACATGCGTTTTAAACCTTGCTTCGCCAAGGCCTTATTCAAGGGAAAGTCACCGTATTTGTCATCTCCCGCGATGGGAAATCCAAGATGCGCCAGATGCACTCGGATTTGGTGAGTGCGACCGGTTTTGAGTTCCGCTTCCAATAAGGTGTAAGCCTGCGCCTCCGATTCCGGGATGGCTTGCGCCACAGCCCGGCCGCGCAAATAAAAAATCGTATGCGCGGTTTGCCCCTCGTCATTCACCGAGACCCGGCGTTCGCCTTCAGCGGTTAAATACTTTTGCAGGCTTAATTTCACGACGCGTTTTTTATCCGGCCATTTGCCTTTCACCAAAGCCAGATAGCGTTTTTGCATTTGGCCATCGCGGAACATGGCATGCAAGCGGGTCAAGGCGCTGCGTTTTTTGGCGAGCACCAGCACCCCCGAGGTTTCTTTATCTAAGCGATGCGCGAGCTCTAAAAAGCGCAATTCCGGCCGGGCCGCGCGTAGCTTTTCGATGACCCCATGCGAAATCCCGCTGCCGCCATGCACCGCCGTGCCGGAGGGCTTGTTGACGATTAATAAGGCCTCGTCTTCCCACAGCACGGGAATGGCGTGGCCAAGGTTAGCACTGGGTCCGACCGGAATGTCGGCCCGCTCCGCGATGCGCAGCGGCGGCAAGCGCAATTTATCGCCGATTTGCAGGCGGCAAGTCGCGTCCACGCGCCGGCTATTCACCCTCACCTCGCCGCTGCGCAGGATGCGATAGACATGGCTCTTGGGTACGCCCTTGAGTTGCTTGATTAAAAAGTTATCGATGCGCTGACCGGCGGCGGTATCGTCTATCTCCAGCCAAGTCACGGTTTCTTTGCCTAAATCACTCATTTTGCTTATACTGGCCAGTCCTAACTTAGCGGCGAAACATGTCGAAGGCATGCTCGAGTTAAGCAGGAGGTTTCGGATTCGTCGCGTGTGGTGCGCACTTCGCGCACGCTTCAGCGGCTTCTGACACGGCTTGCACGGCAAGCTTCTCCCGGTCAGCAAGTCCCACGGCGGCGGCCTCGAAATGCAGATGGGGTTATCTCGCTCACCTCCATGCAAGCAGCGATAGTACTTGAAAATGCGCGCTCACAGCACAACAGGAATTCGAGACCCGGTGTCACGACGCCGGGAAGAAGCACACAAGATGACCCCTTCAACCCGCCAGCCCCAGCATGACTTAACCGCTCCCGCCGGCGCGCTGATTTAAGCTGTCTTCCCTATGCTTCCACTCATGACAAACCGCCGATCCACGATGACCCAAGTTCTGCGACTAGCACCTATGCCGCACTAAGCAGGCCATCGCGCGCGCTTCGCGTCGCGCAGTTTGTCGTCCCCGTGTCGAGCGCGGGAGACTAAAAATGAAACGCATGTTGTTTAACGCCACGCAAGCCGAGGAGCTACGCGTGGCGATAGTCGATGGTCAAAAGTTGGTCGACCTCGATATCGAATCCTCAACCAAAGAGCAACGCAAAAGTAATATCTACAAAGGCGTTATCACCCGTATAGAGCCCAGCCTGGAAGCGGCTTTCGTCGATTACGGCGCCGAGCGTCACGGTTTTCTTCCCTTTAAAGAAATTGCCCGCGCCTATTTCAAATCCGGCGTGGACGTCGGCCGCGCCAGCATCGCCGAGGCCATGAAAGAAGGCCAAGAGCTCATCGTCCAAGTGGAAAAAGATGAGCGCGGCAATAAAGGCGCAGCGCTCACCACTTTCATTAGCTTGGCCGGGCGCTATTTGGTGTTGATGCCGAATAACCCGCGCGGCGGCGGTGTATCGCGCCGGGTCGAGGGCGAAGAGCGCGACGAGTTGCGCGATCTCATGTCGCAACTGGACGTGCCGCAAGGCATGAGCGTGATTGCCCGTACCGCCGGCATAGGCCGTACCTTGGAAGAGCTGCAATGGGATTTGGGATATTTGCTCAATCTTTGGCAAGCCATAGAAGGCGCGTCGCACACCCAAAGCGGGTCTTTCTTGATTTATCAGGAAGGCAGCTTAGTCATACGCGCCATACGCGATTATTTTCATCCGGAAATCGGCGAAGTCCTCATCGACACTGAGGAAATCTACGATCAAGCGGTGCAGTTCATGGGCCATGTGATGCCGGCTAACGTCAATCGCATCAAACTCTACAAAGACGATGTGCCGCTGTTTTCGCGCTTTCAAATCGAACATCAAATCGAATCCGCGTATTCGCGCGAAGTCACCCTGCCTTCGGGCGGCGCCATTGTTATTGATCATACCGAGGCCTTGGTTTCGGTGGACGTCAACTCAGCGCGCTCGACCCGCGGTTCGGATATCGAGGAAACGGCGCTGCGCACTAACCTCGAAGCCGCCGATGAAATCGCCCGCCAATTGCGCTTGCGTGATTTGGGTGGTTTGATCGTGATCGACTTCATCGATATGGAAAACAATCGCAATCAGCGTGAAGTCGAAAAACGTTTAAGCGATGCCTTGCATTTAGATAGAGCCCGGGTGCAAATGGGCAAAATTTCGCGCTTCGGTTTATTGGAATTATCGCGTCAACGTTTGCAACCCAGCTTAGGCGAAACCAGTCACACGGTCTGCCCGCGCTGTAACGGCACCGGCCATATACGCGGCACCGAATCCAGCGCGCTGCATATCTTGCGCATTATTCAAGAAGAAGCCATGAAAGAGCACACGGCGGCGATACACGCGCAAATTCCCGTGGACGTGGCGACCTTTCTGCTGAATGAAAAGCGCGCCGATATTTGGAAAATAGAAGCCCGGTTTAAAGTCAGCGTGGTCTTAATTCCGAATACCGCATTGGAGACTCCGCATTACACGGTTAATCGCCTGAAAGCCGACGATTTAGCGGAAATTGACCAACCGAAATAAGCTTTGCCCGCGGCACCACGGGCCGGGACCCAGACCGGCG
>CAZKHT010000136.1:0-7988 GCA_964552595.1 uncultured Burkholderiales bacterium
ACGCCTCGGATCGCGAATTGGCTGGCGAGTTCTTGATTCGCGTCGGTTTCCAATTTCGCCAAAATAAACTTGCCTTGATATTCCTCGGCAAGCTTTTCCAAAACCGGTTTTAAGACTTTACACGGGCCGCACCAGCTGGCCCAAAAATCAACCAGTACCGGCGCGTGTTGCGAACCTTCAATGACGATTTGCTGAAAATTTTCCGCGGTGACGTCGAATGCGTAAGCAGTGCTCATATCCTATTCTCAAATTTGTTTTGCCATTTCCGCCGCGAGGCCTATGTAATTGCGCGGCGTAAGGGCCCGCAATTGGGTTTTGGCCGCGTCGGGTAGGGCGAGGCTGTTGATAAAGGCGTGCAAACTGGCTTGGGTAATGCCTTGTTTGCCACGGGTTAAGGCTTTCAGTTGTTCATACGGGTTGGCCACGCCATAGCGGCGCATCACGGTTTGTATGGGCTCGGCTAATACTTCCCAGTTCTGATTCAAATCTTCGTCCAAGCGCGCGGGATTGACCTCGAGTTTATTGAGGCCGCGCAGACACGAATCATAAGCCAGCAAGCTATAGCCCAGGGCCACGCCCATATTGCGCAGCACTGTGGAATCCGTGAGATCACGCTGCCAACGCGAAACCGGTAATTTATCCGCGAGGTGGCGCAGCAAGCTATTGGCCAAACCCAGATTGCCTTCGGAATTTTCGAAGTCTATGGGGTTCACCTTGTGCGGCATGGTGCTGGAGCCGACTTCTCCGGGCTTAACTTTTTGTTTGAAATAGCCGACCGAGATATAAGCCCAGATGTCGCGATTTAAATCGATGAGTATGGTGTTGATACGGCTCAGGGCATCGAATAATTCCGCCATATAATCGTGCGGCTCGATTTGCGTGGTATAGGCATTCACTTCCAAGCCCAAACCGCGCACGAATCGCGCGCTGAAGGCGGGCCAATCCAAAGCCGGATAACTCACGATATGGGCGTTAAAATTGCCGACCGCGCCATTGATCTTACCCAGTATCTTCACCTCGCTTACACGCGCTTGCGCCTGGCGCAAACGGGCCACCACATTTGCGAATTCCTTACCCACGGTGGTAGGGCTAGCCGCCTGGCCGTGGGTGCGCGCCAACATGGGCAGATCGGCCCATGACCGAGCATGATCCGCCAGGGTGTTGATGAGTTTATCCAGCGTCGGCAATAAGACGGTGGCGCGCGCGGTTTGCAGCATTAAGGCGTGCGCGAGATTATTGACGTCCTCGGAGGTGCAGGCGAAATGGATGAATTCGCCGACCGCCATGACCTCCGGGTTATGA
Organism: uncultured Burkholderiales bacterium; assembly: GCA_964552595.1. GTDB lineage: Bacteria > Pseudomonadota > Gammaproteobacteria > Burkholderiales > Thiobacteraceae > RBG-16-58-11. Next base: position 1,303 of record CAZKHT010000136.1, read on the forward strand.
GCAAGGCGCTTCTTGAGAAAATATTCCACCGCCTTGACGTCGTGATTGGTGACGGCCTCTATGTCTTTAACTTCTTGCGCGTCGGCCTCATTTAAATTCAGCGCCAATTGCTCGAGTTCGGCCAGCGTGGCTGCGGAAAAGGCTGGCACCTCGTGTATCTCCGGCGCTGCGGCCAAGGCTTTTAACCATTCGATTTCGATTTTGACTCTATGCTTAATGAGTCCGAATTCTGAAAACAAAGGGCGTAGCGCCGCGACTTTTTTCGCATAGCGGCCATCGAGAGGAGAAAGTGCGGTGAGTTCCATATTCAGCCTAACTGTAAAAACGCTATTTTACCCGATAGCCGTATGGAGTTAGGGATGACCCTAGGCCTTAGGAAAATTCCAACCCGCTGCGCCCATGACTAAACTCCATCGCCTGTTGCAAGAAGTCCGCGCTTGCCGTTTATGCGAGCCCCACCTGCCCTTGGGCGCGCAGCCCATCCTGCGGGCTTCGCGCAGCGCTCAGCTATTGCTGGTGGGGCAAGCCCCGGGGCGACGCGTGCACGCCACGGGCATACCCTGGAATGACCCTTCGGGGGATAGGCTGCGCCTGTGGCTGGGCTTAAGCAAAGAACAGTTTTACGATGAAAAGCATATCGCCATCATGCCCACGGGCTTGTGTTATCCCGGCTCCGGGCCACGCGGCGATAGCCCGCCGCGCGCGGAATGCGCACCGCTTTGGCATCCCCAAGTCCGAGCGCTGCTGCCGCATATAGAACTGACCCTACTCATAGGACGGTATGCTCAGCTTTATTATCTAGGCCCGCGCCGCCTGAAGACCTTGCGCGAAACAGTGCAAGCGTACGAAAGCTATTTGCCGGATTTTTTGCCGCTACCCCATCCCAGTCCGCGTAATCGCATGTGGTTTCAGCGCAATCCTTGGTTCGAAGCGGAGCTAGTGCCCTATCTGCAAAAACGGGTGAAAGCGCTGCTGCGCGGCGGCGGTGCATAATTTTTTTCTTCGACTTCATAAATTTCTTTAACGGTCTTCGGCATTAAGGAAGGGAAGCCGGGTGTTATAATGCCTTTCCCCTTATTGCTTATCCTGCCGCCATGCTTGAAGCCTATCGTGCCCATGTCGCGGACCGGGCCACATTAGGTCTGCCGCCTCTCCCTTTAAATGCCGAACAAACCGCGCTGATTGTGGAGCTTATCAAGCAGTCGGATCAAAGCACGCCGCAGCAAGAACAAGATTTTCTCTTGGATTTATTGGAGAATCGCGTCCCGCCCGGGGTAGACCAAGCGGCCTATGTCAAAGCCGCGTTTCTCGCCGATGTCGCGCAAAGCAAAATCGTTACGCCTTTAATCTGCCGGCAACACGCCGTGCAAGTCTTAGGCACGATGCTGGGCGGCTATAACGTCAGCACGCTGATCGCCTTGCTCGACGATGCGGTGCTGGCGCCGGACGCAGTGCTGGCTTTATCGCATACCACTTTAATTTTCGATACCTTTCACGATGTAGTAGAGAAATTCCAGGCCGGTAACGCGCATGCGCGAGCACTGCTCGAATCCTGGGCGAATGCGGAATGGTTTACCAGCCGTCCGCCCTTGCTGGAAAAAATTCAATGCGTGGTGTTTAAGGTCCCGGGCGAAACCAATACCGATGATTTGTCCCCCGCGCAAGAAGCTTGGTCGCGGCCGGATATTCCCTTGCATGCCAAAGCCATGCTGGTGAATAAAATGCCGGACGGTTTAAAACAAATCGAGCAGTTAAAGCAAAGTGGTCTGCCCTTGGCCTATGTGGGCGATGTGGTTGGGACGGGTTCCTCGCGCAAGTCAGCGATCAACTCCGTGCAATGGTTCATGGGACAGGATATTCCCCATTTGCCGAATAAGCGCACGGGCGGAATCGTGCTGGGCGGCAAAATCGCGCCTATCTTTTTTAACACTGCCGAAGATTCCGGCGCCCTGCCCATACAGTGCGATGTCTCGAAAATGGAAATGGGCGAGGTGATCGCGATCTACCCTTATGAGGGCGTGATACGCAATGCCCAGGGTGATGAAATCAGCCGCTTCACGCTAGAGCCTTCGACCATGCCGGATGAAATGCGCGCCGGTGGCCGCATACCGCTCATCATAGGTCGTGGCCTGACGCAAAAAGCGCGCGAAGCCTTGGATCTGCCGCCATCGCAATTATTTATTTTGCCCACGCCGCCGCAAGACAGCACCAAAGGCTATACGCAAGCGCAAAAAATGGTGGGCCGTGCTTGCGGTGTAGAGGGCGTGCGCCCCGGCACCTATTGCGAACCCAAGATGACCACGGTGGGCTCGCAAGATACCACTGGCGCCATGACGCGAGATGAACTCAAGGAATTAGCTTGCTTGGGTTTCTCGGCCGATTTAGTCATGCAAAGTTTTTGCCATACTGCGGCTTATCCTAAGCCGGTGGACATCAAATTGCAGCACGAGCTGCCGGATTTTATTTCCTCGCGCGGTGGCGTGTCCTTAAGGCCTGGCGATGGCGTGATTCATTCTTGGTTGAACCGCATGTTGCTGCCCGACACCGTGGGCACCGGCGGCGATTCGCATACGCGTTTTCCCATAGGCATTTCCTTTCCCGCCGGTTCGGGCCTGGTGGCCTTTGCCGCCGCCATGGGCGTCATGCCTTTGGATATGCCGGAATCGGTGCTGGTGCGTTTTAAAGGGGAGATGCAAGCCGGCATCACCCTGCGCGATTTAGTCAACGCCATTCCGTACGCGGCGATTCAGAAAGGCGAACTGACGGTAGGTAAGCAAGGCAAAAAAAATATCTTCAACGGCCGCATTCTGGAAATCGAGGGCCTGCCCGATCTCAAAGTCGAACAAGCGTTTGAATTCGCCGATGCCTCGGCCGAGCGCTCCGCCAATGGTTGCACCGTGCGGCTGAATAAAGAGCCGGTGATAGAGTATTTAAACTCCAACATCGTGCTCATGGAGCATTTGATTGACAAAGGCTATCAAGACGCGCGCACTTTGCAGCGCCGTATTGATGCGATGAAAACTTGGCTGGAAAAACCCCAGCTCTTAGAGCCGGATGCGGACGCCGAATACGCCTATGTGCTCGAGATTGATTTAAATCAAATCAAAGAACCCCTGGTGGCTTGCCCCAACGATCCTGACGACATTAAGCCTCTGTCGTCCGTGGTCGGGGATAAAATAGATGAAGTGTTTATCGGTAGTTGCATGACCAATATAGGCCACTACAGAGCGGCGGCGAAAGTCTTGGAAGATGCACGCTTAATACCCACTCGGCTATGGGTGGCGCCGCCGACGCGCATGGATGAACATGAATTGCGCGAAGAAGGCGTGTATGGTGTGTTCGGACGTGCCGGCGCGCGCATCGAATTGCCGGGTTGTAGTTTGTGCATGGGCAATCAAGCGCGTGTCGCTGACGGTGCCACGGTGTTTTCCACCAGCACGCGCAATTTCGATAATCGCATGGGTAAAGGAGCGCGTGTGTATTTGGGTTCCGCCGAGCTCGCCGCGGTGTGTGCAAGCTTGGGTCGCATGCCGACGCCGGAAGAATATTTAAGCATCGTAAAAAATAAAATCGCGCCTTTGTCGGACAATATTTATCGTTATCTCAACTTCAACCAAATGGCGGATTACATACGCCCGGGTAAAGTGATCGCCATCGCGCAAGCTTAAGTCCGGCGCTAGGTGTAAGGGGACGCCTAGTTGTAGGCTTAGTTATCGCGCGACATTCAATAAGAACTGGAAAGCGTTATGAAATTGATTGGATCTTTAACCAGCCCCTATGTGCGTAAGGTGCGCATTGTTGTGCTCGAAAAACGCATAGATTTGGAATTTTCCGTCGACATCCCTTGGAATCCCGATTCCAAGGTGCCGGATTCGAATCCGCTGGGAAAAGTCCCGGTATTGATTTTGGATGATGGTTCTACTTTGTTTGATTCGCGCGTCATCGTGGAATATTTGGACACCGTGACGCCCGTGTCGCGTTTAATTCCGGAAGGCAATCGTCAGCGCATCGCCGTCAAACGCTGGGAAGCGCTGGCGGACGGCGTCACCGATGCCGCGGCGCTGATTTATTTGGAACGTACCAAGCGCGCGCCGGAACAGCAAAGCCAAGAATGGATAGCACGCCAAGAACAAAAAGTAATGCGCGGCTTAGCCGCCATGGCGGAAGACCTAAGCGAAAAAAAATGGTGTACCGGTGGTTTGAATAAACTTTTTTATGTTGCCCTGGCCTGTACCTTGGGGTTTCTGGATTTCCGCTTCCCCGAAATTCAATGGCGCGATGCGCACCCCAATCTCGCCAAGCTCAGTGATCGCTTGAATGAGAGTCCCACCTTCAAGGACACGGCGCCGAGGTTGTAAGGCGCCGGCTGCCCCTTCTAAAGCCCGCGTTATAAACGCGGGCTTTTGTTTTTATAGCTATTTTGGTAAAGATATTGCTGCGGCGGCCGCAAAGCTTGAGGCAGACCCCAGCTGAACCAAAGACTATGTTTACAGCAAAAGAAATCATTCAAACGCGAGCCGATCATGTGGCGCAACTTAAGCGAAGCCAATAAATACACCGTATATGGCGCGCTCTTTGGCTTATGTTTTCCCCTAGGCGCGATATTCTTTCTGTGGCTCATCAGAGAATTACCCCCCACCGAGAATTGGTTAACGCTCGCGGCTTACGCCCACCACAATAGCCTGCTCTACATCATAGACTCGGCTCCTTTTTTTCTAGGCTTATTCGCCCGTCTGGCGGGTAAAAGGCAAGACCGCATCCATGGCATTCTCGTTTCCTTGGAGGAGCAGGTCGAACAGAAAACCGAGTCGCTGCGTTTAGCCCTGGAAGAAGCCCGCAAGGCCAATGAGCTCATGGTGCATATGGCCGATCACGATGTCTTAACTGGCCTCATGAATCGGCGCCGTTTCCAAAAAGAATTGGAACAATGGATAGAGTACGCGACGCGTTACAATCGTAAGGGCACTTTGCTGTTTATCGATTTAGATAGGTTTAAACACGTTAACGACACCCACGGACATAGCGCGGGCGACCAGTATCTGAGTTCCGTGGCGACGTTACTGACCAAAACTTTGCGTTCCACGGACTTAGTCGCGCGCTGGGGTGGGGATGAATTCGCGGCTTTCTTGCCGGAAACCATAGGCGTGGAAGCGCATAGCGTGGGCAATAAATTACTCGACACCTTGGCCAAGGCGAAATTCGAATTTAATGGCGTCGCCTTCCAGCCCTCAGCCAGCATAGGTCTGGCCTTCATGCCTGATCATACGGTGGATGCCAGCGAATTAATTATTTTCGCCGACGCCGCAATGTATGAAGCCAAAAAAGCCGGGCGCGGATGTTGGCGTTTATACGCGGCATCGGAAGCCGAGATTCAATACATCCAAGAGCATTTGCATTGGGAAACCCGTATACGCCGCGCCTTGGAAAACGATCAATTCCTGCTCTTATACCAACCTCTGGTGAAATTGAGTAATGAGCATACGGAAGGCTATGAGGCATTGCTGCGTATGGAAGATACCGGCGGCCAGCTGATCACGCCGGGGCAATTTTTAGAATCGGCGGACCGCTCCAACTTAAGCGCGGCGATTGATTTAATGGTGATACGCAAAGCATTGCGCCGGATTTCGCCCGTAGGTGCGCGCCACGATTTAGGGGTTTGGGTCTCAGTCAATCTATCACCTAAGACTTTGCACGATGCCAATTTGGTCCCGCAAATTGAAATGCTGGTCAAGGAATACGCGGTGCATCAGGCCAAACTGCGATTTGAGATTCCGGAATTAACGGTATTGCAAAACATGAATCTCACCCGCGAAATCGGCATACAGATAAAAGCATTGGGCTGCGCGTTTATATTGGATGATTTCGGCTTAGGCGCGCCATCTTTCCCCTACATAGAGCAACTGGGTTTTAGCATGGTGAAGTGCCATCCGAATTTACTGCGGGAAATCGCCGATGATAAAGAAAAGCAGGGCAGGCTAAAGATCTTGCTCGCGACTTTGCATGAGATGAAACTCAGCGTGGCGGCGAAATCAGTAGAAGACATTCGCATCCTGCCCTTGCTGCGTGAATTGGGGTTTGATTACGTACAAGGCTTTGCCATCGGCAAGCCGCTGGAGTCCATAGAGGTCGCGTTGGACGCGAGCGTAATCTAGCGTCATTCACGCCGCGAATCCCCCGGGTCATCCCGCTTTCACGAGTGCCTATTTATTGGGCGCCGAATCCGTTATAATTGCCGGCTTTTTTGGCCGCAACCTCCTGGTGTTCCCTGTGATACAAAATCTACGCAATATCGCCATCATCGCCCATGTCGACCACGGTAAAACCACCTTGGTAGACAAGCTCTTGCAACAATCCGGTACCTTCGCCGCGCACCAGCAAATGGGCACCCGGGTTATGGATTCCAATGATTTGGAAAAGGAGCGGGGGATTACCATACTGGCGAAAAACACCGCTTTACGCTGGAGCCAGGGCGGCACCGAATATCGCATCAATATCATAGACACGCCCGGCCATGCCGATTTCGGCGGCGAGGTGGAGCGCGTGCTGTCGATGGTCGACTCGGTCTTGCTACTGGTCGACGCCATGGACGGCCCCATGCCGCAAACCCGTTTTGTAACACGCAAAGCCTTCGCCCAAGGCCTGCATCCCATCCTCGTTATCAATAAAATCCACCTTCCCGGCGCGCC
>CAZKHT010000137.1:0-7955 GCA_964552595.1 uncultured Burkholderiales bacterium
ATCAAAAGCTGCCAGCCCCAATGGGGCCGGCCGTGGAATTCTTCCAAGGGGTGGTCGGGGGGCGGTTCATGTAAGAAGCGCAGGGCATCCGTGAACGCCGGGCGGTTCTTGGTTAAAAACGGCGGCAAGGTTTCTTGCAAATCCGCGATCGCGAGCGCGCGCGCGATCAGTTTGCGCAACTGGCTTTGACTGACGCCGGAAGTGGTGGGGTAGACCGGGGTTAAGGCTTCTTTCAGCGGCGCATCGTCCGCGACTTTTTGAATTTGCGGATGGACCATTTCCGGGCCCAGAAAACCCATGCGCATTTCACCGAGCAAGCGCACCCGGGTGCCACTCGCCACCATTTTTTGTTGGCTAGGATAGAAATGTAAGAGTCGGATGTGGCAGGCGCCACTGCCGTCTTCGACTAAGCTGACCAACTGCCGGCGTGGCCGAAAGCGCACTTCGGTTTGCACGACCACGCCTTCGATTTGTACATTTTGTCCATAAGGCGCATGCGCAATCGGAAAAATATGCGTCTCATCGACATAGCGCAGAGGCAGATGCAGAATGAAGTCCGCATCATCGTGTATGCCCAGCTTGCTTAATTTAGTTTGCAGCGCCGGCGCTAAACCGGAAATTAATGCGCGCCCGTCGACGGCTGGGGTGTCCGCTGCACGCGGTTTCTTTTTAGGGGTAGTGACTTTTTTTAGACTGGGTTTGCGCGATACTGGCATAGGAGGAGCGACGCTGAGCCGCGGCCGCCCTAAAGCTTAACTCAGCGCCAAAACCGCGTCGGCCTCGACCAGCGCGCCGCGCGGCAAACTGGCGACACCGACCGCGGCGCGCGCGGGATAAGGCGTGGAAAAATATTCCGCCATGATGGTATTCACTTGCGCAAAATGGCTTAAATCCACTAAGAAAATATTCACTTTCACCACGTCGGCCAAGGAGCCGCCGGCCGCTTCGGCGACGGCGCGTAGATTTTGAAACACGCGATGAATTTGCGCTTCTATGCCTTCCACTAATTGCATGGACTGCGGCTCCAAGCCAATTTGTCCCGAGCAGTAGACGATGTTATCCACTTTCACAGCTTGCGAATAAGTACCTATGCCCTTGGGCGCGTGCTCGGTTTGTATAATACTTTTACTCATGCTTATCCTAGTTGCGTTGACTGGCTTTAATTTCCTTTCACCCGCGCGATGCGCACCACTTCCGGCAGTTGCCGCAAGCTGCGCATCACCTTCGCCAGATGATCTCGGTCTTCGATTTGCAGGGTGAAAACCATGGTGGCATAGGCGCTGCCGTCCTCTTCTTCCATGTGCACGTTTTCAATATTGGCGTTTTCCTTGGCGATGCTGGCCGCGACTTTGGCCAATACACCGCGTTGATTGGCGACCACCAATTTAATATTAACGTCGAAAACTTTTTTGGTCTCGGGATCCCATTCCACATCCACCCATTTGTCGGGATCGGCGCGAAATTGCGCAATCGCCGGACAATCGTGGGTGTGTATGATCAGGCCCTTGCCTTTATTGATCACGCCCAGTATCGGGTCGCCGGGGATAGGTCGGCAGCATTGCGCGAATTGCACCGCCAAGCCTTCGGTGCCGCGTATGGTAATCGAACCCAGAGGCTTTTTCTCGCCCTGCGGTAAATCGCCGGACTTGAGTAAGCTACGCGCCACCACCAAATTGAGGCGCTTACCCAGGCCGATATCGGCCAGCATTTCTTCCTTGGATTTCGCATTTGCCTCGCGCACGACTTCTTCCCAGCGCGTGCTCTCTATACTTTCGGGATCGACTTTGAGCGCGCGCAAAGCTTGATTCAATAAACGCTCGCCCAAGGCCGCCGCCTCTTGTGAATGCATGGTTTTTAAATAATGCCGTATATGGGCGCGGGCTTTGCCGGTGACGACATAATTTAGCCAAGCCGGATTGGGGTGAGCATGCGGCGCAGTCACGATTTCCACCCGATCGCCATTGACCAGCTCGGTGCGCAAAGGCGATAAGGCGTCATTAATTTTCACCGCGATGCAGCGGTTGCCGATATCGGTGTGCACGGCGTAGGCCAAATCCACCGCGGTCGCGCCGCGCGGCAAAGCCATGATCTGACCTTTGGGCGTGAAGACATACACTTCGTCGGGGAAAAGATCGACCTTGATATGTTCCAGAAACTCGACTGCGTCGCCGCTTTCGCTTTGGATTTCCAATAGGCTTTGCAACCATTGATGGGTTTTTTGCTGCGCATCCTTGGCCGATTCGTCGCCGGTTTTATACAACCAATGGGAGGCCACGCCGGCCTCGGCGATTTTATGCATGTCCTGGGTGCGGATCTGTACTTCCAGGGGCGTGCCGTAGGGTCCGAACAAAGTCGTATGCAAAGATTGGTAGCCATTGCCTTTGGGAATCGCGATGTAATCCTTAAACTTCCCGGGGATAGGTTTATATAAACCGTGTAGCGCGCCCAGGGCAAGATAGCACCCGCCCACGTCTTTCACGATCACCCGAAATCCATAAATATCGTAGACCTCGGAGAAAGTAAGCGACTTGCCCTGCATTTTTTTATAAATGCTGTAGAGATGTTTTTCCCGCCCGGTCACCGTGGCTTCGACACCGGTCTCCTTCAGCTTGTTTTGGATCGCCTCCAATACTTTGTCCACCAAGGCGCGGCGATTACCGCGCGCGGTCTTCACCGCTTTCGCCAACACCCGGTAACGCGTCGGATAAAGATAGCGAAAGCTCAGATCGTCTAACTCTTGATACAAACTATTCAAGCCTAGGCGATTGGCGATAGGCGCGTAAATCTCCAGGGTTTCTTTCGCAATGCGTTTGCGTTTCTCGGAAATCATGGAATCCAAGGTCCGCATATTGTGCAAACGGTCCGCCAGCTTAATCAAAATCACCCGCACATCGCGCGCCATGGCGAGCAGCATTTTGCGGAAATTCTCGGCTTGGGCATGGGCCTCGGTTTGGAATTCGATGCGATCGAGTTTGGAAACGCCATCGACTAATTCCGCAACCGGTTTGCCGAATAGTTCGCCCACTTCCTGTTTCGTCGCGGGCGTGTCTTCGACGACATCATGCAAGAGCGCCGCCATCAGGGCTTGCGCGTCCAGATGCCATTTCGCCAGTAGCTTGGCTACCGCGACCGGGTGGGAGATATACGGATCACCGCTTTTGCGGAATTGCCCTTCGTGGGCAGATTTACTGAATTGGTAGGCTTTTTCAACCAGCGCGACATCGTCTGGTTTAAGGTAGGAAACGTGTTCGGCGAGTTCGGCTAAGTGCATGGTGTCCCAAGATTAAACCGATCCCGCCGCGCGTATTAGGCTTGACCTTTGTTAAGAATTTCTAAACCGACTTTACCTTGAGCGATTTCGCGCAAAGCAATCACAGTCGGCTTATCACGATTGATTTCAACCAAAGGCGCGGCGCCATTGGCGATTTGCCGGGCACGCGTGGTCGCGGCCAAGGCTAATTCGAAACGATTAGGGATATGGTGCATGCAATCATCAACGGTAATACGAGCCATGGAAACCTCTAGTAAAAATATTTTAGGCGAGCAAATTTCGGAATAAAGCTTCGTGACGCGCCGTTTGTTTCGCCAAGGTAAGGCGACTGGCGCGAACCACAGCCTGTAATTCATGGGCCGCAGTCACGAAATCGTCGTTAATAATAACATAGTCGAACTCGCTAAAATGACTGATATCGGCCCGCGCCGAAGCGATGCGGCGCGCGATGACCTCCGAAGCATCCTGGGCGCGGCCCTTGAGTCGCTGCTCTAATGCCGCCACCGACGGCGGCAAAATAAAAATCGCTATGGCTTGCGGCATGAGTTTGCGCACTTGTTGGGCGCCCTGCCAATCGATTTCCAGTAACACATCCCGGCCCTTAGCCAACTCGCTTTCTATCCAGCGTTGCGACGTGCCATAACGATTGCCATAGACCTCCGCGCTTTCCAAAAAATCACCGCGCGCCAACATTTCCAGAAAGGTCGCCTCGTCGCAAAAATGGTAATGCTCGCCCTCCACCTCGCCGGGCCGCGGCGCGCGCGTGGTGTAGGAAATCGACAGCTTCACCTGAGCATCGGCATCGAGCAAAGCGCGCACCAAGCTGGTTTTACCCGCGCCCGAGGGAGCGGAGACGATGAAAATATTGCCTAGAGACATGAGCTGACCGGGATTTTTTTGGAAGACGCCTATCTTCCGGATTTTAGCTTAGGGTTTCAAGCCAATGGACTTGCCTGCGGGTGCGCTTACTCTATGTTTTGAATCTGCTCGCGCATCTGGTCGATCAAAACTTTCATTTCCATGGACGCTTGCGACATTTCGGCGTCCACGGATTTCGAGCCTAGGGTATTCGCTTCGCGATTCAGTTCTTGCATGAGAAAATCCAGACGTTTTCCGGCGCCACCGCCTTTTGTAAGCACGCGTTTGACTTCACTTAAATGAGTGCTTAAACGCCCCAACTCTTCATCGACATCGATTTTCTGCGCGAATAAAATAATTTCTTGGCGTGCCCGCTCATCGTCGTGCGCCAGTTCCGCTTCTTTTAAACGCGAGCGTAATTTCTCTTGATAAGTCGCGACGATTAACGGCGTCTTGGGGCGTATGCGGGTCACCAGGGTTTCCATTTGCGTCGCGCGGTCCAGAATAATATCTTTGAGTTTCGCGCCTTCCCGCGCGCGCGTCGCGGCTAATTCGTCTAAAGCCTGGGTCAACAAAGCGATGACGGCCTCACGCAAGGCGTCCTTGGAGACATCCTCGGCCGCGATCACCCCCGGCCAGCGCAAAATTTCCGCGACACTTAGGGGGCTCGCATCCGGGGCTTGTTTACGCACGGATTTATCCAGGGCGAGCAATTGCGTCATTAAATCGGCATTTAAGCGCGATAGACTCTCGGCGTTAATCGCCGCGGAAAAGCCCAAACGGCAGTCAACTTTGCCACGGGAAAGTCGATTACCAATTAATTCCCGCAAAGTCGGCTCTAAGCCACGTAGCTCATCCCCTATGCGGAACTGAATTTCTAAATATCTATGATTAACAGACTTAAGTTCAAGATTGAGAGTGCCGAGTGGCAATTCCTGGCTTAAGGCGGCATAGCCGGTCATACTGAGGATCATTAGCGCCGCTCCTTGTTGTAAGACTTTACTTTATCGTAATAAATGCCGAAAATGAAAGCATAATTATTCTTTTAAGCTATGCCGACTCAAGCCAATCACGCCTTACCTAAGGGCTATCAACTCCAGAATTATAAAATTGCGAAGCAGCTCTCGGGCGGCGGCTTTAGCATCGTATATCTGGCGCATGATGAAAACGGCGTGCCGGTCGCGATTAAGGAATATCTGCCCAGCCAATTGGTGTTGCGCGAGGAGGGCTCCCTCGTCCAAGCCACCACGGCGGAAAATTTGGCGACCTTTCGCTATGGCATGAAATGCTTTTTCGAGGAAGGCCGGGCGCTGGCCAAAATCAACCATCCCAACGTCGTTCGCGTCACGAATTTCTTCCGCGCCAATGAAACCGTCTATATGGTCATGCGCTACGAGCGCGGCAAGACCATGCAAGAGGAAATCACCTCGCGCAAACGCGTGGTCCGCGAAAGCTTTATACGGCGGGTGTTCGCCGAGCTTTTAAATGGCTTGCGCGAAGTGCACACCCATAAAATTCTGCATTTAGACATTAAGCCGGCGAATGTGTATATCCGCTTGGATGGCTCGCCTGTGCTGCTGGATTTCGGCGCGGCGCGGCAAACCCTGACCAGCGAAAAGTCTAAGCTTTCCCCTATGTATACGCCGGGTTTCGCTTCCCCCGAGCAATATAAAAATCGCGACATCCTCGGCCCCTGGACCGATATCTATAGCGTGGGCGCAAGTATGTTTTCCTGCCTGGCCGGGTTTGCGCCGCAAGCCGCAGACCAACGTCTGACCAACGATAAGCTCGCTTCGGCGAAAAAACTTTGGGCGGGCCAATATTCAGATCATCTGCTGGAAATCATCGATTGGTGTTTACAGCTCAATTACATGGATCGCCCGCAAAGCGTGTTTCAATTGCAAAAAAGTATTTTGGAAGTGGTGCCCGAGCCGCCACCCAAGAAGACCAAGCTGCTCGACACCATACGCCAAACCCTAAGCAAAGAGATTTTCTAAAACCGCAGTATGAAGTTCGCCATTTTTCAGCAGAGCCGCCAAGGCGGCCGCAAATACAATCAAGATAGGCTTGCCTATTCCTATAGCAAAGACGCGGTGCTAATGGTCGTCGCCGACGGTATGGGCGGACATTTCCACGGCGAGGTCGCGGCCCAGATCACGGTGCAAATGATCACCGAGATGTTTCAAAAACATGCGCAGCCGCATATCAAAGACCCGCATCGCTTTCTATCCGCATCCATGATTGCGGGCCACGAAGCCATATTGGATTACACCGAAAAACATAAGCTCATGGAGTCACCTCGGACGACTTGTGTCGCCGCGGTGATTCAGCAAGGCAACGCCTATTGGGCGCATGTGGGCGATTCGCGCTTATATATGTTCCGTGGCATGCGCTTGATTACCCGCACCAAGGACCACTCTAAGGTGCAACAATTATTCGACGACGGCAAAATCTCGGAAGCCGAGATGTTTACCCATCCGGAACGCAATAAGATTTATAACTGCCTGGGCGGATTTCTGCCGCCCGAAGTGGATTTGGCGAAACGTATGCCTATACGCGACGGCGATACCTTATTGCTGTGTACTGATGGCGTCTGGAGCGTTTTGGCGGAAGCGGAAATCGCCTCGATTATCGATACCTACACGATCACCCGCGCCGTGCCCGAGTTGCTGGATCACGCCGAATTTCGCGGTGGTGAAGATGGCGACAATCTTTCCGCCGTTGGCATGACTTGGGGCGAGCCGCATAAACAAGGCTTGCATCACGAGACCGTCTCCACCGCGCAAATGCCCTTGGAAGATGTCACCACCCGCCTCGATCCCTTTAGTGTCACGGGGGAAGGCGGAGTTCGGCCTGCGGTATCGGAAGACGATATCGAACGAGCGATCCAAGAAATTCAAAACGCGATCAAAAAATACTCTAAGTAAAGCCGCATTAGGCAATTCGGCGTGGGGTGATTAAAATCACCCCCTTCCCTTATTTGATTGCTTCAACATGCGCCCCAGTCAACGCCAGCCAGACCAGCTACGCCCTATACGGATTACCCGCCACTACACCAAGCACGCCGAGGGCTCGGTGCTCATAGAATGCGGCGATACCAAGGTGATATGCACCGCCAGCGTGGAAGAAAAAGTCCCGGGCTTTCTCAAAGGTAAAAACCAAGGCTGGCTCACCGCCGAATACGGCATGTTGCCCCGCTCCACCAATACGCGCATAGACCGCGAAGCCGCGCGCGGCAAACAAAGTGGCCGCACGCAAGAAATTCAACGCCTAATTGGCCGTTCCCTGCGCGCGGTGGTGGACCTCGGTAAATTGGGTGAACGCACCCTGCACATTGATTGCGATGTCATCCAAGCCGACGGTGGCACCCGAACCGCCAGTATCACCGGGAGCTTCGTCGCGGTACACGACGCCATGCATTATTTGGTTAAGCAAGGCTTGCTGGCGGCCTCGCCTTTACGCGAGCATGTCGCGGCGATTTCGGTCGGGATTTATCAGGGGCAGCCCGTTTTGGATTTGGATTATCTGGAAGACTCCGACTGCGACACGGATATGAATATCGTCATGACCGGTAGCGGCGGCTTCGTCGAAATTCAAGGCACGGCCGAGGGCGCGCCCTTCTCTCACACGGAGATGACGAGTCTCTTAGCCCTAGCCGATAAAGGCATACGCGAATTAATTCACGCGCAAAAAGCAGCCCTGGCAGCATGAAAAAAATCGTCATCGCATCCAACAACCCGGGTAAGTTGCGCGAGATAGATAGAATTCTTTCGCCCATGGGCTTAGAGGTCTTACGCCAATCGGCTTTTAATATTCCCGAAGTGGA
>CAZKHT010000138.1:0-7879 GCA_964552595.1 uncultured Burkholderiales bacterium
ATGCGGCGAATGAAAACCCATCAGGCTTGGGGACGTTCAATTACAACCTCAGATTCCCTGGGCAATACTTCGATAAGGAGACGGGGTTAAGTAATAACTATTATCGGGATTATGATTCTGCAACTGGACGGTATATTCAAAGTGATCCGATTGGGTTGACCGGTGGCATCAACACTTATGGATACGCGAATCAAAATCCGTTAAGTTTCTCGGACTCAGTAGGACTTGATCCTTTTGGAGGCGGCAGCAAGACTGGTTCTGATGTACCTGGACCGCCGACAGAAGTTTTTATTCCAGGGACGCCAGCAAACAATGCCTTTGTTCAGTCTATCTATCAAATCGCCAATGCGGTTAAAGAAATATGCGATACGAAAAGCTGTCCGCCATGCACGCCTTATCCTGCGGGAACGATCGGATACATTGGACCACATACTGACCATGACCATTACCCAGTGGGACGGCCACACTTGAATCTCTTTGTAGTAAATCAGAGTTCGAACTGTAAATGTTTTTGGAACAAAGCTAAGCCCGACGTCGCCAGCCCGCCGCCGGCACCTGGTTGGGTAGACCTCAACAATGGTTTCCCGGTTTTATCGCCATGAATAATATTCTTCTAGGTTTCGACTGTAGGCTAGTGTTTTCTGACAAGGTGCGGTCTGCATGGGACCGGCAGCGACGGGAACGATATTTGTTAAGAACCGATATCGATGTTCCAATATCAGTAGACACTGTCGTATCGCCAAGCATATTTGACTTCGATGCAGTAGACGTTGATGCAGAAAAAATTCATTTGCAGCCTTCCGATTTCCATCAGCAAGCACTACGGCTATGGCGCGATTTCGCGTCAATGCAGGAGATCCTGCCCGATGAGGAAAAGCTTCGCTGCGCGAGGACCATTGCGATTCAGCTTCACCATAAAAACTTAGAGGCTGACGATTGGTGGCGTGATTTCGCTGCTGAAAATGTAACGCCAACTAATCTTGGTAGTGATTGGATTTCGATGGGGTTCGACGTGGCAGATCGTTATTTAACCGGGGGGCTATCGAACTGTGGATATGATCAAGAAACAAAGAAGCAAGCCGAAGCTACGTGGGGTGCCCATATCAACGAATTTGGTTTATTTAGCAGCCTAGACCGAGCAGCCGCATTTCGTTTGTACTCTGATTCACGGGTATCAGAGCATGCGCCATTCTTTGTGTTTGAGATATTTCGAAAGATATGAGGTCAGAGCGAAATTGATGACCTCTGTGCGTGTTTCCCGCCGAAATCCTAGGGTCAGGCCTTACATATAACACAAACGAAGTCGCCATTCCTTGCAAAGCCCGGAATTGAATTATTCCAACATCACCTACCAAGCCTTTGGCCCAGCCCAATCCTGGACCTGGAGCAATGGCCTAAGCTATAGCCGCAGCTTCGACCAAGATGGTCGCATCGTAAGCTACCCCTTAGGTGCCAATGTACGCGCACTCGCCTTCGATGCCGCACTCCTGTCAACGCTCACCAGGAATTGACCCCCTAGCGCTCATCAGGAATTGACCCCCTGAGTGTGAAGGGTCAATGGCGATGAGCATTTTTCATCCTGCTGGGTGAGCAGAAACGCTCACCGACATGGACCCCGCCTGACGTTTTTCTTTAAGCCGATAAGACTCGCCTCGAATGTTGAGTACCGTTGAACGGTGGAGCAGACGATCCAATGCCGCGGAGGCCATGATAGGATCGTCGCCAAAGACTTGCCCCCAATCGCCAAAAGCCTTATTGCTGGTCAGCGCCATACTCTGATTCTTCTGGTAACGGCGGCAGATCACTTGGAACAGCAGGCTTGCCTGCACCTGGTCAAACGGCAAGTAACCGATCTCGTCGATGACGAGAAGTTTGGGCTGCATCAGCGCGTTGAGCTCGCGATGCAGCCGATTAGTATCCACTGCACGGGTGAGCTTCCTGGCCAGATCCATGGCCGTGGTGAAATAGACGCGATGACCCATTTCCGCCACGGTCACGCCGAGCGCAATCGCCAAATGGGTTTTGCCCACGCCAGGCGGCCCCAAGAAGACTAAGTTTCGCCCCTCGGTGAGATAACGGCCGGTAGCCAATTCATCAATCAGACGCCGGTCAAAAAATTCTGGGGTCAGGCCTTACGCTTTACAAACCTACTTAGGCCCAGACCTTACCTTTGACACAAACAAAGTCGCCATCTCTCGCAAAGCCCGGAATTGAATTATTCCAACATCACCTACCAAGCCTTTGGCCCAGCCCAATCCTGGACCTGGAGCAATGGCCTAAGCTATAGCCGCAGCTTCGACCAAGATGGTCGCATCGTAAGCTACCCCTTAGGTGCCAATGTACGCGCACTCGCCTTCGATGCCGCCTCCCGCATCAGCGGCTACACCGACACCGCTCCTGCCGCCAATCAACTCTTCGACTATGACAATCTAGACCGCCTCACCCGCTGGATCGCCCCCAGTGACCTGCCCCCCCCATCTAGCGTACCAAAGTAAAGTTAGTAGTCCGTCAAATATAGGAGAATGACGGACATGAAGAAGAATCGATATAGCGAAGAACAGATCATTGGCTTTTTAAAACAAGCCGAGGCGGGCATGCCGGTCAAGGAGCTTTGCCGTAAGGGAGGCTTTAGTGATGCGGCGTTTATTGCGGCACAAAATCTCGCCAGCAGCGCCGCGTCGGCGCGATCCGTTTTATTGCGCGCGAGCTCACTTTGTGCAAACCCTTTAATACGTGCCGGATTGCGGATCTTGACAAGCTGGCGCAATGTAGCTACATTAACGCCACATACCCTGAATGCTGTTGGCGGGAGAATCACCGTGCTCACTACTGCTCTCAAAACGACCGATGTCCGTTCCCGGATCGAGCCCGATCTGAAAAATCGGGCTGCCGAGGTGCTGGCCGAGTGTGGCTTGAACCTTAGCGATGCAATTCGCCTATTCCTGCGCCAAGTTGTGGCGCAACAGGGCCTGCCGTTTGAAATCAGGACTCCGAATGTCACCACTATTGCCGCGATGAAGGAAGCTCGCGCATTGGGCAAGGCAAAGTTTGATTCCGCACAAGCGCTCTTCAATGACCTCGAAAAAGCCGCCCCAGAAAAAGCGCGCAAACCCGCCAAGAAGCAGCGATAGCACCAAACAGTTCCGCAAGGATTGGGAACGCCTGAGTCATTCAGGCCGCTACGACATGAAGCGGCTGAAAGAGGCGATGCTGTTGCTCATCGCCAATGACGGTCCGCTTCCGCCTGAATATCTCGATCATGATTTGACCGGAGACTGGAAAGGTTTCCGGGAATGTCATATAGGAGGAGATTTCCTGCTGATATACGATCTGCGCGCAGATGGTTCCATCATCTTCACGCGTGCAGGCACACACGCTGAATTGTTCGAATAGACCCGCACTGCATTGGAGTTGCCCCATTCTTCCGGACACTTTAATGTTCTATAAAGGAGTCCGAGATGAAGCAAAAACGCGGGGCCGCCTCCCGCATCAGCGGCTACACCGACACCGTGCCCGCCGCCAATCAACTCTTAGCCTATGATAATCTAGATCGGCTCACCCGCTGGATCACCCCCAGCACCAACCAAAGCTATACCTACGACGCCAATGGCAATCGCACTCATCTCACAAATCTTTAAATGAATTTTGCTCGCCATATGGAAGTCTTGAGTTATTTAAAGAAGAGAAATTCCCGCCCAGCGCCCGCTGTCACGGGCGTTGTTCATTTAAGGCAGTTGCGTTACGCCGCCCGTGGCTGCGGCGCTGGCGCGCCTCTCAGGAGGCCCTCGGTGCTGAGGTCCTCATTAACGTCCGGCCAATGAATGCCATAGCCGCCACCGCAGACTTGCCAGTGCGCGCGTTGTTCTGCGGTCGCAGTGGAGAGGCGCGGATACCACGCCAACGGTACCGTGATCGTGCGGCCGTCCATTAAATCCACGGAGAGGGTTTCCTCCGTGACCCGTACATCCTTCACGCGCTCATCCGCGCTCGGTGCCAAAATACCCATGCCACGCCTCCATTAAAGTCGATTGTTCCTCGCGCACGATGCGCTGAATCTCCGCGAGATCCTTCGGGTTGAAGCCCGCATTCCGTGCCAGCGCCACCGGCTGCAACCCGAACTTCGCGGAGCGCCTCCCGATCCACATGCATATGCGGCGGCTCGTTCGGCTCATGGCTGAAGAAATACAGCCGATACAGCCCTCGCCGCAAAACGGTGGGCATCGGCTTACGCCGCCTGCCGCTGCTGCGACTTTTTCTTCAACTGATCGTGCTCGATGAAGGCGTCCATCGACTGCAACAACTGGCGCCGCTCGCTTGCCTCCAGCTTCTTTGATCTGCTGCACCCGGTGCTGCATCTGGGTATCGGTCGGCTTGGTGCGGCGTTTGGCGGTTTCCACCCCGAGCAGCGCATCCACCGATACATCGAGCGCCTCGGCTATCGCCGGCAGCAAATCAGCCGGCGGGTGCGCGGTCGATCCTTCATAGTAGGCCATCATTCGCTGCGAACCGCCGATCTCCGCCGCGAACGCGGTCTGGACGAAACCGGCTGCCTCTTCGCCGCTGATGATTGATCCGTGAATGAGAATAAAAGCAGCACGATATCGCCGAACTCAAAGCCGGTCATACTCGGCATCGCTCTCGTTATCCCACACCTTGACGAGCGCCGATTCAGACAGCCGTGCCGCTGCATGCGTAAACTTGCGCGCCTCATCCCGCTCGCGTAAGAAATCCACAAAAATCTTCCGCCTTCGCCGACTGTCCCGGCGGCAAGTCTTTCAGCTTCTCGATCAATGCAATCTCGTGTTTATCGTTCAACATTCCTAACAGCGCCGCCGGCGTCAACAGCCTGGCATCTTGCTCCGCCTGCGCGATGGCATCCGACAAATCGATTTGAATTCGTGCCATGGTTAAGCATCCTGCGCGTTGATGCGCTGCTTGAGTTTCTCACGCTCAATGTAAGGTATTAAGCTTCGACTTGCTAAAGTATACCAAGAAGATATGTGCCTATGGGGCGAGAAATCCAGTATCCATTATTGATCCGATGGGCTCTCCTTCCTTGTGCGCGGTAGCGGGTGGCAGCATTCGCATCTAAGGACGCAGTTGCGACCTTAAGGACTCCCATTCGGCCTCGGTCCACTGTGCAATGGCTTTCGCGGGCACTCGTATACTTTATATACATTGCCCTCGAGTCTTGCGTTCACTTTCATACGGACGTCCAACCATTCATTCAACTTCACAAACGCGCACTTGATGTCGCCGCAACGAAAGCACCGAACAATCTGGCGACGCCTTGCCGTTTTCTACTAGCGAGTCCTCTGGGCACATTAGGAATGCTTCGACGCAACGCAGTTAATGGGAAGAAGCCATCCACGGGAGGCCGCCCCGATGCCAGACTAAAAATATAGTAGGATATATACTGGTCGGCTAAACTCTATAAGCCGGCTTGCGAAAATAATGGAAGCCATTCTCAACATATGATGGGGGGAGCAATGAGTCTACTGAGTTTTATTTCCAAGCAATTTATCGATGTTATCCAATGGACAGAAGATACGCCCTCGGTGCTCGCGTTTCGTTATCCAATGGAAGACAAGGAAATTCAGAATGGCGCGCAACTCGTGGTGCGTGAAACCCAGCAGGCGATGTTCCTGAACGAAGGCAAGGTCGCGGATAAATTTACCGCAGGCACTTATACGCTGAACACTAAGACGCTACCCGTTTTAACGTATCTCAAGAACTGGGACAAGTTCTTCGAATCCCCTTTCAAGTCCGATGTGTATTTTTTCAGCTTGCGCGAGCAGCTGGATCAGAAATGGGGAACCACTCAACCCATCACCATACGGGATAAAGAGTTTGGGCCTTTACGCATTCGTGCGCACGGCATTTATTCCTTCAAAATCGCCGACATTGAGCCGTTCTGGACCAAGCTGTGTGGCACAGCGGAAATGTATACCGTGCACGATGTGGAAGGACAATTACGCTCCGTTATTCTGACCGCGCTCGCCAGCTTCTTAGGTAAGAGCGATATCGCTTTTATCGATATGGCGGGCAATCAAGTTACTTTTTCGCAAAAACTGCAAGAAGCGGTTGCACCTGCGTTGAAAGCGTATGGTTTGCAGCTTCAAAATTTTTACGTTCAAAGCTTATCGCTGCCGGAAGAATTGCAAGCGCATTTAGATCGTGCGAGCTCGATGCGCATAGTCGGCGATTTACAAAAGTACACTCAGTTTCAGGCCGCTGATAGTTTGCAATCCGCGGCTGCTAATCCGGGGGGCGTAGCCGGCGCTGGCGTAGGAATGGGCGCTGGTTTGGCGATGGGGCAAATCATGGGTCAAGCCCTAGGCGTGGGTGGCGCATCGGCGCCGGCCGTTACGGAAGATCCTATCCAACTTCTAGAAAAGTTGGGCGAGCTGCTTAAGAAAGGTATTCTTACCCAGGCAGAATTCGATCAGAAAAAAACCGAGTTGCTCAGCCGCATCAAGTAAGGCATGAGGAAATATAGTTGTCCATCCTGCGGCGCAGAGATGGTGTTTCATTCTAGCATCTCGGTCTATGCGGTCTGCCCTTACTGCAACTCTACCGTGGTACGTCATGATGCCGATCTCGAAGCCATCGGCACCATGGCAGCGCTTCCGGAGGATATGAGTCCCTTGCAGCTGGGTACGGAAGGCTACTATCAGGGTGCGCACTTCAGTCTGATCGGGCGTATGGGTATCGGCTGGCAAGCCGGATTCTGGAACGAATGGTTTATGGCTGCGGATGACGGCCGTAAGGGCTGGTTGGCCGAGGCCCAAGGTTTCTACGCAGTCAGCTTTGAAATCGAAAATGCGCTTGACGATGCTGCGAAGCAGCGTGTTCAACAACATGTTGCGGCAATTCAATCGCCGAACGGCACGAAATCCAAATCGCGCGCCACGTCCGAACTCGGCAGCTATCTAATACTAAACAAACAAAAGTTGAAAGTCGTCGATATTAAGGACGCGATATGCGTGGGTAGCGAAGGCGAGCTGCCTTTTGTCGCGCCGCGCGGGCGCAGAACTATCTCTATGGACCTCCTCGGCGCCCACGGCGAATTCGGATGCGTCGAAATCTTGAATCAAGATTTGCGCGTCTACCTCGGGCACTACGTGGACTGGGATAGTTTGCGCTGCTATAACTTGAGACCTTTAGAAGGCTGGTGATGGAAGAGCCTACAAATGCCTCCGGCCCGGAACTTAAGCCTCCACCGCCTCGTAGTCGCGGCAAGGTGAAGTCCTTTCACTGTCCCGCCTGTGGGGGCACAGTGACCATACGCGCAGTCGGGCTGACTATTAGCGCCGTTTGCGCCCATTGTTCTTCCGTCGTGGATGTCACGAACGAAAATTATAAAATCATCGAGAAAGCCAATCGCTCAACCCGGCGCACCTTACTCGAAATTGGCGCGAGAGGAATTTTGTTCGGTGCGCTCTGGGAAGTCATAGGCTATGTCGAAAAAGGCAGCGGCATGGGAGCCTACGCCTGGGAAGAATATCTGCTGTTCAATCCTTACTACGGCTTTCGTTTTCTGATGCAAGAGCGTGGCCATTGGAGTCTATTCACAGTCCTGAAGCGTGACCTTTCCGATAGTGATTTGCAACACGAAATACACTTGGACGGACGTGACTATGCGATTTTTCATCGGGGTGAAGCGCTGGTTAAGTATGTCAAAGGTGAATTCTATTGGCGTATTCGAAAAGGAGATCGTGCACGCGTTGCCGACTACATCTCACCGCCGTACATGTTGTCGGTAGAAATACTCGACGATGAAATCACCTTAGCGCAAGGGGAGTATCTGACACCGGCTGAGGTTAGAGAAGCTTTCAAGCTAACCACGCTCATGCCTATTCCCGGTGGCGTAGCGCCT
>CAZKHT010000139.1:0-1282 GCA_964552595.1 uncultured Burkholderiales bacterium
CTGGACTACTTCAAGCAAGTCAACGATACCAGCGGCCATGCCGCCGGCGATGAATTGTTACGGCAAATCGCGGAGCTGTTCAAAAAAACCACGCGCCAGCGCGACACTCTGGCACGTTTGGGGGGCGATGAGTTTGGCTTGTTATTGGAGCGGTGTACCTTGCTGCAAGCCGAAAATATCGCGCGGACCTTGCTGAGTATGATTAATGCTTTCGAGTTTGAATGGCAGGGACAACGCCACCATGTCGGACTGAGTATCGGCATGGTGGCGATCGATCAAGACAGCGCTAACCTCTCTACTATTTTTAATGCCGCTGATGCCGCCTGCTACGATTCCAAACATAGCGGCCGCAATCGTTATAGTATTTACAACAGAGAGGTGCGCCACTAAAGAAAAATCCCCGCTCAGGCGGGGATTTTTTCTTGGGCGGTCGTTGCACTTATTTAAGCTTAGTCTCTTTATACGCCACATGCTTACGGGCCACCGGATCATACTTGCTGATCTCCATCTTTTCCGGTTTGGTCCGTTTATTTTTGGTAGTGGTGTAGAAATGCCCCGTTCCCGCAGAGGATTCCAATTTAATTTTTTCGCGTCCGCCTTTAGCCATGATAGGTCCTTAAATCTGCTCGCCCTTGGCACGCAAATCGGCCAAGACGACGTCTATCCCGTTTTTGTCTATGGTGCGTAGCGCCGCATTGGAAATACGCATGCGTACCCAGCGATTCTCGCTTTCCACCCAAAACCGGCGGTACTGCAAATTCGGCAGGAAGCGGCGCTTGGTCTTGTTGTGGGCGTGGGAGACATTGTTCCCAACCATCGGTTTTTTGCCCGTGACGACGCATACACGTGCCATGATGAAATCCTTCGTTCTTCAAAAAAGTCGCGCATTATAACCTTTACCCCGCCTGGGCTCAAGTAGCCTTTTCGTGTGCGATGCCTCATTTGGCCGATGCCGGCTGGGTTGTCCCGCGCATTTTGCGGCCTAGCTAATCTATGAAACGGGCCCCTCTCGGCGCTTCCCTGGACAGCGCTAGCCGCATCCCCTATGCTGGGGCCCTTTTTTTCTAGCCTAATCCCAGAGTCCCCGAGTCTAAATATATGCTGGAAGTCTCCCATTTGGCGTGTATACGCGGCGAACGACTGCTGTTTTCAGCGCTGGATTTTACTTTAGCGCCGGGCGAGCTATTGCAAGTGGGTGGTGCTAATGGCAGTTGAAAAACCAGTTTGTTGAGGCTCCAGTGCGGTTTAAGCCGTCCTAACGATGGCGAGGTCCGTTGCCCTA
>CAZKHT010000139.1:1292-7860 GCA_964552595.1 uncultured Burkholderiales bacterium
CCAAACGATACCTTTAGTGATGAATTATTTTATTTAGGCCATCACGCGGGGCTAAAAGAAGATTTAAGTCCGTTAGAAAATTTACGCATCGCGAATGCCCTCGCCGATCAAACCACGACCGAGGATAGCGCGCTGGCGGCGCTGGAAACCGTAGGCCTCGCCGATCTCGTGCACCTTCCCAGCAAGCATTTATCGCAAGGTCAAAAACGCCGCGTCGCGCTCGCCCGTTTATTTATTACCGATGCGCCGCTGTGGATTTTGGACGAGCCTTTGACCGCCTTAGATCAAGCCGCAGTGGCACTCATACAAACGCGTATAGGCGCGCATTTATCGCATCAGGGCTGCGTGATTTTAACCACCCATCAAAGCCTGCAAGTACCGGGTGTAGCGGCACGACGCATAGATTTAATGCCATGAAGTTGTTTTTTATATTGGTGAGGCGCGACTTGCTGCTGGCTTTTCGGCGACGCGCCGACGTCTTCACCACCTTGTTTTTTTTCTTAATCGTGGTCAGCTTGTTTCCCTTAGGCGTGGGACCGGAAATGAAAACCTTACGCTTAATCGCGCCTGGCATAATCTGGGTCGCGGCGCTGCTCGCGTCTATGTTGTCGCTACCGCGATTATTTTCCGCCGATTATCAAGACGGCACCTTGGAGCAAATGTTGCTCGCGCCGCAAAGCCTGGCGGTAATCGTTTTCGGTAAAATCGTCGCCCATTGGCTGGTTTCGGGTCTACCGCTGGCCTTGCTTGCACCGCTGCTGGGATTGCAATTCGATTTGCCGCCACAGGCCTTGCTGATTTTATTTATCGCACTTTTATTAGGGACGCCCATCTTGAGTTTAATCGGCGCTGTCGGTGCCGCATTGACGCTAGGAGTACGCGGTGGCGGCGTTTTACTGTCTTTATTGGTCTTGCCCTTGTATATTCCGGCACTGATTTTCGGCGCTGGGGCGGTGGAAGCCTATATTGCGGGCGTGAGCCCCGAAGGGCATTTATCTTTGCTCGCGGCCATGCTGATTTTTTTTAGCCTGCTCACCCCTTGGATCACGGCGCACGCCTTACGCATTGCAATGGAATAAGCTGATGGCCATTAATATTTTTAAATTCTCCTCCCCCGCCACGTTTTATCCGCTGGCGGGCAAGCTGGTTCCTATTTTTTACATCCTGGCCGCGCTCCTGGGCCTCGTGGGTCTGTATTTGAGTTTTTTCGTGGCGCCCACGGATGCAACCCAAGGCGAAGCCTATCGCATTATTTTCATCCATGTGCCCGCGGCTTGGATGTCCATGTTTATTTATGTCGTGATGGCGGGATGGGCGGCCTTGGGTTTAATCCTGAATACGCGCTTATCCAGCATGATGGCCCAAGCCTTAGCTCCTACCGGCGCAATGTTTACCTTAGTCGCCTTAGTCACGGGCGCCTTTTGGGGCAAGCCGGCTTGGGGCACTTGGTGGGAATGGGATGCGCGCATGACCACTGAATTAATATTGTTGTTTTTATATATCGGCTATATGTCGCTCACCGCCAGCATAGATGATGCGCGTCGCGCGGATAAAGCCGGTGCCATTTTGGCTTTGGTGGGCGTGGTAAACGTACCCATTATTTATTTTTCGGTAAAATGGTGGAATACCCTGCATCAAGGGGCGTCCGTCAGCTTAACCCGTGCTCCCAGTATGGCAAAAATCATGTTGCTGGCGATGTTAGTCATGGCCTTGGCGGCTTGGATGTATAGCATAGCGGTCGCTCTGGCGCGCGTGCGCTTGATCATGCTAGAACGTGAAAAGTCCAGTGCCTGGGTGCAGGAATTGTGGAAGGCAGAAAAATGAACTGGGGAAGTTGGTCAGCGTTCTTCGATATGGGCGGCCGCGGCTTTTATATCTGGGGCGCTTATCTAATTAGCTTTTTGTGCATATTAGGCGAGCTCCTGGCCTTATCCGCACGCCGGCGAACTTTATGCCGCCATATCACTCAGATGCAAAGGCTGCGTAAATAGTCATGGCGATGAAATCGAGACATAAAAAACTCCTGTGGGTGAGCGTAGGCGTGGCACTGTTAGGCGTCGCCACCGCGCTGGTGTTAAACGCGCTGAAAAGCAATTTGAATTATTTTTATACCCCCACCCAAGTAGCGAATCATGAAGCCCCCAGTAATCGCAGCTTTCGCATCGGCGGCTTGGTGCAAGACGGCAGCTTAAAACGCCAGACCGATGGTTTGACGGTCGACTTTCTGGTGACCGACACGGCTCGCACGATTGCCGTCAGTTACAAGGGCATCTTGCCGGATTTATTTAAAGAAGGAAAAGGCGTAGTGGCTCAAGGGAAGCTGGGTGCCGACGGCCATTTCGTCGCGGATCAGGTGCTGGCCAAACACGACGAAAACTACATGCCGCCGGAAGCCGCCAAGGCCCTGCGCGACGCGCAAAAAACCGCGACCACTTTGAAACCATGATCCCGGAACTCGGCCACTTCGCGCTGATATTGGCGCTCATGCTCGCCTTGGTTCAGGGTGTGATTCCTTTAATCGGCGCGGCGAAAAACCACATTGGACTCATGAATGTCGCGCGACCCGCGGCGCAAGGGCAATTCGTCTTCGTCGCCTTTGCCTTCGGCTGTCTCGCTTACGCTTTTTTGCAAAATGATTTTTCGGTGCTCTACGTCGCCAGCAATTCCAATTCGCAATTGCCCGCGCATTATCGTTTCGCCGCGGTGTGGGGCGGACATGAGGGTTCGATTTTATTGTGGACATTCATCCTGGCGGTTTGGACGCTGATGGTAACTTTGTTTTCGCGGCATATTCCGCAAGCGATGACGGCACGGGTCCTGGGCGTGATGGGCATCATTAGCATAGGATTTTTATTATTCATGCTCTTGGTGTCCAATCCTTTCGAGCGCAATTTGCCCGCCGCTTTCGAAGGCCGCGATTTAAATCCTTTGTTGCAAGATCCCGGCATGGTGATACATCCACCCATGCTCTACATAGGCTATGTGGGTTTTTCGGTTGCCTTTGCTTTCGCCTTGGCCGCATTAATGGGGGGCCGCCTGGACGCAGCCTGGGCACGTTGGTCGCGGCCCTGGACCACCACCGCGTGGCTGTTTCTGACCCTGGGCATCGCGCTGGGCAGTGGCTGGGCCTATTACGAATTAGGCTGGGGCGGCTGGTGGTTTTGGGACCCGGTGGAAAACGCTTCTTTCATGCCTTGGCTGGTGGGCACGGCGCTGATACATTCTTTAGCGGTGACGGAAAAGCGCGGTACTTTCAAAAGTTGGACAGTGTTGTTAGCGATATCGGCATTTTCGCTCAGCCTGCTTGGCACCTTCCTGGTTCGGTCCGGTGTGCTCACCTCGGTACACGCTTTCGCTACCGATCCCCGTCGCGGCGTATTTATTTTAATTTTTCTCGCGCTGGTCATCGGCAGCTCTTTGCTGCTGTTCGCATGGCGCGCGCCTAAAGTCGGCTTGGGCGGGAAATTCGCCTTGGTCTCCCGAGAAACCTTCTTGCTTGCGAACAATGTGCTCTTACTCGTTGCCGCAGGCGCGGTCTTATTGGGCACCCTGTATCCCTTATTCATAGACGCCTTGGGCCTAGGCAAAATTTCCGTGGGGCCGCCCTACTTCGATGCGGTGTTCGTGCCGCTGATGGCGCCGGCGATTTTTCTCATGGGCATAGGCCCTATCGCGCGCTGGAAAGAACAGTCTCTGCCGGAACTGGCCACGCGTTTGAAATGGGCTTTCGGGATTGCGTTGATCACTGCTTTATTGATGCCGCTGGTCTTAGGCAAATGGACGCCTTTAATTAGCTTTGGCTTGCTCTTAAGTTTTTGGGTCATCGCCACGGTTTCCTACACCGTATGGCAGCGTCTGGCGCAAGCGCCGCGCGCCTTGTCCCTGGGCGCTCGTATTCGGCAGCAATCGCGCAGTTGGTGGGGGATGTTAGTCGCGCATTTAGGCGTGGCCATATTTATAATTGGCGTGACCTTGGTCAAAGGTTTTGAAACCGAACGCGATGTGCGCATGAACGTCGGCGATACGGTCAAGGTGGGAAGCTATGTGTTTACCTTTCGCGGCGCCACTCCCGTGGTCGGTCCGAATTATCGCGCCTGGGCCGGCACGGTTGAAATCAGCAAAAACGGTAAGCTGATCAGGACGCTGCACCCGGAAAAGCGCATCTATAACGCAACGCGCATGGCTATGACGGAAGCCGCCATAGACACTGGGCTATTACGCGATTTATATGTTTCCTTAGGCGAACCCTTGGAAGATGGCGCTTGGGCCGTGCGGGTCTATCACAAGCCTTTTGTCGATTGGATTTGGGGCGGCGCCGTATTCATGGCGTTCGGCGGTTTACTCGCCGTCTCTGATAGGCGCTATCGCTTAACCCAAGGAAAATCGGTTCCGGCGAGTGCCCTAGCGAGCGCTAAGGTGTGAAAGCGCGTTTCCTGATTCCCTTTGGAATCTTTATCATCTTAGTCATTTTTTTTTATTTTGGCCTGCGGCATGATCCACGCGAAATTCCCTCGCCCTTAGTCGGGCATCCCGCGCCCGCCTTTCAACTACAGCGTCTGCATTACCCAGAGCAAACTTTTAGCCCGGAGTCCATGCGTGGCCAAGTCTGGTTGCTCAACGTCTGGGCTTCTTGGTGTGTCTCCTGCCGCGAAGAACATCCCGTGCTAGTGGCCTTCGCGCAAACCGGTCGAGTTCCTATCGTCGGCTTGGATTATAAAGATCAGCGCGCGGATGCATTGCGCTGGCTAGCGCAATTGGGCAATCCCTATACCTTGAGCGTGTCCGATGCGGATGGGCGAGTGGGTATTGATTATGGCGTGTACGGTGTGCCTGAGACTTACGTCATAGACAAGCAAGGCGTGATACGCATGAAACATATAGGCGTGGTCACCGAAGATGTTCTAGCAAAAAAAATTCTACCCTTGGTGCAAAGCTTGTCGCAATGAAACAGTTATTTTTGTCGCTTGCACTTTTCCTTTGTTGCATGGGCGCGCAAGCCAAGGAAGCCGCGCCGCTGGCACGCGATCCAGCGCTGGAAGCGCGCATGCTGACGCTTTCAAAAGAGCTGCGTTGCCTCGTCTGCCAAAATGAAACCTTGGCCGATTCGCAAGCCGACCTTGCCAAAGATTTACGCGAGGAAGTCCGTGAAAAAATGCAGCAAGGCATGAGCGACGCGCAAATCAAAACCTATTTGACGCAGCGCTATGGTGACTTCGTTTTATATAAACCGCCGATCAAATCCATCACCTGGCTGTTGTGGTTCGGGCCCTTTCTTTTATTGGCGGCCGGCGCGCTGGCACTGATCTTGTTCTTGCGTAAACAAACGCGGGCGGTCAATGACGGGCCCTTGGACGCCGCAGAATGTTCGCGCGTTAATAAGCTATTGCAATCCGAAAGTGAGCGGCCGTGACCGTATTTTATGTGAGTGCCGCGGCCATGGCCGTATTCGCCGCGGCGATTATTGCCTGGCCTTTGCTTCGTGCCCGCAAATTGGATAGCGCGCCGGCGCAAGATGCGGCGAATGTGGCGGTGTATTCTGATCAATTGGCCGAACTACAAACGGACTTCAATAATCAATTACTGTCGCAAGCGCAATTCGATTTAGCGCGGCACGAATTGGAAAGACGTTTATTGCAAGACGTGCCGCCCGCCGAAGTTGCCAAAGCCAACTCCGCGCGCACTTTGCTTTTGGGCTGGGGGCTGGCGCTGACAATCCCCGTGGGCGCGGGCTTGCTGTATTGGCAACTGGGCAGCCCGCAAGCCTTGAATCCCCCGCCGCCGGATCCCGCTTTAGTGCAGTTGCAGCAAGTGCAAGCCTTGTTACCGAAATTGGAACAAAAACTGCAAGAGCAACCGAATGACGTTACCGGTTGGACTATGTTGGGCAAAGCCAATATGGCCTTGGAGAAGTATCCCGAGGCGGCGCAAGCCTATGCGAAATTGATTCAGCTCACCCCGCAAGATGCGCAAGCTTATGCCGATTACGCGGATGCGTTGGCCATGGCTAAGGGCCAAACCTTGGTAGGGCAACCCACCGCGCTGATAGCGCAAGCTTTGAAACTGGATCCTAGTAACGGCAAAGCACTGTATCTGGCGGGCTTTGCCGCCTTGGAGGCGGGTAAGCCTCAGCTCGCCGTGGCGCATTGGGAAAAATTGCTGAAGCAGATTCCGGCCGACGGTCCGGGCGCCGCCATGCTGCAAGAAAAACTCGCGCAATTAAAACAACAAAGCGTACCGGCCAAGGAGAGCGGCGCGAAAAACCCAGGCGCTGTCGAAGCTGCGATTTCCGGACAAGTGAGCTTGGCGGAAAATTTGCGCGGCGCCGCTGCGCCCCAAGATACTTTATTTGTTTTCGCGCGCGCCACCGCCGGACCGAAAATGCCCTTGGCCTTGCTCAAAGCTCAGGTGAAAGATTTACCGGTGAATTTTAGTTTGGACGACAGCATGGCGATGTCGCCACAAATGAAACTCTCAAATTTCACGGAAGTCGTAATCGTCGGTCCCGTGTCCAAAAGCGGCACCGCCATGAAGCAATAGGGCTGTTTTGAAGGTGGGAAGGAGCGAGTAA
>CAZKHT010000140.1:0-7857 GCA_964552595.1 uncultured Burkholderiales bacterium
CGGGCGGCTGCGCAACTCGCGCTGCGCGCTCAGACAGTGCTCGCCGAAATCCCCCGACATGGCTGTGCTACTCGGCGGTGTAGCAGGGCATAAAGACTAATTCAAAAGCGGCGCCCTGCGGGCGGAGGTTTTTTATTTTTCAATTGTCTTATTGAAAATGAATTTAAGAGCGAAACAATCTTGAGTATTGGGTTTCATGTTGACTGCTGGCGATGGCGAGGCCGGGGGCGAGGTTGCTGTAGTCGGATTCGGGTAAGGTGCGCGCGCGCGCTACGGTGGCTGCGATTTGCTTCCCTAGTGCGAATAATATGCGTTGGCCGGCGGCTTGTCCTAGGGGCACGGCTTTGATGGCGGCCATGGTTTGATTTTCTAGCCAGGACCAGAGATAAGCATGGAGTGCGGCGCTTTCTTCGATCTGCCAGGCGGCTGCTGCGCTGGCCCAGACTGCGGGAAAAGTGGGTGTGGTGAGCGGTCCGCTTAGCGCGCGGGCGTTATCGCCGTCGCTGTTTAATTCTTCCAATAAGCGCAATAAGGAGTACGCCATTTGCAAAGTCTCGGCGCGCAGCTCGGCGGTCTCGCGGCTGGCGAGATAACGTGCGTTGAGCTGCGCGAGTTGTTGCGCATCTTGCACGGCGCAGGCGCGTAGCATTTTTGCGAGTAGCGGTAATTCGTAGCGACCCATATTCCACTCCATGAGATCGCTTATCCATTGCATTGCGCTGGCCTCGTCGCGTATCACGCCCGACTCCACGGCCCACTCTAAGCCTTGCGAATAGGCATACGCGCCGACGGGAAGTGCGGGGCTCGCGAGTTGAAGTAGACGTGCGAGTTGCGCGCTCATGGCAGCGATTGATATTGATGAATGATAGAGGGCGCGCTGGTCTCGCCGCCGTGGGTGTGGCCGTGTCCGTAAGCGCCGGACTCGGGTTCAAAGGGCGCGATGATATCGCAGACGCTTAAACCCAAACCCGCAACCATATCGCGCAAAACATGATCGGCGGCGAAGCGCAGCCAGCCCGCGCCCAATTGCACGGCGACGTGGCGATTGCCCAGGTGATACGCACCGCGCGCTAAGAGCAAAGGCGAGTCGCTGCTGGCTTGCATGAGCGCTTCCGGCGCGGCGATGATTTCGACGACGCGACCATCTTGCGCACGCAATTTATCGCCGTGGTGTAACACAGTACCGCGCGCTAAAAATAAACCCGTGTCTTCGCCTGCTTCACTCTGGGTGCGCAAGCGGCATTTGCAACGGCGCTCAAAGCTAAGCGACAAAAATTCGCTGGCGATGTCTTCCGCAGCGGCGAGTTGTTCTATGACTAACATAATCAGAACAGAAAGTAGCGTTGCGCCATGGGCAAGACTTTCGCGGGTTCGCATACCAAGAGCTCGCCGTCGGCGCGCACCGCATAGGTTTCGGGGTCGACGTCTATCTTGGGCAGGGCTTGGTTGTGCACCATGTCTTGCTTTCTGACTTTGCGGGTATCGCGCACCGCGACTAAAGGTTTCTTCAAGCCCAAGGCCTGCACCGCCGGATTGCTCAACGCGGCTTGCGAGACGAAAGAAACGGAAGTGACCAGCGCACCACCGAAGGCGCCGAACATAGGCCGGTAATGCACCGGCTGCGGCGTGGGTATAGAGGCATTGGGATCGCCCATGGCGGCGGCGGCTATCATGCCGCCTTTTAAAATCAGCGTGGGCTTCACGCCGAAAAACGCTGGGCGCCACAACACCAAGTCCGCGAGCTTGCCCACTTCGATAGAACCTACGATATGGCTGATACCATGCGTGATCGCGGGGTTGATGGTGTATTTGGCGATATAGCGCTTGACCCGAAAATTATCATTGCGCGCAGTATCGGCGGACAAACTGCCGCGCTGAGTTTTCATTTTATGCGCGGTCTGCCAAGTACGTATGATGACTTCGCCCACGCGCCCCATGGCTTGCGAGTCGGAGGACATCATGGAGAAGGCGCCGAGGTCATGCAAAATATCCTCAGCGGCGATGGTCTCGCGGCGTATGCGTGATTCGGCGAAGGCCACATCTTCCGCAATTGCCGGATCGAGGTGATGACACACCATGAGCATGTCCAGATGCTCGTCTATGGTGTTCACGGTATAGGGCCGCGTCGGGTTGGTGGACGAAGGCAAAACATTGGCGAGCCCTGCCGCTTTGATGATGTCGGGCGCGTGGCCGCCGCCCGCGCCTTCGGTGTGGAAGGTGTGAATGGTTCTATCTTTAAACGCGGCGAGCGTTGTTTCCACAAAACCCGATTCATTTAAGGTGTCGGTGTGGATGGCGACTTGCACATCCATTTCATCTGCCACGCTCAAACAATTATCAATCGCCGCTGGTGTCGTGCCCCAATCTTCATGCAGTTTTAAGCCTATGGCGCCTGCAGTAATTTGTTCGCGCAAAGGTTCAGGCAAAGACACATTGCCCTTGCCCATAAAACCCAAATTCATCGCGAAGCCATCGGCCGCCATGAGCATGCTGTGTATATGCCAAGGCCCCGGCGTGCAGGTAGTGGCGAAAGTCCCTGTCGCGGGGCCGGTGCCGCCACCCAACATGGTCGTCACACCCGACATCAAAGCCTCTTCGATTTGCTGCGGGCAGATAAAATGGATGTGGCTGTCTATGCCGCCGGCGGTGACTATCATGCCTTCACCAGCGATGATTTCCGTGCCCGCGCCTATGGGTATCGTGACGCCGGGTTGGATATCGGGATTGCCGGCTTTGCCGATTGCGGAAATGCGGCCCGCCTTAAGGCCGATGTCGGCTTTGACTATGCCCCAATGATCGACGATGAGGGCATTGGTGATGACAGTGTCGGCGACGTTGGCGGAGACAGCTTGGCCTTGGCCCATGCCATCGCGTATGACTTTACCGCCGCCGAATTTCACTTCCTCGCCGTAGACGGTGAAATTCTTTTCTACTTCTATCCAGAGTTCGGTGTCGGCGAGGCGCACGCGATCACCCACTGTCGGGCCGAACATTTCAGCATAAGCCTGTCGCGTAATTTTCATAAGGGCCCCGTGATTTTTCCGGCGAAACCGTAGACTTTGCGCTCACCCGCGAGGGCGACGAGTTCTACCGTGCGTGTTTGACCAGGCTCGAAGCGCACCGCTGTGCCGGCGGCGATGTTTAAGCGCATGCCACGCGCGCTGGCTCTGTCGAAATTTAGCGCTTCATTGGTTTCGAAGAAATGATAGTGAGAGCCGACTTGTATGGGACGGTCGCCGGTGTTGGCGACGGTGAGGGTGAGCGTGGCTCGGCCGGGGTTGAGTTCGATTTCGCCGGGTTCTATTTTGGTTTCGCCAGGGATCATGGGGACACCTATTAAATGTTTTTAAGCTCAAAAATATTTTGTGCGCTGTGCGCGATTATTTTAGGGCCGGATATGCTCCGACGGCGCACTTACTTTTCTTGTTTGCCCAAGAAAAGTAAGCAAAAGAAAGGCAGCCCCTACACCGCTCCCTGCGGGAGTACCCTGCGTTGCTCGCCACGCCGGGCGGCTTCGCAAACTCGCGCTTTGCGCTCAGACAGTGCTCGCCGAAATCTCCCGGCATGGCTGTGCTACTCGGCGGTGTAGCAGGGCATAAAAGCTAGTTCAAAAGCGGCGCCCGGTGGGCGGTATGTCATTTCATTTCTTTCCAAAATCTTTAAGGCGATGTTCGTTGTGCGCTACGCGCGAATATTTTAAGGCCGGATATGCTCCGGCGGCGCACTTACTTTTTCTTGTTTGCCCAAGAAAAAGTAAGCAAAAGAAAGGCAGCCCCTACGCCGCTCCCTACGGGAGTTCCCTGCGTTGCTCCTTGCGTCGGGCGGCTGCGCAACTCGCGCTTTGCGCTCAGACAGTGCTCGCCGACTGCTCCCGACGCAACTGCGCTACTCGGCGGTGTAGTAGGGCAACAACCAATTCAACAACGGCGCCCTACGGGCGGCGGTCACGATGTTTTAAATAATTGGGTTGTGTACGGTTACTAATTTTGTGCCGTCCGGGAAGGTCGCTTCGACTTGGATTTCCGGAATCATTTCCGGCACGCCTTCCATCACTTCATCCCGACGCAGCAGCGTCGTCCCCGCGCTCATTAATTCCGCCACCGTTTTACCATCGCGCGCGCCTTCCATAATGGCGGCGGAAATAAACGCGACCGCTTCCGGATAATTTAATTTCAAACCGCGGTCCCGCCGCCGCTCCGCCAACAACGCGGCGGTAAAAATAAGCAACTTATCTTTTTCGCGAGGGGTTAGTTCCATAATAATCTTTCAAAAAGCTAAGTCTCGTTATAACACCGCGAACCTATTCCAACTCCTACCTACGCCCGCAGGGCGCCGCCTGTGATTGGCATTTATGCCCTGCTACACCGCCGAGTAGCACAGCCGTGCCGGGGGTAGTCGGCGAGCACTGTCTGAGCGCAAAGCGCGAGTTGCGCAGCCGCCCGGCATGGCGAGCAACATAGGGTACTCCCGCAGGGAGCGGTGTAGGGGCTGTCTTTTTCTTGGGTTACTTTCTTTTGGACAAGCAAAAGAAAGTAACTGCCTGCCGGGCACTCCGGCCCTAGAATACCTGCGCGTAGCGCTCAACAAATCAAGTACTCCAAAACCTCGGCACCCGAACCTCCCGCCCCAACAACCCTACCCGCAACACACCCCACAAACCCACAAACCAAGCCCGCGCCGCCTCCGATGAATCCCCCAAATAACGCGCCACTAACAATTGTTGCAAGACCGTAATCCCATGCAAGGCATTGGCCTCAGCGGGCAAAACCGCTCGACACGCCGCCAGTAATTCCGGCGAAATCGTCGCGCCTGCGGCCAATAAAGTCCCGCACACACTACGTCCTGCCAATCCGGCCGCCGCATGCAATAAGGCGCCGCCGCCGTTTATTTGACCTTGCTCCAACCACAAAGGCCGCTCGTCTAAAAAAATTTCCGTCGCCACGCGCAATTCACCGCGATCAAAATTTTCGCCGCTGGCCTTACGTCCCATGCACCACACATCCCAGCCCAGATAACGCGCATCGGGTGCAAGTGTAATGGTCTGTCGCATCGCGGCGCGGCAACCGCAAAAAAATATGGTCTCTTGTGGCAGCCATTCTAAAATCGCGCCCGGCGCCACGTTGAGCGCGATATTTTGATGAGCCCAAGCTGCGGTGGAGCGATACCACTTACTAGCGCCGGGCGTGGTGAGCAAGGCATGCGCTTGCTCACCTACCGTGACGCTGATTTCTAATTCGTCGCCACCCGCGATGCCCGCCGGCGGGTGTAAAAGTATCGCGTGGCAGACGGCCTCGCCTTCCGGATATAAGGCTTTTTGCACGCGCAATGGGCCGAGGTGTCTACGCTGGGTGAGCAAGGTCGCGGCATCGCGGCGCGCGAAATGTAAATCGAGTTCGGCGCGCCAGCCGCTGACGAGTGGGCTTTCGATAAGCATAATTCCATCATACCGCGAGTAGCTCGCGCACGCCGTCTTGTTCCATATCGGCGCCGGCGCCGCGCTTAATGAACGCGCCGCGCTCCATTAATAAATATTGGTCAGCCAGGGAGCGCGCGAAATCATAATATTGTTCGACTAATAAAATCGCCATGCTGCCTTCCGAGGCCAGGGTGCGGATAGCGCGTTCTATGTCTTTAATGATGGAAGGTTGTATGCCCTCGGTGGGCTCGTCGAGAATTAATAGCTTAGGCGAGGCCGCCAAGGCGCGACCAATCGCGAGCTGCTGTTGCTGGCCGCCGGACAAATCGCCACCGCGACGTTTGAGCATTTGTTTTAACACGGGGAACATTTCGAAAATGCGCGGCGGCAGAGGCGTGGATGCGGATTTAGGCGCCAGGCCCACGTATAAATTTTCTTCCACAGTCAGGCGCGGAAAAATTTCTCTCCCCTGAGGCACATAGCCTATGCCGGCACGCACGCGTTTATGTGAGGGATCGCGGGTGATTACCGCGCCATCGAAGGTGACCGTGCCGGAAGCCGCAGGCACTAAGCCCATCAAACATTTTAAAAGCGTGGATTTGCCTACGCCGTTGCGTCCCAATAGCGTTGTGACCTGACCTTTTTGCAATTGAAACGACAAGTCACGCAAGATATGGCTGCCGCCGTAATATTGATTGAGGTTTTCGATGGCGAGCATGGCTAGCGTCCGAGATACACTTCTATCACTTGCGGGTCGGCTTGCACCGTGGCCAGATCACCTTCGGCTAAGACGCTGCCTTCATGCAAGACCGTCACCATGCCGCCTAAGCGTTCGATGAAAGTCATATCGTGTTCCACCACGACCAGTGAATGTTTGCCGGCGAGTGAAGTGAATAATTCCGCGGTGCGCTCGGTTTCATCGTCGGTCATACCGGCCACCGGTTCGTCGAGTAACAACAAACGTGGCTCTTGCATGAGCAGCATGCCGATTTCCAGCCATTGTTTTTGGCCGTGCGATAAACGTCCCGCCAATTGATCGGCTTGTTCGGTGAGACGTATGGTGCGCAAAGTTTCTGCGATGCGATCGCGGGTGTCATCGTCTATGGCCACGAATAAACTGCGCCACACCCGCTTATCCGTTTTCATCGCCAACTCGAGATTTTCAAACACGGTGTGATGCTCGAACACCGTGGGCTTTTGAAACTTACGGCCTATACCGGCACGCGCGATCTCGGGCTCCGACATACGCGTGAGATCTAAGGTCTGGCCGAAAAACGCGGTGCCGGAATCAGGCCGGGTTTTACCGGTGATCACATCCATCATGGTGGTCTTGCCCGCGCCATTGGGGCCTATGATGCAGCGCAATTCATTGGCGTCTATGGTGAGGCTTAAATTATTCAGCGCCTTAAAGCCATCGAAAGAAACCGTGATGCTGTCCAAATACAAAATCACTTTGTGGCTGAGATCGAGCGCGCCTACATCCGCCGGATGTGCCGCGTCTAGGCTTTCCTCGGCGGAGGGGATGAGCTCGGGGGTGGAAGAAGCATTCATGCGGCGACACGCCCCCGAAATTTTCGCCATAGACCCACTACGCCTTGCGGCAGGAACAAGGTCACCACCACGAATAGCAGTCCCAGAAAAAACAACCAATACTCCGGAATCGCGACGGTGAACCAACTCTTAGACAGATTCACGATGAAAGCGCCTATGGCCGGGCCAATTAAAGTCCCTCGCCCTCCCACGGCGACCCAGATCGCGATTTCTATGGAATTAGCCGGTGACATTTCGCCGGGATTAATAATGCCCACCTGCGGGACGTAGAGTGCGCCCGCGACAGCGCACAACATGGCCGATAAAGTCCATACGAAAAGTTTGTACCACAGCGGGTTGTAACCCAAAAACATCACGCGCGATTCCGCATCGCGTATCGCGGCCAGCACCCGGCCAAATTTGGAGACAGCGAGATAGCGGCCGAGGATCAAGGTGAACATCAGCATCAATGCCGTCACCGCGAATAAACTCACCCGCGTTTCGGGCGCGGTGATGGGGTAACCCAAAATGCGCTTGAAATCGGTGAAGCCATTATTCCCGCCGAAGCCGGTTTCGTTACGAAAAAATAAGAGCATGAACGCGAAGGTCAGCGCTTGGGTGATAATGGAAAAATACACGCCCTTGATGCGCGAGCGAAAGGCAAAGTAGCCAAAGATAAAGGCCAGCAAGGCGGGCGCGATCAGCACCCACAACACCGCCACCCAAAAATGTTCCGTGCCGTGCCAATACCAAGGCAAAGCCTTCCAATCTAAGAACACCATGAAATCGGGCAAGGGCGAGTGATAGACGCCGGCCAAGCCTATCCCCAGCGTTAAAGACATCACAAAGCCGTAAACCCCCAGCGCGAAAAACCCGACCGTCGCTCAGAACAAACTACCGCCCAGGCCCAC
>CAZKHT010000141.1:0-7808 GCA_964552595.1 uncultured Burkholderiales bacterium
AAGGCAGCATCCGAAACCCCGGTAAAACCCGGGATGCGGGGCCTGTGGAACTTGCCTCGCGCGCACGCGAGGGCCCTTTACTCGAAGCCGGGGCGAAGATGTATGAATATGAACCCACGATGTATCACTGCAAAGTGATGATCGTCGATGGCTTATGGACTTCCGTGGGATCGACCAATTTCGACGCCCGTTCTTTTCGACTAAATGATGAAGCGAATTTAAATATCTACGACGCGAAATTCGCGGAGCAAGAGATCGCGGCCTTCGAAAATGATTTAAAGCGCGCGCGCCAAATTACTTACGAGGAATGGAAAAATCGTCCGCTGACGGAGAAGCTGCTGGAGCACAGTCTGGCACTGCTCAGATCACAATTGTAAGCAGCGCCAAACCGGCGAGGGTTACATTACGCTACCAAACCCTAGATCCACGGCACTGGCGGGCGGTTCGATGCCGGCTAAGCGACAGCCTTGGGCCACCGGGCCTTGGGGGAAAATGGTGTACAGAAATTTAACTCCGCCTTGAGCATGAAATTTTTCATCCAAGGCGTCATGCAATTCGCGCGCATGAAAATGCTCGCTGCCTTCTTCTTCCTGCCGCGAAAAATATTCTTGCAAGGCCCGTATCACCTCCCAATGCACATCGGTCAGCGTGAGGTTTTCCGCCGCGGCGACTTTTTTCGCATCCTCTAAGGTCCAGCCTATGGGTGCGTTGGGAAAATCCGGGTTTTTAGAATTAAACTCGGCAGGGCGCAATGCTTCCAATATCGTTTCAGATTCTTTCATGTGTGCTTCCTTCGATGGAGTGTCTCTTCAAGCTAGACGTTTTTTGTCGAAGATTCAAGGCGTGTTCGGTCTGTCGGACAGTCATATCGCATGCTGAAACGTGGCGATTTGTACACCGGCGTCGACTTTAAATCGAACTCCATCCCGGCCCGGCGGTGATCCTCTATTTAGTCTAAATCTTCGACGCTATAGCGCACCCAGAGATGATGCTCTTGGCCTGGCGCCAGCGTGACCACATCGCTCGCCGCATTCGCGCTCTCCACACAGAGCATTTTGCGATACCCTTCGGGACCGAGATCGCCCAACTTATTGGCCTTCTCTATCCAAGGGTTCCAGACGATAGTCGAATGACTGTTTAATTTCTCGATGTGGATACGCCTATCCCACCCGATATCGTGAATGACGCATTCCGCCGCGCTGGGCACGTAAATGCGATCCACTTCTTGATAAATACTGATAGGACC
This sequence comes from uncultured Burkholderiales bacterium, assembly GCA_964552595.1. GTDB lineage: Bacteria > Pseudomonadota > Gammaproteobacteria > Burkholderiales > Thiobacteraceae > RBG-16-58-11. Next base: position 1,247 of record CAZKHT010000141.1, read on the forward strand.
AGCCTGTTGCTTAGGCGTACTGCCACCGACCTTGTCGATATACGGCGTGCCGTCCAAACCCTGCACCGTAACCACATCAACATCACTGATCGCGAAATAGGTGTGTAAGGCATCGCCCAGCTCGAAAGCTGTATCGCCGGTGTTCAGCGTGCCCAAATCCATATCCAAGGTCGCGCCTATCACGATTTGCAAAACCGTTTCTGAAGCATGCGGCCATTGCGTGCGCGCCGCTTCGGAAGGCAGTAAACGCAACGCCAGCCAAGTGCTGCCGTTTTTCAAAGTGCGCGCGCCTATCATTTCCCACGGTACCGTGCGGGCGTAGCCATGGCCCGGAAAGCCGGATTCGGTCGCATGTGGCCCAAACCAAGGCCAACAAATCGGCACCCCGCCGCGTATGGATTTTCCCGGCGCGAACTTCGCCTCAGGCGAGAGCCAAAGCACCGGCTTCTGGCCATGCGGCGTCCAGGTCATCAGGTGTGCGCCTTGTAGACAGAGGCTGGCCTTAGCGTGCGCGTTATGGATGTCGGCGATGATTAAGCCGTTGCGCTCGCTAAAGCTGAGTTGATCGGGAATGGAAAAGCGTTGGTTTAGATCGTCTAGTGTTTGCATGGCAGCTAAATGGGCAAAGGAATAGGAGGCGAGGATAGTGGCACGGCTAGCCTTTGCGATGCAAGCGGCTAGCCTGACTTATTTCCGAGCAAAATTTCATAAGCCTCTCAACGGGTCTATGAAACGCAGGGTAGATAGCCCGCTTAGGGCTAATCGACTTTTAAACCATTAATGAAGTCCAGGCATTTTATGGGATCTTTTTTGTCTGTTGTATCGAAGGTACCGCAAATGACTTGAATGACGCCGTCAGCATTCGTATAAAAGTTACCTTGGTAAACGAAATTAATGCCCTGAACCACTGCCTTATATTTCATGTATTCGACCTTGGTTCCGTTTACGGTGTGCGTCGCTTCTTCGAGCACTTCCATCTCAGAAGAGGCGTTCTGCGCGTTCGCTAAGGCGACTTTTTTCAACACTTCCACGCTAACGGGTAGCTTCTCGGCGATCACAACGCCAAAAAACCCACCCTTGCCATCGAAACTTTTTTTTGCACCTTCGTTGGTACTTGCTCTGGCTAGCCAGTCTGCCGGATCGTAATAAAAGTGCGTGCCCGCAACGGGCGGTTGATAGAGTTTATTCGCGTTTTTCGTAGCGTCATATTGGCCACGCTCTTTCGGTTTTATTTGCTCTGATTCTTTCCAGGTGCCATCTTGTTTCAAGATTACTGTCCGGCCATCCTCAGTTATGGCTTTGGTTTCTCCCGTCGCCGCATAGAGTTGTGGGCTTAAAAGTATTGCGAGCACAGCACTGAATGTCGCTCTTAGCATCGTTGTCCTATATGAATTAATTGTTTTACTGGCGGTTTAGACTTCATAGTGTATCCAGAAATTGCGTGATACGCGCTACCACATTTTTTGATTGTTCGTCCAAAACATAATGTCCAGCGTCGTCAATAAACTCGAATTTGCAATGGCGCATTTCTCGACATAGTTTTTTCGCCGCTTGTACTTCGAGATATTTATCCCCACGTCCCCAAAGCAAGAGGGTTGGAATCGTAAGAGCGCGGATCGCACCGGACCAGGTGGTCAAGTCGGTATTCTTGAGTGCGCGTGCATTCCGAATTAAACGTCGTCTGCCCGATGCGCCGCGATACCATTGTTGATACCGGCTAATCATTTCTTGGGTCGCGGCTTTAGGATTGCTCAAGCCTTTCTCTATGATGTGTTTCCACATCAATTTTTCAAAAATTGTGAGGCTTACGGCTGCCAGCAAGGGAACGCAGAGCAGACGCGTTTCCAGTACCGGCCAATGTTGATCGACGATGGGATTAATGAGGATTAAACCCATGACGCGCCCGGGTTGTTGGGCCGCAATAATTTGCGCTATGCCGCCACCGATGTCGTGGCCTATTAAAACCACTTTTTCGATTTCTAAGCGATCAAGAAATTCGGTCAAATAGCGCGCTTGCGCCGCGATGGAGACATCGTATTTTTGCGGTCGATCAGAGTGGCCATAGCCCGCCAGATCCACGGCGTAAACGCGATGATATGGCGCTACCCCCGCGATGACTGGCAGCCAAGTATCGGAGGCATCAGGTAGCCCGTGTATGAGTAAAAGCGGGACGCCACCCAGCGTTTCTCCCGCTGCTCGGTAAGCTAAATCTTGCCCGTCTGAAAGCCGCAAATATTTCACGTCAAGATTTTGCATGTGTCTCCGACGGGAGTTGTTTACAGCTGAGGCGGCGGTGGCGCCGCCCCCGGCACTCGAAACAAGCGATAGTTCCACAGGTATTGCGTGGGCAGGCGATAAATCGCGGCTTCGATTTTTGCATTCATCTCACGGCCCGCGGCGGCGACCTCGGTCGGCAAATCCTTTATCGCTTCTATATGCAAATGGTAGCCGCGTCCCCAAGATAAACGTTCGCAATATACCAACAAGGGCGTGGCATCGGTGGCTTGCAATAAGCGATACGGTAGTATCGGCATGAACGCATAGCGTCCGAAGAAGGGCAGCCACGCGCCTTCGCCGGTATTCGCGGTTTGGTCGGGCAAGATAAAAACGAATTCGTTGCGGCGTAAGCTTTTAAGCAGCGTGCGCACCCCTTGCGCATTGGGCTCCACGATGCGGCCTAAGCATTTCTCTCGGCCGTATTTCATTAAGGCGTGGGCCCAGGCCTCACGGGGCGGTCTATACAAAGCCACGGTGGGAAAGCGCGGTGCGAAATATAGGCCCGCGAGTTCTTGGCTGCCTAAGTGGGGACTGAGTACCACTACACCTTTGCCGCGCGCGATGGCGGCTTCGACGTGCTCCCAACCTTCGCATCGCCTGACCCAATACAAAGCTTGATTTAGAGGACGTAACCAAATGGGCAACACCTCGGCCAAGGTCTTGCCGAGCTCTGCGCCCACCCGTAACCACATGCCATTTTTGTCTAAACCGGCCGCAGCGAGATTGCTCCGAATCTCGCGCCGCAATCGCCCGCGTAACAAAACCGCTAAGCTGCCGAACACCACGCCCAAGCCGTGAACGAGGGGCAAAGGCAGGCGCGCGATAATGCAAAAAATAAAACGAGCGGGAGCGGGCGGCGAGGCAATACCGGATGTGGGGCTAGACATGAGTCCGCGCATTTTAACCCAGGATAAGCGGGCCGGCTTAGGCTATCATGGCGCCCGTGTTAAACATCCTCAATCTACATCAACTCGCGGGCAATAAGCCGCTCTTCCAAAATGCCTCGCTGCAAATTTTTGCCGAGCAGCGGGTGGGCTTGGTCGGCAAGAACGGCTGCGGCAAATCGACCTTGTTCCGTTTGATACGCGGCGAAATCAAAGCGGACGGCGGCGACATTTCGCTGCAAGCAGGCAAGACCTTGGCATTCGTCGAACAAGAAATCGCCAACTCCGACCGGCCGGCGCTGGAATTCACGCTGGACGGCGATATCGAATTACGTGAGCTGGAAGCCATCATCGCGCACGAAAATCATGATGCCGCGTGGTTCGAGGCGCAGCAACGCATGGAAGCCATACAGGGCTATGCCGCCCCGGCGCGCGCCGCGCAACTGCTGAGTGGCTTGGGGTTTGCGCCGGAAGATATACAGCGGCCGGTGTCCAGCTTTTCCGGCGGTTGGCGCATGCGTTTGAATCTCGCTCGCGCCTTAATGCGGCGCGCTGATTTATTGCTGCTAGATGAACCCACCAATCACCTCGATCTGGAAGCGATTTTATGGCTGGAACAATACCTCGCGCGCTACCCCGGCAGCATCCTGCTGGTGTCGCACGATAGAGAATTTTTGAACGCCTGCGTCAATCGCATCGCGCATATTCAAAACAAAACCGTAGACCTCTACACCGGCAACTACGATGATTTCGAACGCACGCGTGCCGAACGGGCAGCGCAGCAGAATATGGCAGTGAAGCAACAGCAAGCCAAGATCGCCCATCTGGAAGATTTCGTGCGGCGTTTCCGTGCCAAAGCGACTAAAGCCAAACAAGCACAAAGCCGCTTAAAAGCGCTGGAGCGTTTAGAGCGCATCGCTCCCGCGCATCTGGAAGACGGACATTTTGAACTGGAAATCGAAGCGCCCGCGCGCAGCCCCGATACCCTCATTAAAGTAGAAGGGGCGGCCGCAGGATATGGCGAGCGCGTCTTGCTCGATAAACTAAATTTGATTTTGCGAGCCGGCGCCCGCATCGCTTTGCTTGGCCCCAATGGCGCAGGTAAATCGACGTTGATTAAATTATTGGTGGGTGAAATTCAACCCTTAAGCGGACGGGTGGAAATCACGCCCGACATCCGCATAGGCTATTTCGCTCAGCATCAATTAGAGCATCTCGACCTCGCTGCGACGCCGCTACAACATTTCGAACGCATCGCGCCGGATACGACTAGCCAAGTGCTTCGTAATTTCCTGGGCCGCTTTGGCTTAGCGGGAGAGAGCGATGATAGACCGGTCGCGGGTTTCTCCGGCGGTGAAAAAAGCCGCCTCGCATTAGCGCTGCTCGCCTGGCAAAAGCCGCATCTCTTGCTGCTCGATGAGCCGACCAATCACTTGGATTTGGATATGCGTGATGCCTTAACAGTGGCGCTAGAGGAATACACCGGCGCCATGGTGTTGGTGTCGCATGATCGCAGCTTAATCCGCGCCACGGCCGATGAGCTGTGGTTAGTCGCGGATGGGACCGCGGCACCCTTCGACGGAGATTTGGAAGACTATCGGACCTGGGTGGATAGTCGGCGTAGCGCAGCCACTACCACGCCAAAAGTCCGGCCAGAAAAAAACGTTGAAGAAAAACCCAAACGCGACAATCCGGCCAAAAAGAAAGCGCTCGTGGCCAAGCAAACGAAGCTAGAGGCCGAGCTCAGTGAAAGCCAGACCGCCCTCAATGTCTTGTTAGAGCAATTAGCCGATCCCGAAATCTATCAAAGCGAGGAAGCGAGCAGAGTAGAGCAACTCAATGGCGAACGTGAAGCCCTGGAATTAAAAATCGCCACCCTAGAAGAACGCTGGCTTGCATTAGAGACCGAGCTATTGGAATTAGCCTAGGGAAAATTTGCGGAGGTACATTTCGCGTCATCCCTGCGAAAGTACCCTTCCCGTCATCCCTGCGAAAGTACCGTTCTCGTCATCCCCGCGAAGGCGGGGATCTAGGTTAGTCTTCCTGCCAAATTTTAAATGCAAAGTAGTCAATCAAATGGCTGCGCGTTCTTGATATTAAGACTCTAATTCTGGCAACTATAATGCGTTCTAAGCTGTCGCCTGACGGCATAGGCTTGGGATAATCCACTTTGACCTCGGAGGACCATCAGATGAACAAGCTAAAGCTAACGTATTTTGACTTCGCAGGTGGACGCGCGGAGCCCGCAAGGCTAGCGCTACATATCGGCGGAATCCCATTTGAAGACTATCGATTCGCGCCCCAGGATTTCGCCGAAATCCGTAAGACCACGCCGCTGAATCAAGTGCCGACCCTACACATAAATGATGTGCAGGTTACTCAAAGCGATGCGATTACACGCTATGTCGGCAAGCTCACCGGACTGTATCCTGTGGATGAGTTCCAGGCCCTCTTATGCGACGAAGTCATGAGCGCATTGGAAGACGTCAATATCAAAATTGGGCAAACTTTCGGGATGGAGGGCGATGACTTGAAGACCGCCAGAGAGGTCTTGCTTAAAGGTCCTTTAACCCAATACTTGCACTGGCTGCAGAATCAGCTTGTTAACCACGGCGGCGAGTATTTCGCCGACAATCGCCTCACCATTGCCGACTTGAAGGCCTTCGTTGTTCTACGCTGGCTCACCGGGGGCGTGCTGGATCACATTCCAAAAGATTGGGTTGCAGCGGAAGTACCTAAGCTCGCGGAATACATGAACCGCATCGCAGCGCTTCCGACGATCTCGCAATACTATGCGAAGCGGTAATGCAGAGAGGTACCTGATAGCGCTTTCGTTGGGAATGGCAGCGGAATAAAAACATTGACCGATGATCAGGTTGCAATCTCTTTTGAGGGCCTGCTATCGATCATGAGCGGAAACTGGACGTGGCGTAACGCGATGACTGCTCTTCGGCCAAAGCAGACAAAGCAACAATGGCCTCAAGTGTCACATGATGAACAGATAGCAGACTCACAACCAACAGGTTTAATTCATTTCTGGAATAATCCCTTTAAAACAATTATCTCAGCGCTGTTTGTACGAGTTCTTCAATAGGCTTAGGAATAGGACTGATGGTTCGATTCAATGATTGGTGCGTTTCTGTTGATGATTTCGTTGGAAATCATCGCCGCATAGTAATGACAGCTCAGGCAGAAAGCCTTCCGACGGGGATTCAGGCAACCGCAGCCATTGTGGCTGGACACTATGCCTCGGAAGAGAAAGTGGCACGTGCGTTGGCTCGTCTCGGCAAGCCGGCGGCGGCAACACTGATTCAGGGCAAGCTTCCGACCACGAAGGCGATCCGCCCCGGAGATCTTGGAGAAATTTACGCTACTGAATGGATCGATGCGCATAGCGGAGG
>CAZKHT010000142.1:0-7751 GCA_964552595.1 uncultured Burkholderiales bacterium
ACTGCTCCACCGCTTTCGGCCCTCCCTAGTCGTCGTGATTGAAGCCGGCAAGATAGGCGGCACTTGCGTCAACGTCGGCTGCGTACCGTCTAAGATTTTTATACGCGCCGCGCATGTCGCGCATCTGCAATCCCAGCATCCGATTGCCGGTTTGGCAAAACATCCCGCGCAAGTGATGCGCAAGTTGATGCTGGCGCAGCAAGAGGCGCGCGTTGCTGAATTACGCGTCGCTAAGTATGAAAATATTTTAGAGGACAATCCGCGCATACAGTTAGTGCGAGGGTTGGCGCGCTTTCAAGATGCGCAAACACTAGGGGTGCAAGCAGACGACGGCAGCGAAAAAATAGTCCGCGCCGATAGGATACTTATCGCGACCGGTCGTTCGCCGCATATCCCGCTTGTGCCTGGTTTGCGTGAAACACCTTATTGGACTTCGACGGAAGCGCTGGCGACAGAACAAATCCCGCAGCACTTAATCGTCTATGGCGGATCGGTGGTCGCGCTGGAATTGGCGCAAGCATTTTTGCGCCTGGGTTCACGCGTCACGCTCATCGCGCGCTCGCGGCTACTTTCCAAGGAAGACCCGGCGCTAGGAGAGGCACTGCAAGCCGCGCTTGCGGGTGAGGGCATGCGGGTTTACACCGACACCGAAGTGAACAAAGTGACGTTTGACGGAACGTCTTTTCATCTAAATCTCGGACGAGAAGCGCTGAGCGGAGATCGTTTGCTGGTGGCAACCGGCCGCGCGCCGAATACCAGCGCGCTGGCGCTCGAAAACACCGGTGTGCAAAGCGATGCTCATGGCGCCATCCGGGTTGATGAACACTTGCGTACCAACGTCCCGCATATCTATGCCGCAGGTGACTGCACACAAGAACCGCAGTTGGTGTATGTCGCCGCCGCATCAGGCACGCGCGCCGCGATCAATATGCTGGGCGGGGATGCGATCTTGGATTTATCGGTGATGCCAGCGGTGGTGTTCACTGACCCCCAAGTCGCCACCGTAGGTTTAAGCGAAGAGCAGGCGCGAGCACGGAAAGTTGAAACTGATAGCCGCACGCTCGCCTTAGAAAATGTGCCACGGGCTTTGGCTAATTTCGATACGCGTGGATTTATCAAGCTGGTGGCGGAAAAAAATAGCGGCCGCTTGCTGGGTGCGCAAATCCTCGCCGCCGAGGCCGGCGAAATGATCCAAAGTGCCGCGCTCGCCATACGCAATCGCATGACGGTGACGCAATTAGCGGCAGAACTCTTTCCCTATCTGACCATGGTCGAAGGCTTAAAACTTTGCGCTCAAACTTTCAGCAAAGACGTGACGCAATTGTCTTGCTGCGCGGGCTAGGTGACCGAGCGTGCGTGCGACGCGTTGCAACAGAAAACTACTGGGTCAAGCGCTTCAGCGCTTCTTGATACTTCTCGCTGGTTTTAGCGATGACTTCTACGGGTAAGGGCGGCGCCGGGGCTTTTTTATTCCAGCCCGTGCTCTCCAAATAATCCCGCACATATTGTTTGTCGAAGCTAGGCGGATTACTGCCAGGCCGATATTGATCCGCTGGCCAAAAGCGCGAGGAATCCGGCGTCAGCGCTTCATCAATTAAGTGCAAACGATTTTGTGCATCCAGCCCGAATTCAAATTTCGTGTCGGCGATGAGTATGCCCTTGGTCGCCGCGTACTCCGCCGCGCTTTGATAAAGAGCAATCGCAGCCTCGCGCACGGCTTGCGCCAAGGGCTGGCCGATCAAAGCCACGGTTTGCTCAAAACTAATATTCTCATCATGCGCACCCAGCGCGGCCTTGGTGGAAGGCGTGAACAAAGCCTGGGGCAGTTTATCGGCTTCGCGCAAACCAGCCGGGAGCGGAATGCCGCAGACACTGCCGGCGTTTTGATATTCCTTCCAGCCTGAGCCCACCAAATAACCGCGGACGATGGCTTCTATGGGCAGGGGTTTTAATTTTTTAACCACCAAGGCGCGGCCTTGCACCTGGCTCACTTCGTCGGCTGCGACCACGGATTCCGGCGCGTCACCCGTAAGTTGATTGGGCAAAATGTGCTGCAATTTTTCGAACCAAAAATTAGAGACCGCTGTCAGCACATGGCCCTTATTCGGAATCGGTTCTTGCATGATGACGTCGAAAGCGGACAGCCTGTCCGTGGTCACGATCAGCAGGCGCTGCGCGTCCACGTCATAGATGTCGCGCACCTTGCCGCGATGCAAAAGTTTGAGGCTGTGGATTTGAGATTGATAGAGCGCGTTCGTCATCATGCCGCCTAGTTAAGCCCGCTATTATAGCGGAGGCGACTGCACTCGCGGCAGGCGCTGAAACGAACGCGCCAACTTAGCGCAGCTTATCCGCCTCGCTGCGGCGGGTCGCAACCAAGCTCGCAAAAATGGAGCTGGCGATGATGACCGCGACTAGGCCTAGTGCTAGCCCAATAGGAATCTTATAAAAATCCACGATCAACATTTTGATCCCCACGATTACCAACACCAAGGCCAATCCATATTTGAGCAGATGAAATCGGCTCGCCATATCCGCCAATAAAAAATAGAGCGCGCGCAGACCCATAATCGCGAAGATATTGGAAGTGAACACAATGAAGGGGTCGGTGGTGATGGCGAAAATCGCCGGTATGCTATCCACCGCGAATATCAGGTCCGACGCCTCTATCAGTATTAACACCAGAAACATGGGCGTGAACCAGCGAACGCCATTCTTCATCACGCTGAATTTCTCGCCGTGATATTCGCTGGTGACGCGTAGATGCTTGCGCATCCATTTGAGCATGGGGTTTTGTTCCAAACTGGGTTCCTTCTCAGCGAAGATCAGCATCTTGATGCCCGTCACCACGAGGAAAGCGCCGAACAGGTATAGCACCCAATGAAACTGCGTCACCAGCCAGGCGCCGGCGAGTATCATCACCGCGCGCATCACTATCGCCCCCAGCACGCCATAGACTAGTACGCGGCGCTGATAGGCCGGTGGCACGGCGAAAAAACCGAATATCATCAAAAACACGAAGATGTTATCGACCGATAAGGATTTTTCGATGAGATAACCGGTGAGGAAAGCCAGCGCCTTATCGTTGGCGATTTCCCGCCCTAGCGTGCCATCCAAATACCACCACAGCAGCCCGTCGAATACCAGTGCCAAGGTGATCCAAACCAGGCTCCAAGTGGCGGCCTCTTTGACCGACACCTTGTGCGCCGTCCTGCCGCCCAGCGCGAATAAATCCAAGGCGACCATCGCCAGTACGAAGACAATGAAACCCGCCCATAAGGCAGGGGTGCCGATATTGAGCGCCTCCATGCTCGTGCTCAGTCAGCCGACCGCAAGGCGGCGATGCGTTCTTCCAGAGGCGGGTGCGTCGTAAACAGACGTTTGATTCCGCCGCCCACGCCACCGCTAATACCAAAGGCCGCCATCTTATCCGGCAGCGGCGCCGGATGTGCGCGCTGCAGCGCTTGCAGGGCGGCTATCATTTTCTGCCGGCCGGCGAGATGCGCGCCGCCGCGATCGGCGCGGAATTCGCGTTGCCGCGAGAACCACATCACGATCATGGAAGCGAGTATGCCCAGTACCATTTCCGCCACTATCATAGTGACGAAAAAGGCGGGGCCATGGCCGCGTTCGGTTTTAAACACCACCTTGTCTACTAAATGGCCTATAACGCGCGACAAGAACATCACGAAGGTATTCACCACGCCTTGAATCAAGGCCAGCGTCACCATGTCGCCATTGGCGACGTGGGCAACTTCATGGCCTAGCACGGCCTCCGCCTCGTCGCGGCTCATAGAGCGGAGCAGGCCGGTGGACACGGCCACCAGCGCATTATTCTTATTCATGCCGGTGGCGAAGGCGTTCACGTCCGGCGAATCATAAATGGCCACCTCGGGCATGCCGATACCGGCAGCCTCCGCCTGGCGCCGCACGGTTTGCGTCAGCCAAATTTCCTCCTGGGTGCGCGGCTCCGTGATCACTTGCGCGCCCACCGACATCTTGGCGGTCCATTTAGAGATTGCGAGCGAAATGAAAGAACCACCAAAGCCCATCACAGCCGCGAAAATCAATAGCGAGTTGAGATTTAAACCTTGTTCATTGAGATAAGGCTCCACTCCCAGCAGACGCATGGAAAGCGAGAGCACCAGCACGATCGCCATATTGGTGGCGAGAAAAAGCACGATCCGTTTCATATTTGACTCCAGAGGTAAGTCGTTGATACCCTCATTCTATGGCCGGAAAAACAAAATTAAAGTCGAGTATTCGGTGCAAATGATTCGGTTTTTCCGATGGAATGTCAGGGTCCTCATTTTGGTAGGCGCGTTTTAAATTGAATACCCGTCGAGGTAAAAAAGCTTTATTCCTAGGCCTTATATTCGTATGACCAGTGCTGTCACGCCCGGCCTTGTAGAGCGCGAGTGCCGTTGCGCGACGGCGAATACAAAAAGCGCGACGTAAAGACTGATGGCGCATTTCAACTACATCCACTTGTATTACTTCTGGGTCGTGGCCAAGAGCGGCTCTATCGCGCGCGCGGTCGAAACCTTGTTTGTCACGCCGCAAACAGTGAGCGGTCAGTTGCGCATCCTAGAGGAATCGCTCAATACCAAACTGTTTCGCAAGCAAGGGCGTGGACTCGCACTCACCGACGGCGGCGCGGTCTTATTTCAGTATGCGGAAGAGATGTTTCGCATCGGTACAGAAGCGGAGAATGTATTCAAAGGCAAGGCGATACAGGGTCAAAGCGTGTTACGTGTCGGTGTTTCCGATGCCGTGCCCAAGCTGATCGCCTATCGTCTCTTGGAGCCCGCATTCAATATGGCGCAGAACATCCGCTTGGCGTGCCGCGAAGGATTTTTGGAAGATTTGCTGGGCGAACTGGCGATACATCGCTTGGATCTGGTCATTGCCGACCGCCCGCTGGAATCACAACTCAATGTGCGCGCTTATAGCCATTTGCTAGGCGAAAGCGGCATCACTTTTTTTGCCGAGGCGGCATTAGCGCGTAGACTGCGCCGGGGTGTTCCGCAGTCCCTAGCCGGCGCGCCTATGTTGGCACCGGATGGACAGACTCTTTTGCGCCGGGCGCTTGATCAATGGTTCGTCGCGCGCGAGATTCAGCCGCGCATTGTCGGCGAATTTCAGGACAGCGCCTTGATCATGGCCTTCGGCCAGGCTGGCCACGGTTTCTTCGCCGCGCCCAGCGCTATAGAAGCAGAAATCCGCCGTCAACATAGGGTCAGCGCCATCGCCGCCGGGGAAGGCCTGCGCGAGCGCTTTTACGCCATTTCCGTGGAGCGTAAGCTTAAGCATCCGGCTGTGCTGGCGATTAGCGCGGCGGCACACAACGCAATTTTTCGTCCTTGATTCGTCTTAGCGCGAAATCAACCCACGTCATCCGTGGCACTCTTAAGCGTTTTGGAGATTGAAACCTGAGCTAGGGCTTACCTGTTTGGGAAAGCCGGTGACTTTGACCAGCGTCGTTTAGGGACAGCTAGTCCTCGTCTCCCAGATCGGGATTCCAGCCGCGCTCGCGCGCGCGTTGCGTGGCCCATTCGTAGATCTCGGTGTGGGCTTGCAATAATTCCGGGGGCAGACGACTAGGCAGATTGCCGTATTCGTCCCAGCGTTGATTGACCTGGTCCATGAGTTTTTGCAGGCGCTGCATATCCCAGCCCGCGCAATCTTCTTCGCGTGGGATGAACCCAAACACCCAGGCGTCAAGCACGACGCGGCCTAGCGTCGTGATACCGTGCGTGTCTTGGTTGAAGCCGGCGTAATGCGTTTTGGCGTTCATGGTCACTCTATTCCAACCACTGTTTAAGATAGGCGTTCATCGCGTCTATGACCGCTTGGGCTTTAATCACCAAGCCCAGGTCTATCATTTCCGAACCGATAAAAGAAGCGCCGTGATTCGCCGGAACCGGGGCCGAGATCAGGTGATTCTCCTCGCGAAAAAATACTGCCGCGATCACGCCCGCGAATAAAAATTTCCGGCCGCTGCTGGAGGTGGGGCGCAGCACATCGGTTTGATAAATAAACACCGGGCTGCCACTGGAACCGGGATAAACCGCCGCGTCGATCAAGAACTCCGGCCGGCCTTCAAAGTTGAGCGCGATGGGCGTGGCGGTGGTGCCGCGCCGCAAAATCGGCATGAGATTAACTTGGTCCCACACCCCGCTGGGGTAGCCGACGAAGAGCACTTCTTCCAGCGCATCCAAGCTGCTCAAGGTCGCGGCGTCGGGCGCGAGCCGACTGTCAATGACGTGGTAGTAGAGTTCGACGCCTTGCTCGCGCGCCGCTTGCTCCAAGGGACGCATGGGGATGATGGCCAAATCCACCTCGGGGTCGGGGTGCATAAACCACGCGAGCGGAAAGTCCTCGATATTGAGCTGAAAGCGTTGCCCCAAAATCGGCTGACCATTTTGCTTCTGCGTGAAGACCAAACCGCCACGGCGCACGCCGTCGACCAAGTGGCGATTGGTGACGATGAAGGTATAGGTGCCGCGCGCATGGGTGTGACTCACCACGAAGGCCGTGCCCGAGCCCTCGCTGCCGTCTTCCAATACGGTGTCTACGCGCACCGTATTGAATAAGAGTTTTTTGGTGAGTGAATTGATTTCCATGGCTATTAAACGCCAGCGCTCGCTTCTGCTTCGCCGCTACTTTCTTCCAGGCGGCGATTCAATTGCTCAATAGCGTCGCGCTCGTCGATGAAAATATGCTGGCGTCCGATTTGGTTTATAACAGCGGTGCGATCCAAAATCGCATGAACCTGAGGCTTGAGTCCACTAAAGTTGAGAACGATGCCATCGTCGCGAAAGCGCTCGAGTAAATTACCCAGCATTTCCACGCCGGATGCATCAATCGAATTCATGCCGCTACTCTCAATGAGAATATGCTTCACGCCGGGGTGTTCGCGATACAACTTCAGCAAGGCGTCCTCGAAGTAGGAGACGTTCATGAAACGCAGAGCGCCGTCGAAGCGCAAAATACTCAAATTAGGATGCACGCGCGGCCTATCGGCATTGGGCAGATCACAAGCCGCGCCCTGGTGATGCGCGCCGTAGACGGTCACATGAGGTCGCATCATGCGATACAGCAAAAGCGACAGCGAGAACAAGATACCGGCCAATATGCCGTTCTGAATATTCGGCGCGAAAGCCAAGGTAGCGACGAAGGTGAGTATGGAGGCAATACCGTCATCGCGGTTGGCGCGCCAGGCTTTGCTGAAATTGCGGAAATTCACCAGGCCTATCACCGCCATCATGATAATCGATGCCAGCACGGGCTTCGGTAAATGGAATAACAGCGGCGTCAAAAATAATAAAGTCAAAAGCACGAAACCCGCGGCGACGATAGAGGACAGCGCGGTACGCGCATTGCTGGCGAGGTTTAACGCGGAACGGGAAAAGGACCCGCTGACCGGGATGGTGTGGCTGAATGCGGCGGCGACCTTGGCCAAACCTTGACCGACGAGTTCTTGATTTTGATCCCACGCGGTGCGTGTCTTAATGGAAATCACTTTAGAACTCGACATCGCTTCCATGAAGCTAATGAGCGCGATCACGAAGCCGGCCGGCACTAATTGCACAAACGTATGCCATTCAAACGCCGGCAGGCCGAAATGCGGCAGGCCTTGGGGGATAGCCCCCACCACGCGCCCGCCCATGGCTGAGTAGCCGATGAAGTAACTAAACCAAGTCAGAATCGCGACGGTAATTAATACGCCCGGCCATTTCGGCCAGTAA
>CAZKHT010000143.1:0-5714 GCA_964552595.1 uncultured Burkholderiales bacterium
TATGTTATAAGCCGAGGCTACCACCCTAAACCAAAACCGCAAACCGACACCAAACTAAAAAAATGGACGCGAGATTGAGCAATAGTAAGCTTAAAAAAAGTTCCCAGCCTACCTTGGCCAAGGAATGACGCAATTGCGCAGGATCAGACCGGGAAATAAAAAAATATCCGCCCGCGATCATTAAAATAAAGAACGCGATATTAAGCGCTTTGTTAAGCTTGCCCTGACTCATGTCTGCCTTTTAGCCAACACGGCTTGGATGTCGCCATGCAATTTTTTTCCAATCGCACGGGGTGTGATGCGCTCAAGCCATGAGCCATAGCTTGCATCGTCCGTTCCGACGTCGCTTGTTTGGGCGAAGCGCAATACCGCATCGGCGAGGCCTTGCGCATCCCCGGCGGGAATTAAGCTAAGGCCCGCGGTATCAGTAAGGCCAAGTTCACGTATCGCGGGAGAGTCGCGCGTGAGAACGGGTTTACCGCTCAATAATATTTGGAACACTTTATTGGGTATCACCATGCTCGCTTTTTCGGATACACCGAAAATCCCCAAGCACAGATCCGCTTTATCAAGCCAAGCTTGCAACTCCGCATAAGCCACCCATGAAATTTTCTGCACTTTAGGTAAAGGTGCTTCAGCCAGCATCGCATCGATTTTATCTGTCTCCTGGCCTTGTCCTATGAGTATCCATTCCACAGCCGCATCTTTGAGCAAGCGTGCCGCCGAAACGATGGTTTCTAAGCCGTGTAAGGGGATGAATTGCCCATAGAACAACACTGTTACCGGTGTCCCCGGAACGCGTGATTTGCGCAAAAGCTGAGGAAAGGCCTCGGGCTCGGCGCCGACGAATGCATGCGTCGCCTTGCCAGGGGCTAAATGAAACTGCTTTTGAAAATATGCGGCATGCGCGGCGGTGTCGAGCACGACTAAGTCCGCCGCTCTGCAGGCTAGCCACTCCCAAGAATACAAGAACAATGCAAGCGGATGGCGCCGACCAATTAACTTTCGGTCTTCTACAACGGTGTTATAAAGAGACAAAAAAGCGTCCCAAACTATAGGTACGCGTCGCAGCTTCGCGAATGGCCAAAGTACCAATATATCCAGATGACCCAGATAACTGACCAACACCACATCATGCGCAGGCAGGCGTAAATATCGCCAAAGCAATCCCGGATAAGCGCCCACCCACCGCAACAAAAGCCCGAGTCGAGCCCATAAGGTATGGACTTGGCTCTTGTCCTCTATACCGGTCCAAACCGCAGTGTGGCATTCTCTGAGAACGACGCCGTTTTCCAGCAGCCCACGACGCAAAATGCGAACGCGCGGCTTTCCCTCGTCGTAAGTCCCCCACAATACGCAATGCATATCTTTAAATCATCTGTGGTCTGAACCGACATCTTGTTGCTTTAGCTCAATCCGGCGAACGCGCTCCAAGGTCATTTCTATGAGTTGGCGATTAAAAGAAATTAAATCCGCCAATAACCCGATTAAAAAAGCCATGAAGCCCATCAGCATCAATACGCCGCCCAATATCAGCGATTGGACATGGCCCGCGCCGCCGTCAGTGAAATAAAAATAGACAAAGCGCAGGACAGGCAGTGCGCCCAACACCGAGAGCGTTAGACCGAGGTAAAAAAATACGCGCAGCGGTTGATACATGGCGTACATGCGGACCATGGTGGTCAAAGAGCGCTCTATAAATTTGGGGATGCTTTTAAATAGCCGCGATTCGCGGGTTTTGGCGTTTGTTTCCACCGGTACGGCGGTGATCGCCAAATGTTTTTTCCCCGCCTGAATCAGCATTTCTATGGTGTAGCTAAACGGCGAAATAATATTGAGCTGTAAGGCGGCGTCGCGCGATATCGCGCGAAACCCGCTCACCGCATCGGGAATATGCGTTTCCGACAACTTTCTAACGACAGCGCTGCCGACGCGTTGCAGTAGCTTCTTAAAAAAAGAAAAGTGTTGTACTTTGTGAGTCTGTCTGTCGCCGACAACGATGTCGGCTTTGCCCTCGAGTATGGGCTGTATCAAATCCGGAATATTCCAACCCGCGTATTGATTATCGCCATCGGTGTTGACGATGATGTCTGCCCCCAATTTCAGGCAGGCGTCTATACCCGCGCGAAAGGTGCGCGCCAGGCCGCGGTTATGCCGATTTTGGACAATGTAATCCACTCCGATTTCTCGCGCGACTTCTACCGTGCGGTCGGTTGATCCGTCATCAATGATGAGAATTCGTACCTCGTCCACACCCGGAATCTGGCGGGGAATATCCGCTACCGTTTTGGGTAGCGTCAGTTCTTCATTGAAACATGGGATTTGTACTATTAACTTCATATCGACTCCCTAGCCACGGCGCTTACCGCGTGACACGATAAACCATTATTGGATCATTCGGGCTACTCAACTTACGGATGATGCGGTCGGGAAAAAACTCAGCTAAGCCCAGCTTAGCAAGAATGGCGCCAAGAACCTTGGGCTGAGGCGTGATAGACATTGCTAAAGGCCAGGTCGGCAGCGGCGTGTATTGTTTTCGATAAGCCGGGTCTTGGTCGGCTGCGTTCACGCGGTTAGGATTATAAAAATACAAAGCGCCTGCAGGCGGCGGCGTCGCGCTGACGAATCGGCTTACGCCTTGGGCTTTCAAGAAAAATTGAGCGCCGTCTAAGGTATCTGGATCGGTATAAATCGGGCCCGGATGCTGGACCGCCCAATCGGCCAAAGCATGTTCGCCGAACAGCGGATCGCGATTGTCCATATAGATGGCCAATAAATTCGTGCCTATGAGCAATGCATATAAGCCCGCGGCTAAATAAGGCCGTCTAGGCCATACCTGGCTGCCCAGCCAAGCCACGGTCAAACATACGGCTGCGTAGGTCGATACCTCGAAGTAACGCGGCAATTTTCGCACTGGCATGATGTAAGCAATGGTCAAAAAACTTACAACCAATAGCAGTCCCACCAGTATCAACCAGGGAGGGATTTTGGCCTTACGCTGCCGCCACAGCCAGAGCAAGGCGGGAGCCGCTAAAAAAAACAAAAGCGCGAAATTTTGATTAACTAAAACCGCGAGCCAAGGATTAAGCCATTTATTAATTTCAAAATTGCCGGTGTGTCCATGCTGCGCGGCGCCGCGGCTACGCCCTTGATCTATGTCCACCCATAGGCGGTAGAGCGGATCGCCGGTGTTCGCCCAAAAATAAACAAGCTCCGCCACAACCGGGAGAAGAAATCCCAAGGCGACGAGAAAGTATTTCGAACGTGGCACGCGCGGGTAAAAAAGAAATAACACTCCGTAAAATAAAACCACGCTTAAGGCGGTTTCCCGGGTTAACCAAGCCAATCCGGCCAGCAGGCCAGCGCCTACAAATAGGGCCGTGCGGCCGGTTTCGGTGGCGCGAAAAAAAACCCAAACAGAGACCGCAATAAAAAAAGTTTCCGCGATGTCGGGAGTCGCTATCGTCGACCAGATGGCGAATACGGGAGTGGTAATAAGCGCGGCGCAGATGGCCAGCGCGATGTGAGTGCCTAGTTGCTTGGCGCTTATCGCATAAGTAAACACCACTAAGGCAAGAAAATACAGGATAGAAACTGCTGCTAAGGAAGCTTGGTTTTCACCCCATAAACTAAAGCTCAGCGCTAGAGGTAAAACGAAGGTATGGCGCAAAGACCAATGCGTATCTCCGACATACCACGGAAATTGTGCGATCCAGCCGCGCGCGCTATCGGCATAAAATATATCGTCGCTGTGAATATAACCGACCCAAGCGAAGCGCAGCATGAGGCCGGCCAAGACCAGCAAGGCCACGATATTGCGCGTATGGATCATGGTTTTTCGGGCGGGGTAACCGGCGGCAAGGGGCTGAATTTCGCGCCAGGGGCTTTAGGCTCCTGCTTGGCTTCTATAGATTTTTCTTTTGGTGCCTCGACGTTCTCAACCGGCTTGGGCTTCTCCGGTTCTGGCGGGGTGTAATTTTTGAGGCGCCCGGCCTTTACCAATTTTTGCCTCAAGCCTTTTAGGGGGAAACCCGCGTCATAAGCTTGCTTGGCATATTGTTCGGCCTTATCCAAATCCTTTTTTTCGAAATATAAAAGACCTAAGTTATACGCGACGTTGGCGCTGCTGGAGTCCAAAGTATAAGCCGCGTCCATCTGTTCCAACGCGGCATCGAGCTTTCCTAAGCGTTTATAATAAATTCCCGCAATCAATCGCACCGTGGCGTCCTTAGGCGCGAAAGTGATTGCCCGGGTGAGATAGCATTCCATCGCGTCTGTGGAGTTCGGGTCCGCGGGGTGTAGCAATTTATAGTTCATCATCGCCATCAACGCGCGATGGTGATTGGGAGAGGCGCGCAAGGTATAGTTCAAATCACCATTGACGCTTGAGCTTTGGCCTTTTACTAAGTTCTCTACGTCGGGCGTGAAATGAAATCGTTCCACAATCGGTAGTTTTGTTTCCCGAACATCTGAGCTCGTATAGTCGTAAGGGCCATAGCCATTGGCGGTTTCATAGCAAAGCGGGTTGATGGCATAACTCATATTGAATACCAAACTGCCCAAGACTGAGACTACTACTCTAAGCATTGCATCTCTCCTTCCACTCCGCCTATTCGTTCAACCATTCTACCGTGCGTTGGGCGACTTCATCGCGCCATAGTTTTTTCGAAAAAGTATGATTTGCCGCTTTAATATCATGGCGTACTAGACGCGGGTCTTTAAAAACTTTTTTCCAAGTACCGCCATTTGCAGCGTCAATAAACTCCTGCGCGGTAAAGTCATTGCCAGACAATATTAATAACACTCGGCCTCGAAACTGCGCGAGGCTGTTCAGCACCCTATCCGGAAGCGTTTGCCCGCAAGCCCGGGCGGTTTCCGGAGCTGCGCCGTGGAGGGCAATTTTTACAGAAACGCGTGCCTTGATTAAACTGAAAAACGATTTCAGCGCGCCTGAATAAGAAAACTTGCCTTGCCTTATTTTCCGCCATAAGTCCGGATCGACGATGCGGCGGACATAATACTGCTTCATATAGGCTTTAGCCGCCCCTTGTTCGGTATGGACCCAGGGATTGAGCAGAACCAGGCGATTAACCCTCGCATCCGACCGCGCGTAAAAAAGCGCGGCAGAGGCCGCGTCGCATAATCCCCAGAGCGCCACCTGCTTCAGCTCAGGTAGCTGCATGAGAAACGTGTCTACGGCACTGCGTATATCTGCGCCTATCGCTTCGAAATCGCGTCGACTGCCTTCGCTATCTCCCATGCCCCGGTAATCAAAGCGCAGACTAGGAATGCCGTGCTTCGCCAAATGCCGCGCGAGCAAAGTAAATTGTCTATGACTGCCCACCCGATACTGTGGCCCGCCGACCACGATAATAACCCCTAGGTCGCGCGGCTGAACGGGCGCGCTAATAATGCCTAAAAGACTCGCGTCTTCGCATTGAAATGTCAGCGCCCGTTCTTCGTACGTCATTTAGGCGGGCCACGCATGCGTACCGGGCGCAATCAGGGTAGGGCATTCCGCGATTTCTTGCGTGGTCCAAAACGGCTCGCAAGGGACGGCTTTCATATTCAGGGTGACACTGGCCGCGCGCCAATTATCCGCCACGCTTTGCACCGCGGGCGGCAAAGCGCGTCCCGCATCGGCGACGATTTCCAGCCAGGTGACGGGAATATTGGCGGGCGCGCCGGCGACGGCACGGAACGTGACGTCATGG
>CAZKHT010000143.1:5724-7741 GCA_964552595.1 uncultured Burkholderiales bacterium
GAGCCTCCATGACGGTGACCTGTGGCGCCACCGGCAAAGCGGCTTCCGGCTTCGGGAACGTTTTCCAGCCAGGTAACGGGAATATTGGCGGGCCCCAATGTTTTAGGTTGCAGGGCTTTGATTGCTTGGGCTAATGCGGACGAGATTTCGTAGCCGGCGATTTCTAAACGAGAGCCACGGTTCAGCTCGGCGCGCAGCGCTTGGACACCGCCGCTAGACGCGTTGCCGCTCAGCATATCGCCAGCCAAGCGCAAACGTAGAAACTGGGTCAAAAAGCTTTCCCCGGAAAGCACGGGCTGCCAGAGGAGAATACCCCGCGCGGCGATATCGCCATGGGCTAAGCTGTCCATGGCGAGCAGGCCGCCTAAACGCAGTCCCCAAAGGTAGAGCGGCGCGTTTTGACGGGCATGCAACCAAGTCGCCCCCATGGTCAAATCCGCGCGCCAGGCTTCCCAAGTGGCGTCACCGAAATCTCCGCTGCTGTCGCCGGTGCCGATTAAATCAATTAACAGTACCGAATAGCCCATTTGCGCGAACGCGCGGGCTTGTAAAGCCACCATGCGTCGGCTTTTATTCATTTCCTCGGCGAAGGGAGGGGCAAAAAGTATATTTCCGCGGGTTTCCCCTAAAGCGGGGTGAAACACGCAAAACCGCGAGCCGTCTGTTGCAGGTAAAAAAAAAGCTTCCATGCAAGCAGCCGCAATCCCTTAAGAATTTAGTTTTTGATCCACGAAGCCGGCCAGGCTGCCTAAAGTTGCGAAGGTGTCTGCGCTGATTTCGTCATCATCAACCGTAAACCCAAAATGATCTTCCAAGGTCGTGATCACATTGACCACCGCGATGGAATCCAATTCCGGCATGCTGCCTAAAAGGGCAGAATCGGCTTCCAATTTGTTAACCCTATCACCCAGTTGCAGGGCGTCTCCCAAAACTTGTTTTACGTCTTCCAAAGTGGCCATTTGTGCTCCGGCTGTATCGCCCTATCTTCATTAATTGCATGAATTATACCGGAAAAATCAACCACATCGGCACGCATCGCAATGCCCTTCGTGTAAAATCCCGCATTATTCTTACTCCTTCTCGATAATGGCCGACTTAATCCACGATTTTATTTTTGAGTCCGCGCGCAAAGCGCCGCAAGCGGCC
Organism: uncultured Burkholderiales bacterium; assembly: GCA_964552595.1. Lineage (GTDB taxonomy): Bacteria > Pseudomonadota > Gammaproteobacteria > Burkholderiales > Thiobacteraceae > RBG-16-58-11. The sequence goes on from CAZKHT010000143.1 coordinate 6,871, forward strand.
GCCTTGGTTTATCGCGATAGCACGCTGAATTATGAGCAACTGGCCGCCGAGCTCGGGCGTACCGCCCAAGGCTTGCAAAGCCTCAACCTCATACGCGGCGAGCGCGTCGCGGTATATCTGGAAAAACGCTTTGAGACGGTGCTGGGGCTGTTTGGCACTGCCGCTGCGGGCGGGGTATTTGTTCCCGTCAATCCCTTCCTGAAACCCGAGCAGGTCGCGTATATCTTGCAGGATTGCGCGGTCCGTATTTTGATCACCAGCGCCGAGCGCCTGACTATGCTGGCCGGTGCCCTGGGCGCTTGCCACGATTTGCATACCGTGGTGGTAGTGGGCAAAAGCGATGCCGTGCTTCCCGGTCTAGGTCTCATTACTTGGAGCGAGCTGCAAGCGCAAGTTGAGCCGCCGCGTCTAACCATGCGCGCCATAGACAGTGACGTGGCGGCGATTCTGTATACCTCGGGCAGCACCGGTAAACCTAAGGGCGTGGTCTTATCGCATCGCAATATGCTGGCGGGCGCGCGCAGCGTGGCGGAATATTTGGGGAATCATGCCGAGGATAAAATTTTATCGGTCTTGCCCCTGTCTTTTGATTATGGCTTGAGTCAATTAACGACGGCTTTCCATGTCGGCGCTTGCGCCGTGCTCATGAATTATTTATTGCCGCGCGATATCGTCAAAGCCGTGGTGCGACACGGCATCACCGGTCTGGCGGCGGTCCCGCCCTTATGGATACAACTGGCGCAACTCGATTGGCCCGCGCCCAAGACGCAGCGCTTACGCTATTTCACCAATTCCGGCGGGGCCATGCCGCGCGCTACTCTGGATGCCTTGCGCGCACGCATGCCGCAGGCGGCGCCGTTTTTGATGTATG
>CAZKHT010000144.1:0-7644 GCA_964552595.1 uncultured Burkholderiales bacterium
GAACGAGTGAAAGTCGCGCAAGGGCAATTGCAGGCGGATATAGCTCTGTATAAAACCGCTGCGGATAAGCAACTGAATGTCGAAACCGCGATTGCCATCCATGATCTGGCCCAACGTTTGGGACTGCTCGCGGAAGCTCAACGCCAAACGCAACTCATCACTGCGCTAGCGCGCTTAGATGAAAAAAATGGCGGCCTGAATCGCCGTGCCTTAGCGCTGTTTTTCGCGGAGCAGCCACAGCAAATCAAATACGCCGAACGCTTGGCGCGCCTGGAATGGAAAGCGCGGCCGGACATTTATAGCGAACAGGTTTTGGGTTGGGTCTTATATCGCGCCGGCAAATTTGCGCAGGCCGCAGAACACATGCAACGGGCTACGCGTTTGGAGACCGCAGACCCGGAGCTGAATTTTCGCGCTGGTGTGGTGTTGAATGCGGCGGGGCAAAGCGTGCGCGGCACCCAGCTTTTAAGCCGTCGTTATATTCACAAGACCGCGACGGCGTCGGCGACGGACTCGACGAATATCACAATGGCAGCTTCACTGACCGAAACGCAAGTGGCGAAATCTGTAGAACAGATGACGAGTGCGCTGCCATGAAAGCCAAAACGCTATGGGCTTGGGGCATGGCGACAATGACGGGCTTAGCCTGCGCAGCGCCGCACGCGCATCCCTTGGGCAATAACACCGTGAACGTGCAAGCCGTGTTGGAAGTAAAAAGCGACGAGATTGTGCTGCGTTACTTAGAAGACTACGCGGAAATCCCCACGCTGCTAGCCACGCAAGCCGCGGATAGCAATCAAGACGGGGCGACCAGCGCGTCGGAGTGGCAGACCTACACCCGTGACTGGGCGCAGGCCAAGCGCGGCGAGCTGCAATTAAGCTTGGATGGTCAAGCGCTCACGCTCAATTTGCGCGGGCAGCAGCGGACTTTAGCGGAAGGCGCGGTGGGCTTGTCGCTATTGCGGCAAGAAGCGCGGTATAGCGCGCGCTTGCCGCAAGGTCTGCGGCGCGGTGTGTTGGAATATCAGGATGCGCAAACGCGTGCGCAACTAGGCTGGAAAGAAATTTATCTCAAACATGGCAGCACAGTGCGACTCTTGTCGCCAGCTATCGCGACCAGAGATCGCAGCCAAGGTCTGCGCGTGTTTCCCATAAACGCGGACTTACTTAATGAGACTTCGGTGCGCGCCGAGCTGGAATGGTTGCCGATTTCATCCCAGCCAACCCATCCGGCGGCGCAGGCGAAATTAGTAGTGGCGTCCGAGAACAATATAAAAGCGGCCGACGAAAGCGGGGAGGCAGCGCCGCCTGTCGCGCAAGTAAATTTAGCCACCACCGAAACCAGCAAGCCAGATGCAAATGCTACCGCTAGCCACGCCGTGCCGCATGGCGCTTGGCAGCAAGCCTGGATATTTTTTCGTTTAGGCGTTTATCATATCGCGACCGGCTGGGATCACTTGGCGTTTCTCCTGGGTTTGATTTTGCTAAACCCCGCACGGCGGCGATTGATACAAGTGATCACCGCGTTCACGCTGGCGCATAGCTTGACGCTGGCTTTAGCGTCCTTAGGGTGGGTCACGCCGCCGAGCAATATCGTGGAACCGATGATCGCCTTGACTGTGGCCTATGTCGGTTTACTGAATGTGTTGCGCAGAGGGAAGCAGCACGGCGTGCGCCTGGCGTTTGCCTTTGGCTTGGTGCATGGCTTTGGTTTCGCGGGCGCGCTGCAAGCCAGCCTCGCCGCCAGTCAAGCCCAGACGGGAGAGTTGACGGGAGCGTTGATATGGACCTTAGCGAGTTTCAATCTGGGGATAGAGGGGTTTCAAATCGCGCTTATTCTTTTGGTCATACCGGTGCTGCGGGCCTTGGCGAACTTTCCTTGGGCGAGTCGCGCGCGACAATTCACAGCGCTAGGGGTCACCGGCGCGGGCATGGGCTGGTTTGCCCTACGCGCACTGGGGTAGGAAATAAAAAAATCGGGACGAAGGAGATAAACAAAATGCATAAAGAAAAAACTCGGCTCTGCGTCGCCAATTATTTCGCGGCGATACGCGCGATGGATATACAAAAATGGCTGGCGAATTTTGCACCGCAAGCGACGATGTACGATCCGGTGGGCACACCGCCTATGCAGGGTCACGCTGCTTTGCAGCAATATTTTCTGCAAGTGGGAGGCGCATTCAAACAAGTCAAGCTCATCGAGCAAGATGTGTTTATTTGCGGCGAGCGGGCCGCCGTGAAATGGCAGGGCGAGGGCATAGGACACAACGGCCGCAGCGTGGCTTTCGCCGGCATAGATGTGTTCGAGGTGGACGCGCAAGGCAAGATCGTACAGATGTGGGGTTATTGGAATCCGGCCGCGATGTTCGCGGAACTCAATGCGGTTTAGGACGCTGCGCCGGTTTAAGCAGATACAAGCGCTGGACCCTGTGCGCGATCATCAGCGCATTGTGTATCACGATGTGTGCTTTGAGTTTCCTTTTGATACCACGCGCGCTTTAGAGCTGGCTTTGTTTCGTACTTATTGTGTGCCTGGTATTTCCGGTTTGCTGGATCGCACCCGGGAATTCGCGCAGCGTCCGCAGAAACGCTACGACGATACCGATGTGATCGTGAGCGAGCTCATGGAGTGGGGTTACGATAGCGCGCGTGGGGCGGCGGCCTTGGCCCGTATGAATCGTATCCATGCCCATTTCGCGATCCATAACGAACATTTTTTATACGTGCTTTCCACTTTTGTATTCGAACCCATACGTTGGAATGCGCGCTTCGGTTGGCGGCGCATGTGTGAGCAAGAGCGCTTGGCGTTTTTTTATTTTTGGCGCGAAGTCGGCGCGCGCATGGGCATCCAAAATTTACCCACGGACTATGCGAGTTTCGAGCGCTTTAATATTGAATACGAGGCCAAGCATTTTCAATTTGCCGAGAGTAATCGCCGCATAGGCATCGCCACCCGCGAACTATTCGCCAGCTGGTTTCCCAAACCGCTGCGCTTTCTGGTACGGCGCGCGATTTATGCCTTACTCGATGAGCCGGTACGGCGTGGGTTTGGATTTCCGCAAGCGTCTTTGCTCATGCGCGGCTTAGTCATAGGCGCGCTCAAGTTGCGCGCTTACGCCTTGCGTTTACTGCCAGAGCGCAAGCGCGCACGCCGCCGCACCGAGAGCCCGCATCGCACCTACGGCGCTAATTATCGTTTAGAACAAATTGGACCGCCGTATATGACGCAAGACGGCAAAGTTCCGCATGAGCGAACCTAATATGACGCAAGACGGCAAAGTTCCGCATGAGCGAACCTAAAACCGTATTTGTCGCCGGTGCGACCGGTTATTTGGGCAGCCGCTTGTGTGCGCTTTTACTCAGCCGTGGCCATCGTGTGCTCGGACTTTGCCGCGCGGAGTCACGGCACAAATTGCCTAGCGGGGTGGAGGCAATCTTGGGTGATGCGTTGGATGCAAATTCTTACGCTGCGCAAGTGCCGCCCGCCTGCGTGTTCGTGCATTTGGTCGGCGTCGCCCATCCCAGCCCGGCCAAGGCGGCACAATTTAAGACCGTGGATCTCGCCTCTGTTCGCGCGTCCTTGCAGGCGGCCCAGCAAGCCGCGCATTTCGTTTATGTCAGCGTCGCGCAACCCGCGCCGGTGATGGCGGCCTATATCGCGGCGCGGCAGGAAGCAGAACGCGCCATTGCGCAAAGTGGTTTGGATGCCACGATATTGCGCCCCTGGTATGTATTAGGCCCGGGACATCGCTGGCCATATTTATTGCTGCCTATCTACGCAATCTTGCGCTGCATCCCCAGCACGGCGGAAAGCGCGCGACGTTTAGGCTTGCTTACCTTATCGCAAATGCTGCGCGCGCTATGCGTGAGCATAGAAAAAGTGCCGGCTGGTCAGCGCGTGATCGATGTGCCGGGCATACGCGCTTTAGCCCAGACCTAAATCTTTTTTTGCATGCGCCGCGCCTAGCCGCGAAAATAGCGCATGGCTACCAATAAAGTACGCATCATCAGCGGCGAATGGCGCAGCCGTTTATTGCGCTTTCCCGATCAGCCAGGTTTGCGGCCTACATCGGACAGAGTGCGCGAAACACTTTTTAATTGGCTGCATCCCCTGGAAGGCAAAACTTGCTTGGACCTATTTGCCGGCAGTGGCGCCTTGGGTTTCGAGGCGGCCTCGCGCGGCGCCAAGCAAGTGACCCTGATTGAACGCAATCCCAAAGTGATTGCAGCGCTGCGCGAGAACGCGCTCGCCCTAGAGGCGCAGCGGGTGAAAATCATATGCGCCGATGGCGCGACTTGGCTGGCTAAACAAGCGGGCGTGTATGATGTGATTTTTTTAGACCCGCCATTTCAAGCTGGATTGTTAAATCAATTGCTACCAACACTGAGCGCCCACTTACAGCCTGAAGGTTATGCCTATGTTGAAAGCGATGTCGCCTTGGACGCACCCGAGGGCATGCATTGGCATAAGACCAGTCGCGCCGGCGCTGTGCATTTTGGCTTGCTGACGAGAAACGAAAATGTCTAAATGCATCGTCTATCCCGGGAGTTTTGATCCCATCACCCGCGGCCATGAAGATTTAGTCCGGCGCGCCGTTAATCTCTTCGATGACGTCATCGTCGCCGTGGCGGCCAGCCCCAGCAAAAAACCGTTTTTCAGTTTAGAGGAGCGCATAGAGCTAGCCCGAGTCGCATTGGCGGAGATACCCGGCGTCACCGTGGTAGGGTTTTCTAGCTTGCTGATGAAATTTTTGGCCGAGCAAAATTGCAAAGTGATTCTGCGTGGCTTGCGTGCGGTGTCTGATTTCGAATATGAATTACAGCTCGCGGGCATGAACCGCAAGCTGGATGCCGAGGTCGAAACCTTGTTTCTCACGCCCTCGGAGCAATATATGTTTGTGTCCGCCTCGCTGGTGCGTGAAATCGCGCGGCTGGGCGGGGATATCAGCGAATTTGTGCATCCCTTGATAAATTCGCGGCTCAATGCCAAAATGGCTTGAATATTAGCAAAATTAAATATAGAAGGCGCAGCACATGTCTTTACTCATCACCGATGAATGCATTAATTGCGATGTTTGCGAGCCCGAGTGCCCCAACGACGCCATTTCGCAAGGCCCGGAAATTTATGTTATCGATCCCAACCTCTGCACCGAATGCGTAGGCCACTACGACGAACCGCAGTGCCAGCAAGTATGTCCCGTGGATTGCATTCCGCTGGGAATAGAAGAAACCAAAGAGCAGTTGCAAGCGCGATATTTACTAATTAGTGGGCAGAAGGCGACGGCTTAGGAAATGTCGTTACTTTTAAGGAAAAAACCGGTTGAGTTTGAGCCGGTTTTTTTTTGCGTATTTCGCCTTAAATTTTCGCGTGATTCTTATGACGACTTACCCATAGTGCCGCAATGCCGCCCAAAAAAACAAAACGCAAATCCGGCTCCGCTACCACTGCCGCGGAAATGGTTAGTGCCCCCGACCCTCCGCCGTAGGCGCAGGGACCTGAAACGGTACTAATCGGCCAAAATGAGCAGGAATCGCCAGCTACTTTGTCGAGGGCATACCAAGAAACGTTGCTCGAGTCCACAATAGAAAACATATTAAGGGGCGTCGAGGCGGTAAGCGAATTTATTTTCGTGATTTCCCCGAGCGCGTTGGTATCCACGTAGATAAAGGTTAGCAAGGAGTTATAGGTCCAGGTGGTGTCACCGACGGTCGCGGAAAAATCCGACGCGGTAACTATTGCATTGGTTAAATTAGGCATCAGGGACGAAAATTTGATATGCCCAGAAAATATTTCACCAGGAGCTGTCAACCCGAATATCCCAGGGGCACCAATACCGTCTAAACGCAAATCGAATTTGTAGTTTAATGGAGTTGCGTTGATACTCGGGCTGAGTAGAAGCACGAATAGTAATGCGCCAAGTGTTTTCATTTTATTCCCCCTGTCTATTTTGATTGGTATTGGATTGTATCGAATTTTTGTTTTAGGAAACCAGACTGTATCTAGATCTACCCTTAAATATCAATTTTTAAAACTGAGAGAAATCTATCAACACCTTTACGCGCTATCGGAAAATTCCTTAACCCTGAATCAAGATATTTTTGCCACCGCAGTTTGCAATTAAAGTGAAGTCACGTGTGATGGTAACGCGATAAGCAATAGAAAAAGGGCTAGCCCGAAAGCTAACCCTTTTTTAGTTCTGGTAGGCCGTGCGGGATTCGAACCTGCGACCAACGGATTAAAAGTCCGCTGCTCTACCAGCTGAGCTAACGACCCAAAACGAAGGCGCGATTATCCTTGAGCGGTCATTTAATGTCAATAAAAAGCCCCGCTTAAAGCGGGGCTGTAGGCCTGAAATTGCTGGGTTTTATGCGTTTATACGGCTTCTAAACTGCGCATACCCGCGGGCAATAATCTCAGATCAACCAAGGAGGTCACGAAGGCCTTGTAGAAGGTCGCATCGGATTCATAGACCATTTTGTAGTACTGAATTTTCATGGTGAGGGCACTGCCTAGCACGATGCTGACGAAGGTTAGAATCGAGCCCAAGGCCAAGGTGGAAAAACCCGTCACGCCTTGACCGATAGTGCAGCCCATGCCGAGCACACCGCCAAATCCCATGAGGATGGCGCCCATGAAGTGGTTTACGAAATCTCTAAACGAGGCAAACCATTCGAAGCGGAAACTGCGCTTGATGAGCGACCACAATAGCGAGCCCGCCATCACGCCTAAGACCGCCATGATGCCGAAAGTCAAAACGGTTTTATTAAATCCGGTGAGTGCATAACCGAAAGTCTGGCCCAGCGGATTAATAAAGGTAAAAGACTGCGGCGCTAAAGGACCGGATTGCGCGGGTTTGACGTCGGTGGGCTTGGCAACCAAGTCCCAATCCTCGACGAATTTTTGCAAGGTCACATTGTCGGTGTCGGCATGCACGAAGACATTGCTGGTCACATACCACGCGGCTAACACCGCTAGCCCTACCACCAAACCACCTAAAATATTATCGAAGCTGCCACGAAAATCGCGCGACTTGAAGACGAAGATTAATAACAGCGCGCCGATTACGCCGCCCATGACCATACGCCCCAATGCCACTTTATCCGCGCCGAAAATCATCGCGCCTAAATCTTGATTGGTGCTGAGTTGGGTTGCGAGCGGGCGTATCCAGCCGTAGAACAAGACCGAGAATAAAGTTTTATCGGTACCGGGGAAGGGGTTCAACATGTAGTAGGCGATGACCGCGATGATCAAAATCACCATCAGCGATTTAATATTGCCGGCGCCTAAACGCACCAGCGATTTATTGCCGCATCCGGAGGCGAAGGTCATGCCTATGCCGAACATCAATCCGCCTAAAATATTTTCAGCCCACACCAATAAATTTTGGCGATAAGGCGGAAAAGTATTGGTGACATTCACTTTGCCCATGGCTTCGAAGATCGTCACGCCCAAAATCGCGATGGCGATGGCAAATAACCAAGCGCGCAAGCGGCCCGTTTCCCCCATATTTACCCAGTCGAACACCCCACCCATGGTGGAAAAATTCGTTTTTTTGGCGACCAGTCCCAAACCAAATTCAATTCCGAACCCGGAACAAAAAAAAATCGATTGCCCAGCTGCGAAAGTAACAAAAACCAATATAT
>CAZKHT010000145.1:0-7588 GCA_964552595.1 uncultured Burkholderiales bacterium
GCCGGAGTGCCGCGGACCGCCGCTGCGGCTTCGATGAAGTGGAACCACGCAGTTTGTAAAACTGAAAATGGCCTAGAGTCGACAGGCCTTATGGCGACAACCGGAGATCGAAACCGAATTAACTTTTGCGCAGGATTTTGCCGGGCGACCGATTGCGTATAAAATAGGCACCCTTTTCGCCCACCCGTCTTGATCCAAATCGGCCGTCTTATGCAAATCGGTCCTTACGTTCTGAGCAATAATCTCATCGTCGCGCCCATGGCCGGCGTGACGGATAGACCTTTTCGCCAGCTGTGTAAGCAATTGGGCGCGGGGCTGGCGGTGTCGGAAATGGTGTCTAGCAATTCTTTGCTCTGGGGCTCGGCCAAGACCCAGCGCCGCGCCAATCACGAGGGCGAAGTCGAACCTATTGCCGTACAGATCGCGGGTGCCGATCCGGAAATGATGGCCGAAGCCGCCAAGCACAATGTCGACAATGGCGCGCAAATTATCGATATCAATATGGGTTGTCCCGCCAAGAAAATTTGCAATGTCATGGCGGGTTCCGCCCTGCTGCAAAATGAATCCTTGGTGATGCGGATACTAGAAGCCGTGGTGAGCGCGGTGAAAGTGCCGGTCACGCTCAAAATACGCACCGGCTGGGACAAGCAACATAAAAATGCTTTAAGTGTTTTAAACATCGCGCAAGAAAGCGGGATACAGGCGCTCGCTATCCACGGCCGCACTCGCGCTTGTGCTTATACCGGCCACGCCGAGTACGACACCATCGCCGCGGTGAAGGCGAATGCACGCATTCCGATTATCGCCAATGGCGATATCACCACGCCGCAAAAAGCTCGCGAGGTGCTGCGCTACACCGGCGCCGACGCCATCATGATAGGCCGCGCTGCCCAAGGCCGACCCTGGATTTTTCGCGAGATCGCGCATTTTCTAGCGCATGGCACGATCTTGCCCGAGCCGGAGGTCGCGGAAATTCACCGCGTGTTAATGCACCATCTGGCCGACTTATATAATTTTTATGGCGAGTACAGCGGTCTGCGCATGGCGCGCAAGCACATCTCTTGGTATACCAAAGGCCTGGTGGGCTCGGCCAGTTTTAGACATCGCATGAATCAAATCGAATCCGTGGATGAGCAGTTACAAGCCGTGAATAGTTTTTTTGCGCAGCTTTTAGAGTGCGCGCCGCGTTTAACCTATGAGACGGAAGCAGACTCGCTCGCCGCCTAACACAAGACTCGCGCACAGCGGGCGTTTTCACTAATAAACAGGGACTAGCAGTATGGCCACGAAGGACAATGAGCTGTCGGCTTGCGTACGCAAAGCCGTGCAGGACTATTTCAAGCATTTGGATGGGGAAAAACCGGGCACCGTATATGACATGGTCTTAAGCTGCGTGGAAAAGCCTTTGATCGAAACGGTGCTGTATCACACCGAGGGCAATCAAACCCGCGCCTCGGAGTTGCTTGGTATTAACCGCAATACCCTGCGTAAAAAAATGAAAATTTATAAAATTAAATAGCTGGGATTAAGATGACAGTCATCAAACGTGCGCTACTCAGCGTATCGGATAAACAAGGACTGCTGGAATTCGCGCGCGGCCTAAAAAAACTCGATATAGAAATTTTATCCACGGGCGGCACGGCGAAGCTGCTCGCCGACAATGGCATAGAGGTCGTGGAAGTCAGCGACTATACGGGCTTTCCCGAGATGATGGATGGCCGGGTAAAAACCCTGCATCCGAAAATTCACGGTGGTATTTTGGCGCAACGTGATGTCGACTCGCACGTGAAAGCCATGTTGGAGGAAGATATCCCACCCATCGATATGGTGGTGGTGAATCTTTATCCCTTCGCCGCGACCATCGCCAAGCCCAATTGCTCTTTGCATGACGCCATTGAAAATATCGACATCGGCGGCCCCACCATGCTGCGCGCGGCCGCGAAAAATTATGCGCATGTGGCCGTGGTCTGCGACCCTGCCGATTACAAATCCGTGTTATCCGAAATGAGCATGACCGGCGGCATCATCGCCGGCGACACGCGGTTTCAATTAGCCTGCAAGGCGTTTTCGCATACCGCCGAATACGACGGCACCATCAGCAATTATCTAACCGGGATCGATTCGCGCGGACGGTCGGAAGGCTTCCCTAAGCGTTTAAATTTGCATTTCACGATCGCCCAAGAATTGCGTTACGGTGAAAATCCGCATCAATCGGCGGCATTTTATGCCGCACCCAGCGAGAAAGAAGCCTCGGTCGCCACGGCGCGCCAGCTCCAGGGCAAAGAGTTGTCCTATAACAATATCGCCGATGCCGACGCGGCCTTGGAGTGCATTAAACAATTTAAGGAAGGCCCGGCTTGCGTGATCGTGAAACACGCCAATCCTTGCGGCGTGGCTTATGGCGCGAATCTGCTTGAGGCCTACGAGCGCGCCTACGCCACCGATCCGGAATCGGCTTTCGGCGGCATCATCGCCTTCAATGGCGAATTGGATGCGAAGACCGCGCAAGCCATTGCCGAGCGTCAATTCGTCGAAGTCATTATCGCGCCGCGCATTTCTGCAGCGGCGGTGGAAGTCGCGGCGGCCAAAAAAAATGTGCGCTTACTCGAATGCGGCATGTGGCCGGCCGAGAGCGAGCCGCGCTGGGATTTCAAGCGGGTTAATGGCGGATTGTTATTGCAGCAAGCCGATCAAGCTTTATATGAAGAATTGCGCGTGGTGACACAGCGCGCGCCGACCGATATTGAAATGGCGGATTTACTCTTCGCCTGGCGGATCGCGAAATTCGTAAAATCCAACGCCATCGTGTATGCCAAAAATAAAATGACCATAGGTGTGGGCGCGGGCCAAATGAGCCGTGTGAACTCCGCCCGCATTGCAGCGATTAAGGCCGAGCAAGCCGGATTGGAAGTTGCGGGTTCGGTGATGGCGTCTGACGCATTTTTCCCTTTTCGGGATGGCTTGGATCAAGCGGCGGCGGCCGGCGTCGCCGCAGTCATACAACCCGGTGGCAGCCTGCGTGATGCTGAAGTGGTGGCCGCGGCCAACGAGCACGGCATGGCCATGGTGTTTACCGGTATGCGCCATTTCCGGCACTAAGCTTACCTGCCGGCGCGATTTTTCATATTAACGATTGAATTAAGATGAAACTATTAGTCATAGGCGGTGGCGGTAGAGAGCATGCGATAGCCTGGAAGCTCGCGCGCTCGCCGCGCATCCAAAAAGTGTTCGTCGCGCCCGGCAACGGCGGCACCGCGCAAGACCCCGACTTGGCCAATGTCGCCATCGAATCCATCCCGCAGCTGGTGGAATTTGCCCAGCAAGAAAAAATTCATCTCACCGTCGTCGGTCCCGAAGCCCCCTTGGCCGCCGGTGTGGTCGACGCATTTCGCGCCTTTGGCCTGAAAATTTTTGGCCCCACTCGCGCCGCCGCGCAACTGGAGTCCTCCAAGGATTTCGCTAAAGCCTTCATGGTGCGTCACGGCATCCCCACCGCCGCCTATGCCAGCTTCACCCATGCGGCGGAGGCCCACGCTTATATCGAGCAACAAGGCGCGCCCATAGTCGTCAAAGCCGATGGCTTAGCCGCCGGTAAAGGTGTGGTGGTGGCACAAACCTTGGCCGAAGCGCAGGCGGGAGGGGACAGCAGGCTGGGCGGCCAGGCGCTAGGCCAAGCCGGCGCGCGGGTGGTGATAGAGGCGTGCTTAATCGGCGAAGAAGCCAGCTTCATCGTTCTGGTCGATGGCGAACATATTTTGCCGCTGGCTACCAGCCAAGATCATAAGCGTCTAGGCGATGGCGATCAGGGGCCGAATACCGGCGGCATGGGCGCTTATTCGCCGGCGCCGGTGGTGACGCCGGAGCTGCACGCGCGCATCATGCGCGAAGTCATACAGCCTACGGTCAGCGGCATGCTCAAAGACGGTATCGCTTACACCGGATTTTTATACGCGGGGGTGATGATTAGCGCGACCAGTGATATTCGCGTTTTAGAATTCAATTGCCGCATGGGCGATCCCGAAACCCAGCCGATTTTAATGCGCCTCAAAAGTGATTTACTCACGCTCTTGGAACACGGCGTCGCCGGCACTTTAAATACGGTGGACGCGGAGTGGGATAGGCGCACCGCACTGGGCGTGGTGATGGCTGCGGCCGGCTATCCGGAGGCGCCACGCAAAGGCGATCTCATCAGTGGGATCCCGGCGGCGGGCGAAGACTACCGGGTCTTCCATGCCGGCACGCAGTTGCACAATGGCCAGCTGCAAACCAGCGGCGGCCGGGTGCTGTGCGTCACGGCGCTGGGCGATACGGTGAAAATGGCGCAACGCCGCGCTTATGAGATCGCCGACCAGATTCATTTTGCGGGTGCGCAAATGCGTCGCGATATCGGCTATCGCGCGCTCGCCCCCCGCAGCAAATGATTCAAAGAAACGATAAGTAATGCGATCTATGAACAAGGCGTCCTACCAGTTAAAAATTTTCAGCGCGACCCGCGCGTGATTTCACCGATGCGCATGATCGCATTCTCTTTTTATTTTTTCCGGCAATGCCACAGCACCTAGCGAATGTGGCGGCCTTGCGCCGCTATTTGCAGCGCGGCGGCGTCATCGCCTATCCCACCGAATCTTGTTATGGCTTAGGTTGCGATCCGCGCAACCGGCGCGCGGTGCAACGCTTATTGCGCCTAAAGCGCCGGCCTAGGCATAAAGGCTTGCTCGTCGTTGCCGCCGAACTCGCGCAAGTCGCTCGCTTCGTGCACCCACCCACGCCTGCGCAAGCCGAGATTTTAGAAAAACACTGGCCTGGGCCGTATACCTTTTTATTTAGCGCCAAACCCTATATCCCTAAAAGCGTCACGGGGCGGCATCACAGTCTAGGGGTTAGGGTGTCGGCGCATCCCACAGTGCAAGCGTTGACAGCTAGCCTGGGTCCTTTGACTTCTAGCAGCGCCAACCTCGCTGGCGCTCGCGCTTTGAAAACGGCGGCGGCGGTAAGCCGTACTTTTGGTTCTCGCGTTCGCGTCATCCCTGGCCGCATCGGCAAGCGCAAAACGCCTTCTCAAATAATCGATTTAAACAGTGGCAAGACCTTACGTGGCTAATATGCAAAGCGAACAACTAAAACAATTTTTCACTCAATTGCAAACCCGCATCGTCGCGGCACTGCAACACGCCGATGGTAAATTTTTTCGTCGCGATGCCTGGACCCGGCCCGAAGGCGGCGGCGGTTTATCATGCGTGATCGAAGACGGTAATATTTTTGAACGCGGCGGCGTCAATTTTTCACATGTCTTCGGTGAGAAATTACCGCCCTCGGCGGCGGCCAATCGACCCGAGGCGGCGGGGCGCAAATGGGAAGCTATGGGCGTGTCCTTGGTCTTGCATCCGCGCAATCCCTACGCGCCGACTGTGCACATGAATGTGCGCTGCTTTCTGGCGACGCAAGCAGGCAGCGAGCCGATTTGGTGGTTCGGCGGCGGCATGGATTTAACGCCCTACTACGGTTACGCGGAAGACGCCGTGCATTTTCATCGTACTTGCCGTGCGGCTTTAGAACCCTTCGGCCCCGCGCGGCACGCGCATTATAAGAAATGGTGCGACGATTATTTTTATCTCAAACATCGCCAAGAACCGCGCGGCGTAGGCGGGATTTTTTTTGATGACTTAAGTGAGGGCGGATTCGAGCAATGTTTCGCCCTGACCCGTAGCGTAGGCGAACATTTTCTCGATGCCTACATGCCGATACTGTTGCGTCGCAAAGACCTCGCGTATACCGAGCGCGAGCGGGATTTTCAGGCGTATCGACGCGGGCGCTATGTGGAATTCAACTTAGTATTTGATCGCGGCACCATATTTGGATTGCAAAGCGGTGGCCGCACGGAATCGATCTTGATGTCGCTGCCACCCATTGTGAAATGGCGTTACGATTGGAAACCGGAGCCGGGCTCCGCCGAAGCGCGTTTATACACCGAATTTTTGATCGCGAAAGATTGGGTGTAATACAAAGCTAGAAAGGGCGGTCGACGTGCGCGTTGTGTGGAATATTCCTAATCTACTTACCTTGGTCCGCGTGCTCAGCGCACCGGCGCTTGCGTGGTTGATACTGCGTAACGACTATCAATTTGCTTTGTACGTATTTCTAGGCGCGGCCGTCACCGATGCCATAGATGGGTTTCTGGCGCGCCGCCTACATCAAGAGACCGAGTTCGGCGCCGCGCTCGACCCCTTAGCCGATAAACTCATCGGCCTCACGGTTTTAATCTTATTGACCGTGCAACAATGGATACCCCTTTGGCTTGCCCTGGTCGTGGTGATGCGCGACAGCGTCATCGTCGCGGGCGCCTTCGCCTACCATCGTCTATTTGGCGAAATCGAAATTCGCCCGCCCGCCCTGGGCAAGCTGCATATTCTTTTGATGTTCCTAGTTCTGCTCGCGACCCTGGCCTACGCCGCGAAATGGCCGGTGATTGCGCCTTGGCTGCCGTGGGCACACGGCGTGCTGTTAGTCTCCGCGCTGGTCACGCTGGTGCAATATGTTTGGTTGTGGGCGAGGAAGGCGGAGCGGGAGGCTGCGCGGCGTGCTGCCTAAAGTTGCCATGCAAAAGGAAGAGCGTTTACCGTTTTGGGTGTCCAAAATGTGCGTTTGATTATTAGCGCTTAGCGTGAATTCGCTTGATAAAAAATCGTAACAAAAGGCCGCTATAAATTTTTTTGTCTCGTCTGGAATCGATCCTCAGCGACCTGCCGCCCTACGCAGAAACGGACTTTCGTAAAGGTAACGAGCGCCGCGCTCTGCGGCATCCCGTTCGAACGCAAGGTTAGACACCAAGCCCGCGTACCTCGGATTGTTCAATTTTTCCCACTTCGATAAGTGCGTCACCGTGATGGTGACCGGTCATTGAAGGAAACAGTTGCCCGGTCACACGTGCATCACGAAGGACTAGCTGTCGGTTTTCTCTGTACTGCTCGCGTGTGAGGATCATTTGAAGTCTCCTTATACCTTCCACTGAAAATGAGCTCTCATCTTCTGGCGATGAGGCGATAAGCGTAATGGAATGTGGCAAAACGAGCATCCAGTGCACTTCTTTTTCATCCGCCTTCAGCGAAGCGTAATTGGGTGGTCCCGGAAATGCTTCGCGCCATACGAATCCGGTGAGCTGGACGGTCTGTCCTTCATAGATCACCGATGGCTGTGCCACTTTCCGTGCCTCCACTTGCTCTGCACGTGAAAGCTCTGCCATAGTCTTGAACCATACGTCGCGATGACCACGAAGTTCCGTAGCCGAATACTTTGTGCCCTTCGGGTGACGCACGTTGTAATGGCCGACCTCAGCGTGACAATCGATGTGATGGCACTCGATGTTGGTGCCACAAAACTCGTGGCATATGCAGCATCTGCGACCACATGCCACGAGAGCTTGAGCTTTGACTTCGCGGGGCCACATCCTCTGACGCTTAACGTGCAAAAAACGGAGCTGCGCGCTTTTTTGCGCGGGTCCGGTTAATTATGGGATTATGCATTTTTACCCTCGTACTTCGGATTGAGCCGATATTGAACTAATGCTTCAAGAAGGTTTAGCGCATACCCA
>CAZKHT010000146.1:0-7586 GCA_964552595.1 uncultured Burkholderiales bacterium
TTCAGGGGCGCTACCCAGGCCCGCACAACAAAGTAAATCATAGAGGCGACAGGCAATATCGCGGCGATTTAA
The DNA here is from genome assembly GCA_964552595.1 of uncultured Burkholderiales bacterium. Taxonomy (GTDB): domain Bacteria; phylum Pseudomonadota; class Gammaproteobacteria; order Burkholderiales; family Thiobacteraceae; genus RBG-16-58-11. Next base: position 73 of record CAZKHT010000146.1, read on the forward strand.
ATCAGCCATGTGCCTACTAGGTCCACGTCGATGCGCCCTATCGGTTCGTGATATAGCAAAAATAAAATTGCGATCATTTGGGTCGCGGTTTTGATTTTGCCTATGAACGAGACCGCGACATTCGTGCCCATGCTAGAGCCGGCCATCCATTCGCGCAGAGCCGAGATGGCAATCTCGCGGCCTATGATGATGAGTGAAACAATGGCATCAACCCGATTGAGCTGCAGCAATAAAATCAGCGCCGCCGCGACCATTAATTTATCCGCCACGGGGTCCAAAAAAGCGCCGAAGGCCGACATTTGGTTGAGCTTGCGCGCGAGATAGCCGTCTAGCCAATCGGTGATGGAGGCGAGTAGAAAAACACCCGCGGCCAGCATATTCACGGATTGCCGCTCCATCCATGCTTCCGGCAAATAATAAAATAAAACGAAAACCGGGATGAGCAGGATGCGCATCCAGGTCAACGCATTGGGTAAATTAAGTGGCATGTCTTAGTGCAGCAAAGCGTGGATTTTTTCTGCCAGCGCCGGGCCTATCCCTTCTACTTTTGCGAGTTCGTCGATACTGGCGTTGCTCACGCCTTTCACCCCGCCGAAACGAGTCAGCAACATCTGCCGGCGTTTAGGGCCTATGCCGTCAATTTGATCCAGCGCCGATTGGGTGCGGGTTTTGCCGCGGCGCGCGCGATGGCCAGTGATTGCGAAACGATGCGCTTCATCGCGAATTTGCTGTATCAAATGCGAGGCAGGATGTTCGCCACCCAGATGCACCGGCGCCCTATCGTCCGCGAAGATTAATTCTTCCATGCCCGCTTTACGCTCCGGTCCTTTGGCGATGCCCACCAACTCAATTTCATTCAAGCCCAACTCCACTAACACCGCTTGCGCCACCCCGACTTGGCCTTTGCCGCCGTCAATTAAAATTAAATCGGGCGCTTTGCATTCGCCTAAGGCGATTTTTTGATAGCGCCGCGTGAGCACGGCACGCATCGCCGCGTAATCATCACCAGGTGTTATGCCCGTGATATTGAATCGCCGATATTCGCCGGGCCGCATCGCAGCCTCATCGTACACCACACAGGATGCCACCGTCGCCTCGCCTTGAGTGTGCGAGATATCGAAGCACTCTATGCGGCTGGTACCATCGCGTAAACCCAAGGCTTCGATTAAAGCGTTGAGCCGAATCTGCTGCGTCGCCTGCTGTGATAAACGCTGCTCTATCGCAAGCAAAGCATTTTTTTCCGCCATTTCTAGCCACACGCGGCGCTCGCGCAAGGCGCGATTGACGATGCGTATAGTGCGCTGCGCCTGTTCGCTCAAAGCCAGCGCCAGCGCATCGGTCTCAAAAGGCAAATTGATCAAAACCAAAGGCGGCGCCGGATGATCCAAATAGTGCTGCATCAGAAACGCCTCGGCAATCACCTCGGGCGCGTGCCCCTCGGCGTTGCGGGGAAAAAGACAGCGGTCTCCCAAATGCCGTCCGCCGCGTATCATCGCCAGATTTACACAGGTCAGCCCCTTCTTGCACGCCACTGCCACCACATCGACATCGGCGGTGTTGCCGCTTTCGACGAATTGGCTTTCTTGAACTTTGCGTAAAGCTTGAATTTGATCGCGATGCAAAGCCGCTAATTCGTAGTGCTGCGCGTTCGCCGCCTGCGCCATCTTGCGCTCTAAATCTTGCAGTAAAACCTGTTCATCGCCGGTGAGAAAAGCCTCGGCTTGTTGCACCGCGACCGCGTAATCGGTCTGCGCCACCAAGCCTACGCAAGGCCCGCTACAACGCTTGATTTGATGCAACAAGCATGGCCGTGAACGATGTTGAAACACGCTGTCCTCGCAGGTGCGTAGCCTAAATATTTTTTGCAGCAAATGGATGCTGTCGCGCACCGCCATGGAATTGGGGAAAGGTCCGAAGTAGCGATGCTTGGCCTGCTGCGCGCCGCGATGAAACGCCAGCCGGGGAAATCCGTGACCGGTTAAAACAATATAAGGATAGGACTTGTCATCCCGAAAAAGAATATTGTATTTCGGGCTATAGCGCTTGATGAGATTGTTTTCCAGAAGCAAGGCTTCTGCTTCCGAGCGCGTGACTGTGGTTTCGACTTGTGCCACTTGCCCCAGCATCAGTGTGATGCGTGGCGATAACTGGGTCTTTTGGAAATACGAGGCGACGCGTTTTTTGAGATCACGGGCTTTGCCGACATATAACACATCGCCCGCGCGATTCAACATGCGGTATACCCCGGGCAGGTGGGGCAAGCCTTCTAGCAATTCAGTCGCATCAAACATGCGGGGCATCTATTTTTCGGTAGGGGGTAGGGCTTGAGCTGAGGCTGCTGCTTCAGGTAAACATCGCCTGGCCAAGCTCAGCCGTGTTTATTCCTCGTCTAATAGCTTGCCGGCGATGGCCCAGTTTTCATCAGGCAACTCATCGAAGGCGATATAGGTATAGCTGGCCGGTTTATGCGCGACGCGTTCCAGCGTGGCGGTGATTTCTTCGGCGATTTGTTTTTTCTGCGTGCGGCTCAAATTACCGGCGATACGGATATTGACGTAAGGCATATTCAACTTCCTTGTTCATGGGCGCGGATTTTGTCAAAAACCTGATGGAACATTTCGGGAGTCAAGCGGCGCGTCTGCGTATTATATCGGCTGCAATGATAGCTATCGAACAAGGTCACACCCTGCCCTAAGTCATGTTGCGCGGCATGCGCGAAAACAAAACTATTCGCTTTTAAACCTAAGGCCATCAACAGTGCTTTGTGTGCGATCAAGCCTAAAGCGAGCACCGATAATGGCTTATGTAAAACATTAAGTTCATACTTTAAATAATTGTTACATAGTGATATTTCTTCCGGCGTGGGCTTGTTTTCTGGCGGTAAACATTTCACCGCGTTAGTAATGCGGCAACCTTTGAGCAGCAATCCATCATCCGCTTCGCCGCTGCCAGCATGATTGCTGTAGCCGAATTTAAACAAGGTCTCGTACAACAAAACGCCTGCGAAATCGCCGGTGAAAGGACGGCCGGTACGGTTCGCTCCATGCATGCCCGGCGCCAAACCCACAATTAATAAGCGAGGATGTTCGTCGCCGAAAGCCGGCACGGGGCGGGCGAAATAATCCGGATGCGCGCGTTTTACCTCGGACAAAAAGCTGCTTAGGCGATCGCAGTCGGTGCAGGTCTCGCCCAAGACGCGCGGCGCGGAAGAAGACGCGTTAACCCTGGGCACGATGATCTTGCGCAGTATCGAAGGGTAATTCCGCGTTGCCCCGACCGATTTGTCCGATAGCGTGCACGGCTTCCACATAGCGGGTTTCTTCGTGCAACTGAACTAAGGTGGCGGGACGCGGCTTGCCGTGCATGCGGGTAAGGCGCGCCAGGCTGACCGCCGGTAAGGTGTATTCCAAGCCATCGACTAGCTGCGCCGCCGCGGCGGGGTCGTTGCAAATTAAAACCATATCGCAACCCGCCGCCAAGGCAGCCTGAGCCCGAGTCACGACATCGCCGCCGGCTTTCGCGCCTTCCATGCTTAAGTCGTCGCTAAAAATCACCCCATCAAAACCGAGTTCTTGGCGCAGCACGCCTTGCAGCCAAAACTTCGAAAAACCCGCGGGGTTGTCATCGATGCCGGGATAAATCACATGCGCGGGCATGATGGCGGGCAGCCCGAAATGTATCATTTGCCGAAAAGGTTCGAGATCGGCCAAACGGATATCCACCAATGCGCGCTCATCTTTGGGAATGGCCACATGGGAATCGGCCTCGACGAAACCATGCCCAGGAAAATGCTTCCCCACCGCGGCCATGCCCGCTTCTTTCAAACCCAACATCAGATGATGGGCCAACTCGGCCACTGCTTGCGGATCGCCATGAAAGGCGCGGTTACCTATCACGGCGCTGCTGCCGTAATCCAAATCCAATACCGGGGTGAAACTAAAATCCACGCCGCAGGCGCGCAATTCCGCGCCTATGACATAGCCTATCTGCTGTGCCACCTTACGCGCCGCGCCGGGATGCTGATCCCATAACTCGCCCAAGCGGCGCATGGGCGGGATACGCGTAAAGCCTTCTTGGAATCGCTGTACCCGTCCGCCTTCATGATCGACCGCGATCAACAAGGGCGGCTGCCGCAATTCGCGTATGGCATGGGTTAAGGCCTGAAGTTGCGCGGGCGAGCTGAAGTTACGCGCAAATAAAATCACGCCGCCGACTTGCGGATGGCGCAGGCGCGCCACCTCCTCCGCTGTCAATTCGGTGCCGCGTACATCCAGCATCACCGGCCCTAAACTCATGCTCGCCGCTCCAAGACCACGAAGGCCGCGACCAATTCTTTTTCATCGCTAATAGATAAATGCCAGGCGCAAATCCCACGTGCATCGACTTCGCCGCGCAGCGCCGGCGCGAAATCCAGGTCTGGCTTGCCCAGCGCATCATGGGTGACGCGAATATTGGTCAGGCGCACCGTGCCGCGCAAACCTGTGCCTATGGCTTTGGCAAAAGCTTCCTTAGCGGCGAAGCGCTTGGCTAAAAAGCGCTCGGGAAAAGCGCTGGCGCGGTATTCCTGCATTTCTGTTTCGCTCAAAACATGCTGCGCGAAACGTGGGCCATGGCGCGACAAAATATCCGAGACTCGTCGCACTTCCAGGATGTCCGTGCCTATGCCATAAATCATGAGCGCGCGGCCAACATGAGTTGTTTCATTTCCTGGACCGCGGCGCCCCAGCCTACGAATAAGGCATGCGCCACCAAGGCATGGCCTATGTTTAACTCCCGTACTTCGGGTATCGCGGCGATGCGCTGTACATTGTGATAATGCAGTCCATGGCCGGCATTGATTTGTATGCCTAGGCTGTGTCCAAACTTAGCGGCGTCTTCGATGCGCATGAATTCCGCATCTTGAGCGGCACCCGGATCTTGATTCGCATAATGCCCGGTATGAATTTCTATCACCGGCGCGCCGGCTTCTTTCGCCGCTTGAATTTGCGCGCGCTCGGGCGCGATGAATAAGGACACGCGGATACCGGCTTGCGCGAGTACAGCGCAAGCCTGTTTCACGCGCTCGAATTGACCCACCACATCCAAGCCGCCCTCGGTGGTGAGCTCCTCGCGCCGTTCCGGCACGAGGCAGACATCATGCGGACGCACTCGTTGTGCAATGGCCAACATTTCATCGGTGACCGCCATTTCCAAATTCATGCGGGTTTGCAAAGTCTGGCGCAAGATATCGACGTCGGCATCTTGAATATGCCGCCTGTCTTCACGCAAGTGCAAAGTAATCGCATCGGCGCCGGATGATTCCGCCACCAACGCGGCTTGCACCGGGCTAGGATAACGGGTTCCGCGCGCTTGCCTTAGCGTTGCCACATGATCGATGTTGACGCCGAGATAAATCACAAGTCTTGCAGGTCCTTGAGCAATTGCCGCGTTTGTAAAATTTCACTACCCAAATGATGACTGATCAGTGCACGCATGAGTTGCTTGGCTTGCGCCAGGGTGGTGGGCTCGGAATAATCGTCGCGCGCGAGTGCGAGCAGTGTTTTCCCGCGCAATTGTACACCGTTTTGCATCCCCTCTGGCCGTGACGATTCGGACATGGGGCCTTGTTCCAGATGGTAAAAATAGGTTTTGTCCGGCGCGATGGGGAGATGCGAAACCGCTTCATGTTCCAGCAAAAGCGCATACCCGATTTCTTGCAATAAACGTTTTTCGAAGCGGCGCAAAACAATGGCCTGGGGCGAACCGGCCGCCAACAAAGCAAGAGTGTCTTGATAATGGCCGAACAATGCCGGATGTGGATCGTCGCGCGGTAAAAGTTTGAGCAGTAATTCGTTCAAGTAAAAACCGCACATTAAGGCCGAACCGGTGAGCGGCGCTAAGCCACCCTGCCACTCCGCGTTTTTCAGCGTGCGCAACTCGCCTTTGCCAAACCAAGACAGAGACAAAGGTTGGAACGCCATGAGCACACCGCGCACCGGTGAGCGCGGGCGGCGCGCGCCTTTGGCCAGCAAGGCGACGCGGCCAAAGCGCTCGGTGAGCGTCTCGACAATGAGACTGGTTTCGCGGTAAGCGTAGGTATGCAATACAAACGCGGACTGATTGGATTGCGGAGTATCAAGCGTCGCCATAGCCCAAGGATTTTAAGGCGCGCTCATCGTCCGCCCAGCCCGATTTGATTTTGACCCACACTTCGAGAAAGACTTTGCCGCCGAACAGTTGCTCCATGTCCTTGCGCGCCTGGGTCGAGATGGCTTTCATTTTCTCGCCGCCCTTGCCGATTAAAATCGCCTTTTGTCCCGGCTTGTCGACAATCACGCTGGCGTAGATGCGGCGTAGATGGCCTTCGACGCTAAATTGTTCAATCATGACGCTGACAGCGTAAGGCACTTCCTCGCCCAGTAGCCGAAAAATTTTTTCGCGTATGATTTCCGCCGCCAAGAAACGTTCATTGCGATCCGTCAATTCATCGGCATCGAACATAGGAGGACCGACGGGTATATAAGCGCGCAGGGCTTCCACCAAGGCTAGCGTGCCACCGCTGGCCTCGGCGGAAAGCGGAATGATTTCCGCGAATAGGGCCTCCTGCGACATGCGTTGAATAAAAGGCAAGAGCGTAGCCTTATCCGCTAAGGTGTCGATTTTATTAATGACTAAAATCGCCGGCCGCCCTTGTGGCAGCATTTTAAAAATCCGCGCATCGCGATTATCGAAATGCAAAGCCTCTATCACGCACACCACGACATCCACCGAGCTCAAGGTATCGGTCACGCTTTTATTCATGGCGCGGTTGAGCGCGTTTTTATGTTCCAACTGAAAGCCGGGCGTATCGACAAAAATGAATTGCGCGCGGTCGTCGGTGCGTATGCCGGTAATTCTATGCCGAGTCGTCTGCGGCTTTTTAGAAGTGATGCTGATTTTTTGCCCGACCAAGGCATTCAACAAAGTCGATTTGCCTACATTGGGACGACCGACGATGGCAATAAAGCCGGTGTGAAAATCTGCGCTCACTGAGCGGTACGCTGGGCTAAATCGAAGGCCGCCTTGGCGGCTTCTTGCTCTGCTTTGCGGCGGCTGGCGCCCTCGCCCAAGGTGCGGATTTCCAGTTCGGGAATAATGCATTCCAATTTAAAACGCTGCTCATGCGCCTCGCCCTCGGTAGCGATAATGACGTATTGCGGGAGCGGCAATTTCAGGCTTTGCAAATATTCTTGCAGCTGGGTCTTGGGGTCCTTGGATAATTTTTTTGGATCCAAGCTCGCGACCATGGGCGCATACAAGATATCGATCACGCGTCGCGCTTCATCGAAGCCGCCATCCAGATAAATAGCGCCCATGATGGCTTCTAGCGCATCCGCCAAAATCGACGGACGGCGAAAGCCGCCGCTTTTGAGTTCACCCTCACCTAAAAATAAATATTCTCCCAATTGCATGGTTTGGGCGATCTCGGCGAGGGTCGGCTCTTTCACCAGATGCGCGCGCACCCGTGATAAATCGCCTTCAGTGAGTTTGGGAAA
>CAZKHT010000147.1:0-7586 GCA_964552595.1 uncultured Burkholderiales bacterium
TACCAAGAGCTAGGCAATGATTTCTCGGCCATAGAACCGCCGTCCCTGGCCGGTTTGTTCGCAAACTATATCCGCAATAAAGGTCTAAGCACCGCCATTCTGGATGCGCCGGCATTCAATCTCAGCCCGCAAGAAGCCGCGCAGCAGGTGGCGGAAAAATATGATCCGGTATTAATCGTGATGGTGGTGTATGGCTTTCAGCCTTCGGCGTCCACGCAAAATATGCCGGCTGCCGGCGAGACCATGCGCGCGCTGAAAGCAATCAACCCGGCTTATAAAATTTTAATGACGGGCACCCATCCCGCGGCTTTGCCGGAACGCACCTTGCGGGAAGAAGCCTGCGATTATGTGTGTGATCGCGAAGGTCCGGAAACCATCTTGCTCACCGCGCGTGCTTTAAAAGCCAGCGCCACCCCTAAGCTCAACGATATTCCCAGCCTGTGGTATCGCGTGCAAGACGTCATCATGCACAATCCGCCCGGTGCGCTGATGGATGATTTAGATACTGAGATGCCAGGGGTTGCCTGGGATTTACTGCCCATGGAGAAATATCGCGCCCACAACTGGCATTGCTTTGAACATATACACGCCCGGGCGCCCTATGTGTCTATACACACTAGCTTGGGCTGTCCTTATAAATGCAGTTTTTGCTGCATCAATGCGCCTTTTGGAAAATCTTCGTATCGCATGTGGTCACCGGATACGGTGATCAAAGAGATCGATATTCTGGTCAAGCAATATGGCGTGAAAAATATTAAATTCGTGGACGAGATGTTTGTGCTGAATCGCAATCACGTCATCGGTATTTGCGATCACATCATAGAGCGCGGCTACGATTTGAATATTTGGGCTTACGCACGCGTCGATACGGTCAAAGACGAGTTTCTGGATAAGTTAAAACGCGCGGGCTTTCGTTGGTTAGCCTTGGGCATAGAGTCGGGCTCTAAGCATGTGCGCGACGGCGTGGAAAAAGGCCGCTTTGGGCGGGAGGAAATATTGCAAGTCGTGCGCAAAATCCAAGATGCGGGCATTAACGTCATCGGCAATTATATTTTTGGCCTGCCCGACGACACCTATGAATCCATGCAAGAGACTTTAGACCTCGCGATCGAAGCCAATTGCGAGTTCGCGAATTTTTATTGCGCCATGGCTTATCCGGGTTCCAAGTTGTATACCATGGCGACGGAAAATGGCTGGGCGTTGCCTGACAGCTGGATAGGTTATTCCCAGCATAGTTTTGAGACCTTGCCTTTGCGCACCGACGTGCTCAGTGCCGCCGAAGTTTTAAAATTCCGCGACCAAGCCTTCATGACTTATTTCACCAATCCCAAATATCTGGAATTGGTGGCGCGCAAATTTGGGCCGGATGTGCTGGAACATATCGCGCAAATGACGCAGATTCAATTACCGCGTAAGCACGCCGCCTAATGATTATTAGCCGCACGCCATTCCGGATTTCCTTCTTTGGCGGAGGAACCGATTATCCCGCCTGGTATCGCGAGCACGGTGGCGCGGTGCTGGCGACTGCCATAGACAAATATTGCTACATCAGCTGCCGCTATTTGCCGCCTTTTTTCGAGCACAAATACCGCATCGTGTATTCGCGTATAGAAAATGTCACCGAAGTGTCGCAGATAGAACACCCGGCGGTACGCGCGGTCTTGCAATATATGGAATGCACGCGCGGCATAGAGATCCATCACGATGGTGATTTGCCGGCGCGTTCCGGCTTGGGTTCCAGTTCCTCTTTCACGGTAGGCATGATTAATGTGCTGATGGCCATGAAGGGCAACTATGTCACCAAGGAAAAACTCGCGCATCATGCAATACATATAGAACAAGAAGTGATACAGGAACATGTCGGCTCGCAGGATCAAGTCTCGGCGGCCTACGGCGGTTTTAATAAAATTGAGTTTCGCCAAGACGGCGCCATAGATGTGAACCCAGTGATTTTGAAGCCGGAAAAGCAAGAGGCTTTGGAATCACATCTTATGATGTTTTTCACTGGCATCTCACGTTACGCGTCTGATATCGCCAAAGCGAAAATCGATAATTTAAGTTCGCGTAAAACAGAGCTACGTATGATGCGCGCCCTGGTGGATGAGGCCTTGAGTATATTGGCGCGCGACAAAGAAGACTTAGACGATTTCGGTAAATTGCTGCATGAGAATTGGCAATTCAAGCGCAAATTATCAGACAAAGTCAGCACGCCGGAAATCGATGAAATCTACGAAGCCGCCATGGAGGCCGGTGCCTTGGGCGGCAAATTGCTAGGCGCGGGCGGCGGCGGTTTCTTAATGTTTTTTGCGCGCCCGGAAATGCACGCCGCCATACGCGAGAAGTTGAAGAAATTGATTTACGTGCCCATCAAAATCGACACCTCGGGCAGCAAAATCGTGATGTACCAACCGAACGGATTAAGCTGATGATACGTTACCCCTACCAAGGCACTAGCTTCACTGGCTGGGATAAAAAGCTGGCGGATTACACGCCGGCATTTTTGCTGAAATTATTTCGCGATATGTTGCGCATACGCATCATAGAAGAAGAAGTTGAGCGCCGCTATTTTCAAGACCACATGAAAACGCCTATCCATTTGGTGATAGGCCAAGAAGCGACTTCGGTGGGCGCTTGCGCCGCCTTGACCCGCGCCGATTTGCTCTACGCCAGCCATCGCACCCACGGTAATTATCTTGCCAAGGGCGGTGATCTGCGCGCCATGTTGGCCGAGTTCCACTGCCGGCTCGCGGGCTGCACCGGCTCGCGCGGCGGCTCTATGCATTTAATGGATAAAAAAGTCGGCATGGCGGGCAGCTCAGCCATCGTTGCCGGCGTGGTGCCGATTGCAACGGGTGCTGCGCTAGCGGCAAAAATGCATGGTGAGGGTTATGTCACTACCGTGTTTCTAGGCGATGCCGCGACGGAAGAAGGTGCGGTGTCAGAGGCTTTGAACTTCGCGGCTTTAAAACAACTGCCGATCATTTATTTTTGCGAAAACAATTTTTACTCCGTGCAATCACCGCTGCATACGCGCCAGCCTAAGCGCGAAATTGCCAAGTGGGCGGCGAGCTACGGCATGCCTAGCGAGGTGGTGGACGGCACCAATGTACTCGCTGTGTATGAGGCGACCAAAAACGCCGTCGCGCGTGCCAAGCAAGGTGGTGGCCCCAGCTTTATCGAATCTCCGGTGTATCGCTTCCGTGCCCACGGTGGCGCGGGCGACGACAGCAAGACCGGTTATCGCGATATCGCCGAACGCGAGGCTTGGGAAAAAGTTTGCCCGATTGAAACCTTCTTCGCTTTCTTACAGAAAGCCAAATTAATCGACGCCGCAACGCGCGCGACGATGGCGGGCGAAATCATGGCCGAGACCATGGAGGCGTTTGATTACGCCTTGGCCAGCCCCAATCCCACCGAACAAGATTTGTACACCCACGTGTACGCAGACTAAGGATACCGCCATGCCGTGGGACGAAGGTTTAGTTAATTCTCTGGTCTACGATGCGCCCGATCCAACCGAGGGCAGAGTCTTGGGCTATGCCAAAGCCGTCAACGAGGGACTAGCCTTGGCGCTGGATCATGATCCTTCGGTATTTGTATTCGGCCAAGGCGTAGATGACCCGACCGCGATGTTTGGTTGCACTAAGAATTTGCAAAGCCAATTCGGCGCCGAGCGCGTATTCGATTCGCCTTTGTCCGAAGAGGGCATGATGGGTGTCTGCACCGGCGCGGCCATGCATGGCATGCGACCGGTGTTCATGCACAACCGACCCGATTTCATTTTGTTGGCCTTTAATCAGCTCGTAACCCACGCATCAAAAATGCATTATATGGACAACGGTCAGACCAAAGTGCCTATGGTGGTGTGGGCTGCGATTGGTCGTGGCTGGGGTTCAGGCGCACAGCACTCCCAAGCCATACAAGGTTTATTACTAGGCGTACCTGGTTTAAAAATCGTGATGCCGAGCACGCCTTATGATGCGAAAGGTTTATTACTCTCTGCCATCGCTGACAACAATCCCGTCTTGGTATTCGAACATCGCTGGTTGATGAAAAAAGACGGCGTTGTGCCAGAGGGTATTTATCGTGTACCTCTAGGCAAAGGCGTCTACCGTCGCCGCGGTACTGACGTCACCATTGTCGGCGCTTCCCACGCTTTGGAGCTCGCGCTGCAAGCCGCCAATAAATTAGGCGCGGAAGGCATAGACGCCGAGGTCATAGACCTGCGCTCCATCAAACCTTTGGATGAAGAAATCATCGCCGAGTCTTTGCAAAAGACCGGCCGCTTATTGGTCGTGGACACCGGCTGGGCCATGGGCGGCGTATGCGCCGAGATTGGCTGCTTGGCTGCGGAAAAATGGTTCGATTATTTAAAGGGTCCGGTACGGCGCATAGGCCTGCCGGATAGCCCGCATCCCGCCGGTTATACTCTGGAACAATTTTATTATCCCGATGTGCCACGCATCGCCCAGACTTTGCGCGAGATGTGCGCGAAAAAATAATTCGTTTTATTTATCTTATAACGTCAGCCTCTGACCTTTAAAAATAAGGACGACCATGTTTTACGATTTAGCCAGCACCTCCTGGGGCACCGAAGAAATCGACGCCATGCAGCGCGTGATACAAAGCGGTTTATTCACCATGGGTGAAAATGTGCGCCGCTTCGAAGCCGACTTCGCCAAAAAATTTGGCGTTAAACATGCTTTGATGGTGAGCTCGGGTTCCACTGCGAATTTGGTAGGCGTAGGCGCACTGTTCTTCAAAAAGGATAGACCCTTGCAGCGTGGCGACGAAGTTATCGTGCCCTCCATTTCGTGGTCGACTACCTATTACCCGCTGCAACAATATGGCTTACGTTTGCGTTTTGTCGATGTCGAGTTAGATACGCTGAATTTAGACGTAGCGCAATTGGAAAAAGCGCTCACACCTAAAACGCGAATGGTGGTGGCGGTAAGTATCTTAGGAAATCCCGCCGCATTGGACGTGATGCGCGCATTTTGCGATAAGCATGGTTTGTATTTATTCGAAGACAATTGCGAATCCATGGGCGCGACCTTGAACGGCCAGCTCACCGGTACTTTCGGCGACATCGGCACTTTCAGTTCCTTCTTCTCGCACCACATCGCCACCATGGAGGGCGGGGTGGTGATCACCAATAACACCGAGCTGTATCACATCGCCAAATCGCTGCGCGCCCACGGTTGGACCCGCGATTTGCCCGACGATACTGAAATTTACGAAAAGCGTGATGATGATTTTTATGAAGCCTATCGCTTTATTCTGCCCGGCTATAACGCCCGGCCTTTGGAGTTGTCCGGCGCCATAGGCATAGAGCAATTGAAAAAGTTAGATGGCCTGATCGCGGTGCGGCGCAAAAATGCGGCTTTGTTTACCAAGCTTTTCGCCGGCGATGAGCGTTTCATCATTCAACGCGAAAATGGGAAGAGTTCTTGGTTCTCTTTCACCGTGATTTTGAATCCTAAGTTCAAGACTGATAGAACTCGGGTCATGCAGGCTTTGAAAGATGCCGATATTGGCTATCGCATTATCACCGGCGGCTGTTTCCTGCGCCACGATGTAATCAAGTATTTCGATTACGACACTGTGGGCAAAATCGTCAATGCGAATTTGGCACATGACCGAGGCTTTTTCGTGGGCAACCATCCGCAAGACTTAAGCGAGCAAATCACGCGCTTTCACGCCGTGCTGACCCGCGCGGCAAGTTAATGGAAGTGATTATTTTGGCTGGCGGCTTAGGCACACGCTTACGCGCCGTGGTGCCCGACTTGCCTAAGCCTATGGCGCCCATACGCGGTCGGCCATTTTTAGAATATCAAATGGATTTTTGTATCGCCCAAGGGGCCACCCGTTTTATATTGTCGGTGGGCTATAAGCGAGAATTGATAGAGCAACATTTTGCGAATAAATATGGCGCATGTGACATTGCCTATGCCCGCGAAGAAACACCCCTCGGTACTGGCGGCGGTCTTTTGTTGGCTTTAGAACAAGCGAGCTCCGATAATGTAATCGTGGTGAATGGCGATACTTTTTTTGATGTCGCGTTTAACGCTTTGCAGGCGCATCACACAACACACCAGGCCAGTGCGACTTTGGCATTACGCCAAATTAGCCACAATGATCGCTATGGCGAAGTGGTGTTAAATGGAGAACAAGAGATCACCCGCTTTACCAGCGAACCCTCGGGACGAGTAGGACTCATCAATGGCGGGGTATATATGTTAGATCGCGCAGCGACGCTGGATTTGGGCTGGCTTCCAGGCGATGTGGTGGGGTTGGAGCAAGAAATGTTTCCTGCCTTATTGCAGCGTAAGCGCAAAATGGTGGGCTTGCTGGCCAGCGGCCTATTCATCGATATCGGCGTGCCGCAAGATTATGAACGCGCGGCCAGCTTACTCCCGAATTAAAGCGGCAATATTAAAGACAAGACTATGGATATCAAGCAAAGACTAGAGCGCAATCTTTTGGCGTCCATCGTCGCCAAGCAACGTTTTTTAGAAAACGAGACCGAAATTGCGCTGTTTGCCCGCGCAGTAGAAGTAGTCGTGCAAGCCTATCGCAGCGGCGGACGCTTATACATCGCCGGCAACGGCGGCTCAGCTGCCGATGCGCAACATCTCGCCGCGGAATTCGTGAGTAAGTTGGCTCAAGATCGCGCACCCTTACCGGCGGAAGCCTTAACCACCGACAGCTCCATACTGACGGCCATCGGCAATGACTACGGCTTCGATGAAATTTTCTCGCGCCAATTGGCCGGCAAAGCGCGCAGCGACGACGTGTTTTTAGGTATTACTACCTCAGGCCAGTCGCCTAATATTCTCAAAGCCTTGGCCTTGTGCCGCAGCCGTGGCCTCCCCAGCATCGTGTTTTGCGGCCGCGACGGCGGCAGGGCAAAAGCCTTGGCGGATTTTTGTATTATCGCCGGCGGCGAAGCCACCAGCACCATACAAGAAATGCATATCGTGCTTGCGCACACCTTGTGCGAAAGCGTAGAGACAGCCATGTTTTTTAATCCAGAACAGCAACAAGCGGAGACAATGAAATGAAACACATCTTAGTAACAGGTGGAGCAGGCTATTTGGGTTCCACCATGGTGCCGGAGCTCTTAAATGCAGGATACAAGGTTTCTGTCATCGATAATTTTATGTTCAAGCAAACCAGCTTGAACCATGTTTGCCATCATCCCAATTTCGAAATCGTCAAAGGCGACATACGCGTCGAGAGCGTCATGCTGCCGCTGATGAAAAAAGCCGATGTGATTATTCCATTGGCGGCTTTGGTGGGCGCGCCTTTATGCTCCAAAGATCCGGTGGGTGCCACCACGATTAATCACGACGCCATCATGATGATGTTAAAGCATGTATCTAAAGATCAAATTTTACTCATGCCGACGACCAATAGCGCCTATGGCACAGGCGATGAAAATAACTACTGCACCGAAGAATCACCCTTACGCCCGATTTCGCAATACGCCATAGAAAAAGTCGAAATCGAAAAAGCCTTTATGCAGCATCCGAATTCCATCAGCTTCCGTTTGGCCACGGTATTCGGCATGTCGCCGCGCATGC
>CAZKHT010000148.1:0-7488 GCA_964552595.1 uncultured Burkholderiales bacterium
AATGCCTTCAACCAATTGCCCATAAACGCCTGCCCGGATGTTTCCAGCACGCAAGTCAAAGTCATTATGAAAGCACCCGGCATGACGCCGGAGGAAGTCGAAAGCCGCATCGCCGTGCCCATAGAAGTCGAAATGCTGGGCATCCCCAAGACGCGCATTTTGCGCTCGGTGACGAAATATGGTTTGGTCGATGTGACCATAGACTTCGACGATGGCGTGGATATTTATTGGGCGCGCCAGCAAGTCAGCGAACGTCTGAACGGCATCACCGCTGATTTGCCTGCGGGTATTAGCGGCGGCATGGCGCCGACCACCACGCCGCTAGGTGAGATGTTTATGTTCACCGTAGAAGGCGGCGGTTTGTCGCTCGCCGAAAGACGCAGCTTGCTCGATTGGGTGATACGTCCGGCGCTGCGCACGGTGCCGGGCGTCGCCGATGTGAATTCACTCGGCGGTGTGGTGCGCGCATTTGAAGTCGAACCGGATGCGATGAAAATGTCGGCCAGCGGCGTCACCATGGATCAGCTTAAAGAAGCGGTGCGCGCTAACAATCTCAACGATGGCGCGGGGCGCTTAGGCGAAGGCGACGAGGTCTTACTCGTGCGTAGCGAAGGCAGTGTCATCACGCTGGACGATTTGCGCGCCATCGTGGTGAAAGTTCAAGCGGGCATCCCCATACGTCTGGGCGATTTGGCCGAAGTAAAAATCGGCACCCTGACCCGCTATGGCGTGGTCACGCAGAGCGGCAAAGGCGAAGCAGTGCAAGGCTTGGTGTTGGGCTTGGCCGGCGCCAATGCGCAAAAAGTCGTGGAAGGGGTACGCACAAAATTAAATGAGATTACGCCTACCTTACCCAAAGGCGTGACGATTAATGTCTTTTACAATCGCGCCGCGCTAGTGGACAAAGCCGTGGGTGCGGTGGCCAAGGCTTTACTGGAAGCGACCGTTTTAGTGGTGATTTTGCTGGGCCTGTTTCTGGGCAATGTGCGCGCGGCACTGACTGTGGCCCTAGTGCTGCCACTGGCCGCGCTTATCACTTTTATTTTGATGCGCGGCTTTGGCATGTCGGCGAATCTCATGAGCTTAGGCGGTTTGGCCATCGCCATCGGCATGTTGGTCGATGCTGCTGTAGTGGTGGTGGAAAACATCGTGCAGCGCTTGGCCCATGACCCCAGCGCGGGAAAATTACCGCGCTTGCATTTGGTGTATCGCGCCGTGCGCGAAGTCGCTTTGCCGGTCACAGCCGGTATCCTCATTATCATCACCGTGTTTTTGCCACTCTTAACCTTGCAAGGTTTAGAAGGAAAATTCTTTGTGCCGGTCGCGCTGGCCATCGTGTTTGCCTTGGCAGGTTCGCTGGTTTTGTCGCTGACGGTAATCCCAGTGTTGGCCTCGTATTTTTTGCGCGACGTTCGCCACGAAGACCCCTGGCTGCCGCGAAAATTATTAGCGCTATATGGCCCGCTGCTGGATTGGGGCATGCGCCGTCAGCGCATCGTTGCCATCGCTGCGGTCGTTTTACTCGTGCTGGCGGGGGTGGTGTATACCCAAGTCGGCAAGACCTTCATGCCGACTCTGGATGAAGGCGTTTCCATTGTCGGTATCAGAAAATTTCCGTCGATTAACCTAGAAAAAAACGCCCCATTTGTATTGAAAATCCATCAAGCGCTCATGCAAGCGATACCGGAAATCACCGGCACGGTGGCCCGTGCTGGCTCCGATGAGATCGGTTTAGATCCCATGGGTCTCAATCAAACCGACACGTATTTGCTGCTCAAACCCAAAGCTTCTTGGCGCATGAAAAGCAAAGAAGCCTTGATGGATGAAATCCGTAAAGTGCTGGATCAAATGCCCGGCATCGAATACAGCTTCACGCAGCCGATTGAAATGCGCGTGTCGGAAATGATCATAGGCGTGCGTGGCGATGTCGCGATCAAAATTTTTGGGCCTGATCTCGCGCAGTTAAATCACTACGCCAGCCAAGTCGAAGCCATTGTCAAAACCATACCCGGTAATCAAGACGTATATACGGTGAAAAATGATGGCGTGCAATATCTGCGCGTGGTCGTGGATAGGTTGCAGGCGGGACGTCTGGGTCTCAGCGTGGAAGAAATTCAAGAGGCCTTACGCATGCAAATCGAAGGACAGCGCGCGGGTGCTGTAATCGAGGGCAATCGGCGCACGCCTATCGTACTGCGCGGGACGGAAAGCGTGCGGACTTCGCCCGCTGATTTTGCGGCGCTACGCATCACGACTAAAGATGGCAGCAGCGTACCGCTGGCCAGCGTAGCGACGCTGGAGCGCGCAGCGGGCCCGGTGAAAATTGATCGTGAAATGGGCAGCCGTTATAGCGTAGTCATCGCTAACGTTGGCGGCCGGGATTTAGTGGGCTTCGTCAATGAAGCTAAGGCTGCGGTCACGCAAAAACTTCCCTTGCCTACAGGCTATCGGATTAGCTGGGGCGGTCAGTTCGAAAATCAGCAACGCGCCGCCAGCCGTTTGGCTATCGTGATTCCTATTGCGCTGGGGCTGATTTTTATTCTCTTGTTCGCGACTTTCGGTTCGGTGCGCCAATCCTTGCTCATACTCAGCAACATCCCCTTCGCCCTGGTCGGCGGCATCGTCGCGCTCTGGCTCACCGGCGAATATTTATCGGTGCCCGCATCGGTGGGTTTCATCGCGCTGCTAGGCATCACGGTATTAAACGGCGTTGTGCTGGTCAGCTACTTCAATCAATTGCGTGGCGAAGGCATGGCCCTAGGTGAGGTGGTCATTCAAGGCGCAAAGCGACGGCTGCGACCCGTCATGATGACGGCGACGATTACCGCCTTCGGACTGATTCCCTTGCTCTTCGCCAGTGGGCCCGGTTCGGAGATTCAGCGTCCGCTGGCGATAGTGGTCATCGGCGGATTGATCACGGCGACGGCATTGACGCTCATGCTGCTGCCGATTCTGTATTTACGTTTCGCTTATCCGAAACAGGAGAACCCTCATGTCTGAACTTTGCTTAACCTTGCTCTGTCCGCCCGCGCTGGAAGAAAAATTGCTCGATCTTTTACTCATGGCGCCGGAAGCCTCGCTCTATACCAGCACGACGGTGGCCGCGCATGGCCTGAACTTCGGCCGCTTAAGCGCGAGCGAACAAGTAATGGGCCGCGCCACAGCAACACAAATCCAAGTGCTATTAGAGGCCACGCAAAAGGCCACTTTGTTGCAAGCGCTGCAAACCCAATTTGCCGGCGCCGGTTTGCATTACTGGTTCACGCCGGTCACTGAGATGGGGTCTATATCATGATGCGACGCGTGTGCTTAATCCCACTAGTTATTCTTGCCCTGCCTGTTCACGCGCAGACGCCCGCCGCCTCGCCGCCTGGATTATTACCCGCGGCATTGGCGCGTTCATTACTCGATCAAGATCCCAGCGTAGCGGCGGCGCGTTCCGGTCTGGAAGTGGCGCGTCAAGACGCCGATTTGCTGGAGCGCTCACCCTATGAATGGAGCGCGAGATTATCTAGCCAGCGCCGTACCCTGCAAGAAGGAGCGGCGTATCAAGAATGGAATGCGGGTGTAGAGCGGCCTTTGCGCCTACCGAATAAAGCCAGTGCCGATCGCAATATTGCACACGCGACCTTAGAAGAAGCGGAGGCACGTTACGGCGAGGCCTTGCACGAAGCTGCGCGCGATTTGCTCAGCCTGTGGCTGGATAGCCTGGCCGCGGAAAACGCTAGTGCCTTGGCCAGCGCCACGCGACTATCGGTGCAAGACAATTTAGCCGCAGTGGAAAAGCGTTTGCGCGCGGGCGATGCTTCTAAGTTGGACTTAAGTCTGGCGCAAGCCGAATTAGCGGAACAACAACGCTTGGAGAATGATGCCAAGACTCAAGCGACCGTGGCAGGGCGTCGCTTACAGGCACGCTTCCCTGGTGTGGGATCGGATACGAAGGCATGGCCTGTCATCCAGCCGCTGCAATCAGATAACACTTACTGGCGAGAACGCATTTTGGCCGAGAGCGATGAATTGAAAATCGTGCAGACCCAATTGCAAAAAGCGCAGGCCGAAGCGGAGCGTGCGCGCGCCGAAAAGATGCCCGACCCCACGCTGGGGATTTATACGGCATCGGAAGTCGGCGGTCGTGAGCGCATCAACGGCCTTAGCATCAGCATGCCTATACCGGACGGCCGACGCGGCGTGCGCGCCGCACGCGCCACACAGCTCGTCGAAGTGCTGTGTCAGCAAGTAGAAACTAAAAGGCGCGAACTAATCGCCATGATAGACAGCGCGGTTGCGAATACCGAGGGTTCTTACGCGAGCTCGCAATTAGCCGATGCGGGCGCGAAAACCATGCAAGACAACGCCCGTCTGATGCAGCGTGCTTACAGTTTGGGCGAAGCAGACTTGCAGGCGCTGCTCTTAGCCAGAAGACAAGCCACCGCCGCCGCGCAAAATGCGCTGAGCGCAAAAGCGATGGCAGCCAAAAATTATTATTTGCTACTGATAGACGCGCATTTGATTTGGGATTTGCATCATGACTCGCCTAAGTAACAAGCGCGCACTTCCGGATTTTCTGCTAAAGCGGCGCTGCTGTCGGTTAAAGCGATGCTGCCACTTTCCATCACATAGCCTCTATCGCTGACCTCAAGTGCTAATTTCGCGTTTTGCTCCACTAATAAAATGGTGACGCCGCCGGCAGCGATTTGGGTAATGGTCTCGAATATTTTTTGCACCATGAGCGGTGCCAAGCCCATGCTGGGTTCGTCCAGCAATAATAATTGCGGCCGGCTCATCATGGCGCGGCCTATGGCCAGCATTTGTTGTTCGCCGCCGGAGAGGGTGCCTGCCGCTTGCGCGCGCCGCTCATGTAAGCGCGGAAATAAATCCAGCACGCGTTTTAAATCGGTCTGCATCGCGAGCTTGTCGTGGCGGGCGTAAGCGCCCATGGCGAGATTTTCCGCGACTGACATGCGGCTGAATACGCCGCGGCCCTCAGGCACCAAGGCGATGCCGCGCGCCACGATGGCGTGGCTAGGCAAACGGGTAATGTCTTCGCCACGCAGAAATATCTGACCCGCGCGCGCGGGCACTAAGCCGGTCAAGGCTTTTAGCAGCGACGATTTTCCCGCGCCATTGGCGCCGATTAAGCAGACCAACTCGCCTTGGTCGATATGAAAATCCACCTCGCGCACCGCTTGCACGGCATCGTAAGCAACGCGTAGCGCGCGCGCTTCAAGCAGTCGCGCCAAGGCTGCCTCCGAGATAGGCTTCGATGACGCGTGGATCGCGCTGTATCAGTTCGGGCGGGCCCTCGGCGATTTTTTTGCCATAGTCCAATACCAAAATGCGATCACACAAGCCCATTACCCATTTCACATCGTGCTCGATTAACACAATGCTGACGCCGCTATCGCGTATCTCGCGTATCAGCTGCGCCAAGCCGGCGCGCTCGTTCGGATTCATGCCGGCGGCCGGCTCGTCTAAAGCCAGCAAAATCGGTTGCGTCGCCAAGGCGCGAGCGATTTCCAAGCGCCGCTGGTCACCATAAGCCAGATGTTTGGCGAGACTGTGCGCGTGTGCAGTTAAACCCACGCGCTGCAATAAAGTTTGCGCGCGCTGGCGCAGCTCTGATTCTTCGGCGCGGGTGCGGCAATTGCGGCTGATGGCGCCCCATAATCCAGCGTGCGAGCGGCTGTGACAGCCGACGAGGATGTTTTCCAGCACCGTCATCTGCGCGAATAAGCGAATATTTTGAAAAGTACGAGCGATGCCCAAACGCGTGACTTGGTGCGACTTCATACCGCGTAGTTCATGATTTTGAAATTTCACACTGCCGCCGCTGGCGCTATATAAGCCGGTCAGGCAATTAAACAATGTGGTTTTGCCCGCGCCATTAGGACCTATTAAGCCGAAAATTTCTCCGGCCTGCATGGCGAGGTCTACGCCCTCCAAAGCCACCAGTCCGCCGAAACGCTTACTCAGCGCGACGGTTTGCAATAAAGGCTCAGCGTTGCTCATCGTAGAGATCGGCGTGGCCGTCGGCTTTGAGCTCGCTTTTCCGCAGACGCGAAGGCCACAATCCCGCCGGGCGGAAAATCATCATCAGCACCAAAGCAAAGCCGAATAACAACATGCGCAAATCGGCGGGATCGACGATCACTTTATTAAATAGCGCGCGCTGTAAATCGCCCACGTAACGCAAAGCTTCTGGCAATACCGTTAACAATAAAGCGCCGAGGATCACGCCGGGTATGCTGCCCATGCCGCCCAGAACGATCATGCATAAAATCATGATGGACTCGAGCAGATTAAAACTTTCCGGGCTGATAAAGCCCTGGTAGCTCGCAAACAAACCACCAGCCAAGCCGCCGAAGCTGGCGCCCATGGCGAAGGCGAGTAATTTTAAATTGCGGGTGTTAATGCCCATGGTCGCGGCGGCGGTTTCATCTTCGCGTATCGCCGCCCAAGCGCGGCCGATGCGTGAATCTTGCAAACGTATGCAGATAAACATCACCAACAAAGTGAGCACCAAGAACAAATAATAATAAGCGAGCGCGCTATTACTCCCCGGGATCACCGCCTGCGGCCGCGCCAGCGATAAATTTCCCAGTGTAATCGGGTCGATTAAGTTAATGCCTTGCGGACCGTTAGTGACATTAATCGGGCGATCTAAATTGTTGACGAAGATGCGTATGATTTCGCCGAAACCCAGGGTGACAATGGCGAGATAGTCGCCGCGCAAACGCAAAGTCGGTGCGCCTAAAACCACCCCGAACAATGCCGCGAGTAAAGCGCCCGTAGGTAGCGTAATCCAGAAGGGCAGATGCAAACCAAATTGCGGGCTGGCCAAGAGCGCGTAGAGGTAAGCGCCCACCGCATAGAAGGCGATGTAACCTAAATCCAGCAAGCCCGCGTAACCGACAACGATGTTTAAGCCCAGCGCCAACATCATATACAGCAGCGCGAGGTCTAGGATGCGCACCCAATACACACCCAGGCCTGCTTGCACTAAAAATGGCGCCAGCAGCAAACCCGCCGTGAGTAGCAGCATGCCGAACAGCGGGCTGCGTAACTTGGGTGGAAGGAAAGTAAGACTATGCATTTTGTCGCGGGGTCAAATCAGCGGCTGGAACTAAAGTGACTCAAGCGCGCTCACCCACGCGTTCGCCGAGCAAACCCGAGGGGCGCAATACCAACACTAAAATCAAAACAAAAAAGGCGAACACATCTTGATAATTACTGCCCATGAAACCGTGCGTGAGCTCACCGATATAGCCCGCGCCCATGCTCTCTATGATGCCCAGCAGCAAGCCACCCAACATCGCACCGGCGAGATTGCCTATGCCGCCCAACACCGCCGCGGTAAACGCTTTAAGGCCGAGAATAAAACCCATGTAGTAGTGCGCGACACCGTAATAAGCCGCCACCATCCCCCCCACCCCGGCCGCCAAGGCCGAGCCCATCACGCAGGTCCACCCGACCACAATGTTTACGTTT
>CAZKHT010000149.1:0-7449 GCA_964552595.1 uncultured Burkholderiales bacterium
GGGGCCCTCGGGGTGCGCTTCGACATCGACCTCGAGTCGGCCCTCAAGCTCGAGCCCGCCGACACCCATCTCACCGACCGCGTCGTCGGCTCCTTCAGCGACGTGCTGCTGCAGTACGCGAGCCGATTCTGAGCCAGCCACCAGGATGCGCCCGATGGACAGATTCCCGCGAAAGCTCCTCCTGGCGGCCCTGCTGTGCAGCTCATGCCCACTGGCCCGTGCCGGCGATCCCTATGTCATCTGCAACCCGCGTGTTTCGCTTACCGCGGCGGACGGTCATGAGTTTTTTTCCGGCGATGTGGCAGGGCTGGCGTTTGCAGGTACCGCCCAATCGTTTTCAAACGCGGCGTTTTTTGTGGATATGGTCTGCCTTTATTTTCTTTTTCTTCAGCATTTCCGATTCCAAATTGCCGCCGTATATCTTGCCGATTATTCCCGCCTTGGCTTGGTTGATAGGCGATTATTTAACCCGCGTGCCTGACCGCACTTTACGCAAACAGTTGCTGCTAATTGGTTTGGTGGGCGTCATCACCATAGGCGGCGTGAGCTATAAATATCACAGCTTCGCCGATGCGGTGACGCCTGCCACGCTGTATGCAAACTACGCGCCCTGGCTGATCGCGGCGGCGGTGATTTGGCTAGGCTGCATGATCGCGGCGCTACGCTATGTCGGTCAGGGCAAGATCACGGCGGCGGTCATCGCCACCGCCAGCGCGGGCTTGATCAGCACGCAATTGATCTTGGCCGGACATGAGTCGCTCTCGCCCTCCAGTTCGAGTTATCATTTCGCCCAAGAACTCAAATCGCATTTCACGCCCGAGTCGAAATTTTATTGCTTAGCCATGTACGATCAAACCCTACCGTTTTATTTGCAGCGCACCTGTACCTTGGTCGCCATCCAAGATGAGATGGCGTTCGGCTTGGCGCAAGAGCCCTCGAAATGGATAGCCAGTGAAAACGCACTACTCTCGGACCGCGCCGCTATTAAAAACGCGGTGGTATTAATGCCGCCGGATAAATACGACGAACTCGCCGCCCGCCATCTGCCTATGCAGTTGCTGGCGCGCGATACACGACGTGTCGCCGTGCGCATGGAATAAGCATGAATGCCTTAAGCTGGAGTTTAATTTTCGCGGGCGTGCTGCTGAATGCAGCGGCGCAATTGCTATTGAAAGCCGGCACCAATGCCATAGGTCAATTCGCATTTAGCAAAGCCAATATTTTGCCCGTGGGCTGGCAGCTCGCCACCGAACCGCACATCTTTGGCGGCATGGTGTGCTACGCCATTAGCCTGGTGGTGTGGATCATGGCTTTATCGCGGGTCGAGGTGAGCGTGGCTTACCCTATGCTCTCGGTAGGCTATGTGGTGAATGCTTTGGCCGCTTGGTATTTCTTCGGCGAAGCGGTCAGCCTTGCCCGCCTCGCCGGCATAGGCGTGATCATCATAGGCGTGTACATCGTGGCGCGCACTGCATGAGTTTTTTGCCCTTCACCCGCCCCACGATAGACGAAGCGACGATACAAAGCGTGGCCGAGGTCTTACGCTCCGGCTGGATTACCACTGGGCCTAAGTGCCGCGAACTGGAAGACGCTTTATCCGCTTATTGCGGCGGACGTACTGTGCGGGTATTTAATTCCGGCACGGCCACACTGGAAGTGTCGCTGCGTTTAGCGGGTGTGGGCAAGGGCGACGAAGTCATTACCACGCCCTTGTCTTGGGTGGCCACCGCCAATGTCATCCTCGAAGTCGGCGCGCGGCCGGTGTTTGTCGATATCGACCCGCTGACGCGTAATATCGATTTGGAATTAATTCCCGCCGCCATCACGCCGCGCACCAAGGCCATTATGCCCGTGGACCTCGCAGGGTTACCGGTGGTTCGCGAGCGCTTGTACGCCCTTGCCAAGCAATATGGCTTGCGCGTCATCGAAGACGCGGCGCAGTCTTTTGGGGCCAATTGGCAAGGCCAGGCCATAGGCAGCTTTGGCGATTTTGTATCCTTTAGTTTTCATGCGAATAAGAATTTCACCACCGGCGAAGGCGGCGCACTGGTTTTGCCCGATCCCGCGCTCGCACCGTTAGCAGAGCAATTGCGCCTGCAAGGCGTGGTGCGTCATCCGGATGGTGAGATGAGCGTGGATGTCTTAGGCGGCAAAAGTAATCTCACCGATATCGCCGCCGCTATAGGCTTGGGACAGCTACCACACCTGGCGAACTTCACCGCGCGTAGACGGGAATTGGCGCGCTTGTATTTTCAGCATTGGGATAACGATACCGGCTGCGTTTTGCCCCTAGGCGATTTCGCGCAGAGCAATTGGCATATGTTTCAAATTCTTTTGCCGCTATCGCGCATGCGCATCTCTAGGGGTGAATTCATCGCGCAAATGAAAGCCCGCGACATCGGCGTCGGCGTGCATTATCCCGCCATGCATTTGTTCGGCTTGTATCGGGCCCTGGGGTACGCTGAAGGCAATTTTCCAAACGCCGAATCCGTAGGCGCGGCTATTCTCACCCTGCCCTTATTCCCCGCCATGACGGAAGCCGATGTGCTGAAAGTTTGCAAGGCGGTGAGTGCAATACTCAAGGAACACGCATGACACAATTGCCTATTGTCACGCATCCCACGGGGCATGCGGCCCATCCGGCAGCGCAAAGTTTTCTGCCCTTGACTGTCGTCATTCCGGTGTACAACGAAGAAGAAGGCCTGCCCGCGCTCTTCGCCCGCTTATACCCGGCGCTGGACGCGCTAGGGGTGCGCTATGAAATTATTTTCGTGAACGACGGTAGCGTGGATAAATCGGCGGCGATTTTGCGCGCGCAATTTCAAGCGCGGTCGGATGTAACCCGAGTGATTTTGCTGAACGGCAATTTCGGCCAGCACATGGCCATCATGGCGGGCTTTGAGCGCTCACGCGGGCAACGTGTGGTGACCCTAGACGCCGATTTGCAAAATCCGCCTGAGGACATAGGCAATATGCTCGCCGAGATGGACAAAGGCCATGACTACGTCGGCACCATACGCCGTTTGCGGCGCGACACTTGGTGGCGGCGCAAAGCCTCGCGCGCCATGAACTGGCTGCGCGAGCGCATCACCAAAGTCAAAATGACCGACCAGGGCTGCATGATGCGCGCCTACGATCGCAGCATCATCGATGCGATTAATCAGTCACGCGAAGTGAAAACCTTTATCCCCGCGCTGGGCTATACCTTCGCCCGCGATCCGGTGGAAATCGTGGTCGGTCACGAGGAGCGCTCGGCCGGCGAATCGAAATATTCGCTGTACAGCTTGATCCGGCTCAACTTCGATTTAATGACCGCGTTTTCCAGCATGCCTTTGCAGATGTTTTCTTTATTCGGCATGGCCATCGCGTTGCTCTCGGCTTTCTTTTTCGTGTTCCTAGTCATACGCCGTTTGATCATAGGCCCGGAGGCGGAAGGCTTGTTCACCTTATTCGCGCTGATGTTCTTCTTGATTGGCATCGCGCTGTTCGGTATCGGTCTCTTAGGCGAATACGTCGGCCGTATCTATGAGCAAGTGCGGCGGCGACCGCGTTATCTCGTGCAAGCCGTATTGGAAGAAATCGACGAATGAATTCAGCCGTGGTATTCGCTTACCACGATGTGGGCGTGCGTTGTTTGTCGGTCTTGCTCGCACACGGCGTGGACATCAAATTAGTCGTCACCCACGCCGATAATCCTGCCGAAACCATTTGGTTCGATAGCGTGGCGCAACTGGCTTCGGATTATGACTTACCGCTCCTGGTTGACCCTCAGCCTGATGCATTACGCTCCGCCGTCCAACAATTAGCACCCGATTTTATTTTCTCTTTTTATTATCGGCAGATGTTGCCGCTAGACGTTTTGAATGGCGCACGTCGCGGCGCGTTGAACATGCATGGCTCCTTGCTGCCGAAATACCGGGGTCGGGTGCCGGTGAATTGGGCGGTCTTGCATGGGGAAACCGAGACCGGCGCCTCGCTGCACTATATGGCGGAGAAACCCGACGCCGGTGATTTGGTTGATCAACAAGCCGTGCCCATCTTGCCTGACGACAGCGCCGGGGCAGTGTTTCATAAAGTGGCCTGCGCGGCGGAAATCGTTTTGCATCGCAGCCTGCCGGCCTTGCTCGCGGGCAACGCGCCGCGCCGTCCCTTGGATTTGAGCGCCGGATCGTATTTCGGCGGGCGCAAACCGGCGGATGGTGAAATCGATTGGTCGCAACCGGCGCAGGCGATACACAATCTGGTGCGTGCCGTGGCCCCGCCCTATCCCGGCGCGACCAGCACGCTACAAGGTCAGCCCTGGCGCATCTTGAAAGCCCGGCTCGCAGCGGAGAGCAGTCCGCGGCAATCAGGGCCCTGCTTTTACACCGACGGTCGGCGCGCTTATGTCGATTGCGTGGATGGCAAGGTACTCGCCATCTTAAACAGCGAACTAAACGGCAAGCCGCTCTCGCCGCAGACGTTCACGGCTGCCCCTATCCTGCTCGGCAAGGCCTAAGCGAATCCTTTATACTTGCGCTTTTTTC
Organism: uncultured Burkholderiales bacterium; assembly: GCA_964552595.1. GTDB lineage: Bacteria > Pseudomonadota > Gammaproteobacteria > Burkholderiales > Thiobacteraceae > RBG-16-58-11. The sequence continues at coordinate 4,527 of CAZKHT010000149.1, forward strand.
GCGCCTCTCCCTAAGAAAGCTTATTCCTCGCATATGAAAAAAGTCCTCATCCTTGGTGTCGATGGTTTTATCGGCCATCATCTTTCCAACCGCATCATCGCCGACACCGATTGGGAAGTGTATGGCATGGACATGCACAGCGAACGCGTTAAAGAGCTGCTGCCGAATCCGCGCTTTAAGTTTTTTGAGGGCGATATCACCATCAACAAGGAATGGATTGAATACCACATCCGAAAATGCGATGTGGTCTTGCCGCTGGTGGCGATCGCCACGCCCGCCACTTATGTGAAAGAGCCGCTGAAAGTTTTCGAATTGGACTTCGAGGCCAATTTGCCCATCGTTCGGCAATGTGTGAAATACGGTAAACGGGTGTTGTTTCCTTCGACTTCCGAAACTTACGGCATGTGTGAGGACAGCGAATTCGATCCCGAAGCTTCGAATATGGTTTACGGCCCCATTAATAAACCGCGCTGGATTTACGCTTGCAGCAAGCAGCTCATGGATAGAGTGATCTGGGCCTATGGCATGCAAGGCGCGCTGGATTTCACGCTATTTCGCCCCTTCAACTGGATAGGCGCCGGACTCGATAGCATCTTCACCGCCAAGGAGGGCAGCTCTCGGGTGATCACACAGTTTTTGGGACACATCGTGCGCGGCGAAGATATTAAATTGGTTGACGGCGGCACCCAGAAGCGCGCGTTTACCTATATCGACGATGGCATAGACGCCTTGATGAAAATCATCGCCAATAAAGATAAAGTGGCCAGCGGCCAGATTTATAACATCGGCAATCCGGCGAATAATTTTTCGGTCAAAGAATTGGCCAAGATGATGCTGGATTTGGCCATGAGCTATCCCGAATACCGCGAGACCGCGAAGCAGGTGAAAATGATAGACACCACCTCCGGCGCTTACTATGGCTCGGGCTATCAAGATGTGCAGAATCGTGTGCCTAAAATCACCAACACCATGCGCGATCTCGACTGGAAACCGCAAGTGAGCATGCAGGACGCGCTTAAGCATATTTTCGACGCGTATAAGGACCAAGTCTCGGAAGCGCGTAAATTAGTCGAATAACTCGCCGGGTTTGCTCTTTTTCTTTTGAATCGCAGCATGCGCCTCGCTCTTAAAATCGATGTGGATACCTATCGCGGCACGCTGGAAGGCGTGCCGCGTTTGCTTGAGTTATTGCAAGCACAGCAGGCGCAGGCGACTTTTCTGTTTAGCCTGGGTCCAGATCACACGGGACGCGCCATTAAACGCGTGTTTCGTCCCGGTTTCCTGGGTAAGGTCAAACGTACCTCGGTCAGTTCTCACTATGGTTATAAAACGCTGCTCTACGGCACCTTATTGCCGGGGCCGGATATCGGCCTGCGCTGCGGCGAGGTGATGCGTAGCGTGCGCGACGCCGGCTTCGAAGTCGGTGTGCATTGTTATGACCATGTGCGCTGGCAAGATCACGTCGCGCAAGCCGACGACGCTTGGACAGAAGCGGAAATGCGCAAGACCATGGCCCGCTTCGAATCGATTTTCGGGTTCGCGCCTGAGGTGCATGGGGCCGCCGGCTGGCAAATGAATCGTCATGCGCTGCGTCTGGAGCAACGCTTAGGCTTGCGTTACGCCTCCGATTGCCGGGGTAGCCATCCTTTTATCCCGGTATGGGATGCGGAAATCGTGGCTTGCCCGCAATTGCCCACCACCCTTCCGACTTTAGATGAACTCATAGGCTGCGAAGGCATCACCGAGAACAATGTCGCGGCGCATATATTGCAGCGCACGGAAGCGAAACCGGAGACAGGCCATGTGTATACCTTGCATGCGGAGCTAGAGGGCATGAAGCTGGCGCCGGTTTTCGAAAGCCTACTCCTGGGATGGAAAGCCCAAGGCTATGACTTGGTCTCGCTTGCAGAATATTATGCGGGCTTAGATTTGGCCGCGCTGCCCCATCATGAATTCATCAGCGCCGAGGTGCCGGGCCGCAGCGGCACACTGGCGTGTCAAGGCCCTCGCTTTCTCGCCTAAAAAATGTCACACAAAGACGCTTGCCAAGCGCGCCGATTTTGACAACAATGCGGACATGATTCAGTTTTTCTTGCCTGCGCGGCGCGATGATAGATCACGGTCCTGTTGATTTCGAATTGCCGGCGACCGGCGGCAAAATCTTCAAGCTGAGTGAATACCGGCGCAATCTTCTGCTCATCTATTTCTATCCTAAAGACAATACCCCCGGCTGCACCACGGAAGGCCTGCAATTTCGCGATGCTTACCGGAAATTTCTAAAGCAAGATTGCGATATCGTCGGGATTTCCCGCGATAGCATGAAATCGCATGAAGCATTCAAGGCGAAATTCGAATTGCCTTTCGATTTACTCAGCGATAGCGAGGAAGTCGTATGCCAACTATTCGATGTGATCAAACTAAAAAATATGTACGGCAAAAAAGTGCGCGGCATAGAGCGCAGTACGTTCTTGCTGGATCGTCAGCATAGGGTCATACAGGAATGGCGCGGGGTCAAAGTGCCTGACCACGCGCAAACGGTTTTAGATTTTATTTCCACTCTCACCTAACCGGAGATCTCGTCCCCATGGCAGAAAAGCGCACCGCGATTAAAAAACTTCCCGCGCTGACCAAGTTATTCGTGCTCGACACCAATGTCTTGATGCACGATCCCTCTAGCTTATTTCGCTTCCAAGAACATGATGTGTATCTGCCCATGATGACTTTGGAGGAACTGGACGACAATAAGAAAGGCATGACCGAGGTCGCGCGCAATGCGCGTCAAGCCAGCCGGTTTCTGGATCAAATCGTGAGCGATCCGCAAGCGGAGAGGGAAGCGGGGATCAGCTTAGCGGCGAATAGCGGCGAGGCCGCGAGTGGGCGTTTGTTCTTGCCGACCTACGCCCTACAGAGTGAGCTTCGCTCG
>CAZKHT010000150.1:0-7426 GCA_964552595.1 uncultured Burkholderiales bacterium
AAACGGTCGTAGCGGCCGGGGTTGCATATCTGTTTTGATGAACGCCGGGCGCTGCTGAATTTTCACTTCGCAACCACGCACGATATCAGCACAAAATGGCGTCGGCGGATCGGGCGCCGCACATGCCGCTAGCCCCAGAACAAGAAAATAAATTATGCGCACTGATCTATCCCGCGCATCATTGCGATGCCATGCGCGCCCTGAGTCCAGGCGTGTTGCAAATCTTCAGCGCGCATACCGCCTATGCAATACACCGGCAAGGGATAGTCGCGTATCCAGGCGCGCACTTTGTCCCAGCCCAAGCCGGCAAGCTCGGGGTGCGTAGGCGTGAGAGCGACCGAACCGAGCACAACGTAATCCAATTGCAATTCGGCTGCGCGATTTAACTCGGTGGGGTTATGACACGACGCGCCGCAATACAAAAAATCCGGTCGCTGCCGCAACGCCATTAAACGCTGTGCGCTTAAGTGCAAGCCGGCATCCTGAATTTGCGCCGCGATGTGCGGCATAGCGTTGATCAGCAATTGCACGGCGTAAGGCGCGCTCAATGCTTGCAGTCGCTCGGCGAACGCAAGCAAAGCCTGCTCCGAATAACTGGGCTCACGTATTTGGAGCAACCGTAATCTCTGGCTAAACGCCTGTTCCGCTTTGCGCAGAAACTCGGCTTCACCAATCACGCTGGCATGGCTGACGCCCATGACTGAAGGCAGGCTGAGAGCGTGCAAAATCGGGCCATTGGCAGGCAATAACGGCGCCACGCTTAAATTTTTCGCGGTTTCCCACGCCAGGGTTTGGCCTTCGTGCGGCTGCGGCTCTCCTTGCCACGCGAGGACGCGATAAAAACGCAATTGCACTCGCGCATGCGGATAGTTAAAAGTTTGCGTCAGCCAAGGATAAGCGTGGGTCACGCTGACCCCGAGCTCTTCTTGAATTTCGCGGCTTAAGGCTTGCTCGGCGGTTTCGCCGGGCTCTAGCTTGCCGCCCGGAAACTCCCAATAGCCGGCATAGGCTTTACCCGGCGGACGTTGCGCCAGCAAGAATTTGCCGTCCGCCCTTTGCATCACCGCAACCGCAACTTCGGTAACGGGCGCGTTTTGCCCCGCCATTATGCTTTGGATGCGCGACGTAAATTTTGTGCGCCCACCCAATCGCGCGCGAACTGCCAGGCCACGCGGCCATTGCGCGCGCCTCGGGTCAAAGCCCATTGCAAGGCGGCGCGATGGCGTTGTTCTGGTTTTGAGGCATCGCCGTAGACCCCAGCCCAATGATCCACGATATCCAAATATTCAGTTTGGTTGAAAGAATAAAACGACAGCCAAATACCGAATCTATCCGACAAGGAGATTTTTTCCTCCACCGCTTCGTCAGGATGCACTTCTTCACCGTGATGGCGGGTGTTTAAATTGTCTTGCATGGATTCCGGCATCAAATGCCGTCGATTCGAAGTAGCGTAGACCAATAAATTTTCCGCGCGCGAGGCGATAGAGCCGTCCAAGATGGCCTTTAACGCGGGATAGCCAGGCTCCTCCGCAGTAAAAGACAAATCATCGCAAAACAAAATAAAACGCTCCGGCCTATCAAAAATCAAATCCAGAATATCCGGCAAAGCCCCTAGATCACGCTTTTCAACTTCGATAAGGCGCAAGCCTTTATGCGCGTAGCGGTTTAACACTGCTTTGACCAAAGACGACTTGCCCGTGCCCCGCGCTCCGGTCAGCAAAACATTGTTCGCCGTGCGACCCGCGACAAATTGCGCGGTGTTTTTGTCTATGACTTTTTTTTGCTCATCTATACCACGCAGGTCCGAGAGCGCGATTTTGTGCGGATGCGCCACCGCTTGTAAAACGCCGCCTTGCGCGTTGCGCCGCCAGCGAAACGCTACGGCCTGATCCCAGTGCGGCACAGGGCTAGCGACAGGTGCCAGCATTTGCTCCAAGCGCGCCAGCAAAGTCTCGGCACGTTGTAACAGCATGGAATTAGCTTCGGTATTCGGCATTGATTTTGACGTAATCATAAGAAAAATCGCAGGTCCAAATCGTGGCAGACGCGGTGCCGCGATTTAAAACAACGCGGGCGCTAATTTCCGCCGCTTGCATTTCCCGTTTGCCCATGGCTTCTGTATAGCTTTTGGCGCGCCCGCCGTTTTCGGCGACCAAGACCTGCCCTAGATAGAGCTGTACTTGGTCCACCTCTAAATCTTCTAAACCGGCATTGCCTATGGCCGCCAAAATTCGGCCTAAGTTCGGATCGGAGGCGAACAATGCGGTTTTCACCAAGGGCGAATGGGCAATCGCAAAACCGACGGCGCGGCATTCGTCCTCGTTGTGCCCGCCTTCGATTTTCAGCGTTACGAATTTAGTCGCGCCCTCGCCGTCGCGCACAATGGCTTGGGCAAGTTGCACGGCGACGTCAACAATCGCATCACGCAAGACGCGATAGTCGTCACCGGCTGTGTCGTGAATATTCGTTTCCACCGCGCCTGTCGCAATCAAGACGCACGCATCGTTGGTGGAAGTATCCCCATCCACGGTGATGCAATTAAAACTTTTCCCGACGGCCTCGTTCAATAGCGTTTGCAGCACCTCAGCAGGCACGGTCGCGTCAGTGGCGATATAGCCCAGCATGGTCGCCATATTGGGATGTATCATCCCCGAGCCTTTAGCCATGCCGGTGATATGCACATCCTTACCGGCGAGGCGTATGCGTTTAGTAAACGCCTTGGGCACGATGTCCGTGGTCATAATGGCCTGGGCCGCATCTAGCCAATCTGCTTGGCCTAAATTTGCGACACACTGCGGCAAGGCCGCCAATATTTTTTCCACAGGCAAAGGTTCCATGATGACCCCCGTGGAAAAAGGCAATACTTGTTCTGCCTCGCAACCCAGCAAATCGGCCAAGGCCGCGCACACAAGGCGCGCGCGTTGCAAGCCATCCTCGCCGGTGCCGGCATTGGCATTGCCGGTATTAATCACCAAAGCGTGTATGCCTTTATGCAGCGCGAGATGGTGACGCGCCAGAATAACCGGCGCCGCGCAAAATCGGTTTTGGGTAAACACCGCGGCGAGGGTCGCCGGGCCATTTAAACGCATCACCAGTAAATCGCGCCTATCCGGTTTTTTGATATTGGCGCAGGCGACACCCAGGGAAACACCGGCGATGGGATGTAAATCCGAGCGCGCGGCGGGAGTTAAATTAACCGGCATGACGATGCTCTAAAGAATTGATTGAAAGGGCGATTGTACCCGAGTCGAGGCGCCGGCCGGACGCTATCCTAGAGCAAAAAAATATGAAACAATGTTCTCCAACTACGCAATTAAGGAAGAACTGAAGTGATAGACCGCGATGGGTATAGACCCAATGTGGGCATCATTTTATGTAACGCGAAAAACGAGGTTTTCTGGGGCAAACGCATACGTGAACATTCTTGGCAATTTCCACAAGGCGGCATAGACAAAGGCGAATCGCCTGAGCAAGCCATGTATCGGGAATTGTACGAAGAAATCGGTTTGCAGCCGCAGCAAGTGCGCATCTTGGGTCGCACGAAAAACTGGTTGCGTTACGAGGTGCCGACGCAATGGATAAAACGCGAGTGGCGCAGCAATTACAAAGGTCAGAAACAAATTTGGTTTTTGCTGCGCTTAACCGGGCGAGACTGCGACGTCAGCTTGCGCGCCAGCGGCCATCCTGAATTTGACGCCTGGCGTTGGAGTCAATATTGGGTGCCTTTGGATTCCGTCATCGAATTCAAACGCGAGGTATACCGGCTCGCGCTCAATGAGCTGGTCGTATTCATAGAACGCGATCGGCGCCGCACCCCTCGGCCTATACAAAGCGTTTAGTTTTATTCGGCGTTTGCCTCGCGCAAACGCCTTTTTTTGTTCCACCCGCGCCCCTTTGCACGCCGGGCTTAGCCTCCCGCAATCTCGTCTTTTTTCCCCCGAATAGCGCTTGACAGCCCTCCCCAAGAAAAACTATACTTCGTTTACAGATTAGAGTTAGTCTAACTGTTATAGACTGTTTACAAACCACTTTTTAGGAGAATCGCGATGAATCTCAAAGGCTCTAAAACATTTGAAAATCTCAAAGCCGCGTTTGCCGGTGAATCTCAAGCCAATCGTCGCTATCTGTACTTCGCAGCGAAAGCGGACGTGGAAGGTTACAACGACGTCGCAGCAGTGTTCCGCTCCACCGCGGAAGGCGAAACCGGTCATGCGCATGGTCATTTGGAATACATGGAAGCCGTGGGCGATCCCGCCACTGGCCTGCCTATAGGCGCGACGGGGGACAATCTCAAAGCCGCCATCGCGGGCGAAACCCACGAGTACACGGATATGTATCCGGGCATGGCCAAGTCGGCGCGTGAAGAAGGCTTCGATGAGATCGCCGATTGGTTCGAGACCCTGTCGAAGGCCGAGCGTTCACACGCGAACCGCTTCCAAAAAGCATTCGATACTTTGGGGAATTAATTTTACGAATACGCTTCCCGTTTTTACGGGAAGCGGTTTTTTTGTATCACTTGAAAGGCAAGAATGACTGCGCGTGAAGGAAGCCTAGAAGCCCCGCAACGGCATGCACTCGATTGGAAAAATCCTAGCTTCTGGGATCAAGTCGCTATCGATCAGGAACTGCACCGGGTATTTGATATCTGTCACGGCTGTCGTCGCTGCGTCAGTTTGTGTACCGCTTTTCCAACCTTATTTGACTTGGTGGACAATTCGCCGACGCTGGAAATGGACGGCGTCAAACCCGAGGACTATGGCAAAGTCGTCGACCAATGCTATCTCTGTGATTTATGTTTCATGACCAAATGCCCTTATGTGCCGCCGCATCCGTGGGCTGTGGACTTCCCGCATTTAATGCTGCGCGCCAAGGCGCTGAAATTCAAAAACGGCGAGATTAAGTTTCGCGACAAAATGCTTTCCAGCACCGACACCATGGGCAAGCTCGCGACTATTCCCGTCGTCGTTCAAACCGTCAATGCGCTGAATAAAACACCGGCCGCGCGTGGCATCATGGATAGCGTATTAGGCATTCATAAAGACCGCATCCTGCCCGAATACGCGTCCAAAAAATTTCGCACCCATGCGCAGCCGCAATCTGATTTCGAAGTGAAGGACGGCCAACTCACGCCGGGTAAAGTGGCTATTTATGCGACTTGCTACATCAACTATAACGAACCCGGCATAGGCCATGATCTGCTAAAAATTTTGGCGCATAACCAAATCCCCGCCCGCCTGGTGGAAAAGGAAGCGTGCTGCGGCATGCCGAAATTAGAATTGGGCGACTTGGATGGCGTGGAAAAATTAAAGGCGATCAATATTCCGCAACTCGCGCGGCTGGCGCGCGAAGGCTATGCCATCCTCACCGCCGTGCCCTCTTGCACGCTGATGTATAAACAGGAATTGCCGCTGATGTTTCCCGAAGACGAAGACGTGAAGCTCGTGCGCGACGCGATCTGGGATCCTTTTGAATATTTAATGGCGCGGCATCGCGATGGGCTGCTCAAGACCGATTTCCGCGCGCCCTTGGGCAAAGTTTCGTATCACATTGCTTGCCATTTACGTGTGCAAAACATGGGGCAAAAGACCTGCGAGATGTTGCAGCTGGTACCGGATACCACGGTGAATACGGTGGAGCGCTGCTCCGGCCATGACGGCACTTGGGGCGTGAAATCAGAGTATTTCGAAAACTCGATGAAGATAGGCCGTCCGGTATTCAAGGCCATGGCCAGCAGCCAACCCGATTTCGTCAGTTCCGATTGCGCGATCGCTGGGCGTCAGATTATGCAAGGCATGGGCGATACCGCAGCACGTAAAGCCCATCCCCTTACCTTAATCCGTATGGCTTACGGATTGGATTAAACGCAAGCCTTAGGAGTGGAATCATGTCTAAATTGTCTGCCGCGAACTTAATGACTTTGGAAGCCTATGCCAAGGCGCGACCGGAAATGCGCGCGCAGGTACTGGCGCACAAAAAAAATCGCACCTTAGCCCTGGGTGAGCACATTACCCTGATCTTCGAAGACGAACTCACCATACGCTATCAAATTCAAGAAATGCTTAGGGTGGAGCGCATTTTTGAAGAGGCCGGCATACAAGAAGAGTTGGATGCCTACAATCCGCTGATTCCGGATGGCGCTAATTGGAAGGCCAGCATGTTAATCGAGTATCCCGATGTGCGTCAGCGCCAGGAAATGTTGGCGCGTCTCAAAGACGTCGAGCATCAGCTCTGGGTGCAAGTGGCGGGACAAAATAAAATTCTCGCCATCGCCGACGAAGACTTGGAGCGCAGCAATGAGGATAAAACTTCGGCCGTGCATTTCCTGCGCTTCGAACTCGACGCGGCCAGTATTGCCGCGATTAAACAGGGCGCCGCAGTCGCCATCGGCGTGGATCACCCGGCCTATACCGTGAGCGTGCCGGCGATCCCGGATGCTTTGCGCGCCTCGCTGGCTAAGGATTTGGCCTAAACTTTTCGCAACTTTTTCCTATACTGAATCTTTATGGGAGAAAAAGATGTTGCAAACTCAAGTTCTCAAGCTCGTTGAAGAGCGCTTACGCAGATACAGTTTGCCGGTGGCAGTTGAGCTGTGGAACGGCGAAGCGCTCTCCTGTGTTGGCCAACCCACAGTCACACTCAAGATCAACAAACCCCAGACCTTAATCAACCTCGCTCATCCCAGCTTAGGAAAATTGGCGCGGGCTTATGTCGAGCGCGGCTTCGATTTTTTAGGTAAAACCCGAGATATCATAGGCATGGGGGAACGGCTTTGCGCGCATGATGTGTTAGAGAATAAAGGCAGTCTTCTACGCAGTTGGTGGCGCCACTCCAAGCCTGCCGATCGTAAAAATATTCGCCATCACTACGACGTCTCCAATGATTTTTATGGGCTGTGGCTGGATTCAAAACGGGTTTATTCCTGCGCTTATTTCAAAACCGAAAACGACAGCCTAGACCAAGCGCAGACCCAGAAGCTGGACCATATTTGCCGTAAACTGAATCTACAAGCCGGAGAACGTTTTCTGGATATCGGTTGCGGCTGGGGCGGTCTGATTTTTTGGGCGGCGGAAAACTATGGCGTGAATGCCACGGGGATCACCCTGAGCGACAATCAACACGCCTACGTTCAACAACAAATCCAAGAGCGCGGCTTACAGGATAGAGTCAGCGTACACTTGATGGACTATCGCGACGTGGCCGAGGATCAGGCTTTCGACAAAATCGCTTCGGTAGGCATGTTCGAGCATGTTGGCCGGCAAAATCTCGGTAAATATTTTTCCAAGATTTTTAATTTACTGAAACCGGGCGGCCTGGTGATGAACCATGGCATTACTTCCAGCGGATTGAATACTCCCGGCTTAGGCAGCGGCATTGCCGAGTTTATCGATGAGTATGTTTTTCCGGGCGGCGAACTCGTGCATGAATC
>CAZKHT010000151.1:0-7419 GCA_964552595.1 uncultured Burkholderiales bacterium
CGCTTTTATTGAACACCCGTATGGTGCCGGCAATATCGGTGGAGATAATAGAGAAATTGGCATTGTCGAGAATCGCGCGTTGCAAAGTGGAAATTCTTTGCATGGCGTCGGTCGTGATCTTGCGTTCCGTGACATCTATATTGATGCCTATCACATTGGTGGCCATACCCTGCGCATCGGTCACCACGGTCTCGGCGGAGTGAAGATAGCGCACCTCGCCATTGCGTCGCAAAATGCGAAACTCGCGCTCGCCGTGGCTTTTGGTTGCCAAGGTACGCAATAAATCGGCTTCCGTGAGCGCAAAGTCTTCCGGATGCACGGCCGCGCGCCAAGTGCCGTAGTCTGGCGCCACATTGGACGGCACATCGTAGAGCTGATACATATTGTCGTCCCAATACAGCTTATTGGTCAGCACGTCCCAGTCCCAGATGCCTATCGCCGCCGCCTTGGTGGCCAAGCTCAAGCGTTTAGTCATCAAGGCCAGCGCTTGCTCCTTGGCCTGGCTTTCCTCTAAGACCATATGTAAAGACGCGTTGCTGGCTTTTAATTTCTGATAAGAGCCGCCCAATTGATGCGCCATGGCATTGAAAGCCGAAGCCAAGCGCGCAAACTCGTCATGCCCTGGCAGATGTATTACTTCGCTGAATTCACCGCGCCCCAAGCTCAGCGCGCCTTTTTGCAAGGTTTTAAGCGAGCGCACAATTTTGCGCTTGGTGACAAATAGCAAGCCGATAATAAGGAGTAGAAACACCGCGGCGCCGCCCATCATCGCGAACGTATTGCGTTTGGTCACGCGGATTTCTTGCAAGCTCAGCACGGAAAGCTGATTCGCCGCTTGCACGATCACGCTGGAACGCAGTAATAAAGTCTGCGCAAGGATACGCTCGGTGGTTTCGTTTCCCGCATCTTTTGGAGTTTTATATGCCTGATTTAAGCCAAAAAATAATTTTTGCAAAAGCGGATAGTTCTCTTGAATCTGGCCTAACCATTGCGCCTCGTCCCGATTGATACCACTCTTGTTCATTTGTTCAATATCGTGTCCGAGTTGCACATAGGCGTTCTGCCATTGCATGCGCGGCCTTTCCTCATAGGTGGCAAGGTAATCGTGCAGCAACATATTCAGCGCAAAAATATCCCGTGCGACCTGATTTGCTGAAGCAGAATCGCTTAAATCGGCTTCAATTTTGTTATAGGCATTAAACATCAGCAGCAAAATCAGCGCCGCCGCGCCGAGCAGGGCGCCGATTAAAATCCGTAAGCGGGTGCGTATCGACATCGCCTAACGCGGAATCGTCACGCGCGCGGGATCAACTTGAACCATATCGTTCAAGGCGATGGTGGGCAAAAAATTGGGCACGGGCGTATGGGGTTTGTCGACCAAAGCCATGCGCGCCATGTATTCCAGGTTGATCACTATGGTTTGATTCAAATCCATGGTAAAACTGAAGTCCGACCAATGCTTGCGCAAGGCTTGAGGCGCTATGGCGACATAACGCAAGACGATTGCTTGCGCGCCTGCCGTTTGCATGCGTGAGAATTTTTCGGCGCGGACCATGGCGCGTAATAATTTTTGTATAGTTGTGGCATGACTACTAACGTAAGCCGCAGGTGCGGTGAATAGCCAAGACTCGGTATACACACCCGGTTCACTTAAGATGCGCGCATTTTGCTTAAGCGCATTCTCGGCCTTTAAACGCAGGCTGAGCCAGCCGGCGAACGCATCTAGCTTACCAGTCGCTAATAATTCCACGACCTCGTCCGATTTCACCGGCACGATGTGCACTTGTTTGGCGTTGATCCGATTACCGGCGAGCAGCAAAGCCAAAAAAGCCTCGCTACTTGTGCCGGGGAGTATGCCCACGGTTTTGCCGATCAGATCGCCGGCCCTCTGGATTCGCGACTCGGCGCGACTCACCAGGACGATGTCTTTGTCGCTGCTATTAATCCCCGCCAGTACCCGCGGCTGTTTACCCGCAATAATGGCGTTGGCGAAAGGGACCTCGGCCACGGTCGCCATATCCGCTTTGCCTTCCAAAGCCGCGGCAAGCGCCAGCCGGCCATAAGCATGTACTTGTAGTTCCACGTCCAAGCCTTCATCGTGGAAATAACCTTGATCAAGGGCGATATACAGGAGTGATGAGTGAACCATTTTCGAGTCGGCAATCACCACGCGTTCGCGTTGCTGCGGCACGGGCGGGCTTTTATGCGACCATAAGAATATCGCCGCCGCGATGCCGAGGATCAAGGCCAGTATCCACCTATATAAAATGCGTTTTTTGAACACGGTGTTACCGGTGAGCTGGGAATGCTTTATTAACGGCTCGACAGGCAAGCTTCTGAAGACCCGCTAGAATTTCGATTTCTAGCAATAGGCGATTGAATTAAAGGATATAAATGCTGAATACGATTTGGGCGGGAATGATTTTGATCGCCTGCGCCCTGGCCTTGGTGAAAGCGGTTTTTTTTGGCCAGGCGGATATTTTCGTGGTGTTGATGCGAGCCTTATTCGATTCCGCGAAAACCGGCTTTGAAATTTCGCTAGGCCTGGCCGGCGTCATGAGTTTATGGCTAGGCATTATGCGCATTGCCGAAGAGGGCGGGGCGCTGGCATATATCACGCGCCTGCTGTCGCCTTTTTTGCGTAGGCTGATGCCCGAGGTGCCCGCGCGCCATCCGGCGCAGGGCGCGGTCACTATGAATTTAGCGGCCAATGCTCTGGGCTTGGACAATGCCGCCACGCCGCTGGGTTTAAACGCCATGCGCGAGTTGCAGACGCTGAATCCGCGCCCGGATACCGCGACCAATGCCATGATTTTGTTTTTGGTGTTGAATGCATCCTCGGTGACTTTGCTGCCGCTCACCGTGTTTACCTATCGCGCACAAATGGGCGCGCACGATCCTACTGATGTCTTCGTACCGATTTTAATCGCCACTTATTTTTCCACCTTGGTCGGCCTGGTGGCGGTCGCGGTGGCGCAGCGCATTAATTTATTTAACCGCGTCATCATGGCGTATTTAATCGCCATCACCTTGCTCGTCGCCGCGATGGCGGCTTACTTCGGACATCTGCCGGCGCCGGAAATGCAAAAACAATCCGCGCTCTTTAGTAACGCTTTGCTATTCGGCGTCGTCATCGTCTTTTTGGTCATGGCAGTGCTGCGCCGGGTGAAAGTGTTCGAGGTGTTTGTGCAGGGCGCGGCACAAGGCTTTCAAGTCGCGGTCAGTATCATTCCCTATTTGGTCGGCATGTTGTTGGCGATAGGTTTATTACGCGCCAGTGGGGCGCTGGACAGCGCCTTGGAAGCTATACGCAGCGTGGTGGTGTATTGGAACGGCGATACGCGGTTTGTCGACGCTTTACCGACGGCGTTGATGAAACCTTTTTCCGGCAGCGGTGCGCGCGCCATGATGATAGAAACCATGCGCGTATACGGCGCGGATTCTTTCGCGGGCCGCTTGTCGGCGATTATTCAAGGCAGCACCGAAACGACGTTCTACGTACTGGCGGTGTATTTTGGTTCGGTGGGGATTACCCGCAGCCGGCATGCAATTTCGTGCGCATTGCTGGCGGATTTGGCGGGCGTGATAGCGGCGATCGCCATCTGCTACGCTTTTTTTGGTTAGAAACCTGGGATGACTTAAGCCGCTCAGGCTTTATACGCCCAACTCTTCAACCCAAGCCAAAGCTTTGAGATGCGCTTCGTTGACCGTCGCGGGCTCTAGGGTCAGGGAAGTCGCAAGCTCGATAATCAAGCCCACGTCCTCGCTTTCACAGGCTTCGGCCAGCGATAGGAAAGGACCATAAATGCCAGTCCGATGCAGCAAGGCGTCGGAGATATTGCTGGGCAGGGTTAATTTTTCCAGCACTTTTTCCATGGGCATTTCCAGCATGGCATCCAAGAGCGAGAAAATGCCGACGATAAACAAATTGTCGCGCTCACTGCGGTCCACCATGGAAAAGCCTAAGAGCTCGGTCAGGCGTCCGCGGGTGATGGCGGTTTTCATCAAGGCCGGCGGCGTGGCGTTTTCGTTGGTGGTGACGATCAATAACGTCAGCCAGCGATACAGTTGCTGGTACCCTAAAATCGACAAGGCGTGGCGTATGGATTGGATTTCGCAAGACAGACCAAAGCCCACGGAATTGATGTAGCGCAATAATTTGAAGGACAAGGCCACGTCGCGTTTAAAGCCTTTTTCGATGTCGGCGATGTCGGCGTTGTTCCGGACTTTATTCAGAATATCCAGCACCAAAGCTTGCGCGGGGTTGATGACTTTAGCAGTCAAAATCTCAGGATGGGCAAAGTAATAACCTTGGAAGTAATCAAACTTTAAATCCTTGCAGCGCTTGAAAGCCGCCAGCGTTTCGACTTTCTCGGCGATGACTTTCAAGGAATAACGCTTAATCATCCCGACTAGATTGGGAAGTTTTTCCGCAGCCGTACCTAGTAGATCGACTTTTGCGTAACTGGCCATATCGATCAGTTGTTCATGTGGCGCGTCGAGTTGCGCGGTGTGCAAAGCGAAGCTGAAGCCTAATTCTTTTAATTCCTTGATGCGGGTGATCAAGGCTTCCGATGCATGGAAATCGCCTTTCAACTCCAGCACGATGCGCTTAGCCGGCAACAATTCCATAAACTCGCTGGTGAGCATGGCTTGGGTGACATTGAGGAAGGCTAGCTTATCGCCCATTAACCACTCGGTGCCCATATTGCTCAAAGTATTCACCAACACCTGGGCGCCGGCGCTGAAGTCATCGGCGAAATGCGCGGAATTGTCCTCGGCGTTGGAGCGGAATAAGAGTTCATAGGCGACGATTTTTTGCTGGGCGTCAACGATGGGCTGACGGCCTATAAAAACTTGGTCCGCGCCTTTTTCGGCGAAACTTAAGTTGAAAGAATGACTGGCGGCGCTGGCGTTTCCCACTGAATGCTCCTACTGCAAATAAGACCGCGAATGGCGGTCAACTCGCTTTCGCGAATAATTGGGCGCGGGTTTCGCGCGCCTCGGCCGTGAGTAATTCTTCCATATCCAAGACCAGGACCACGGATCCCTCACCGGAAAGCGTGGCGCCGGCGATCCCCCGGGGTTTGACGTCGGTGAGCGGTTTAATCACCACATCGTCGCGCCCTATGAAGCCATCGATGGCCAGTACAAATGAAGTCTCTGCCGATTGCATCAGCACACCGAAAGCCGGTGGATTTTCGTCCGGCCAATCCAATAAACTGGCCAAGGTGCGCACCGGTAACACTTCGTCGCGCACCACTAAAGTTGCGCGACCGGAAACCTGCTGTATCGCATCGGGGCTGATGGGCATGATCTCACGCACCATAGATAAAGGCACGGCGAAAGGTTGCGTGCCCAAACGAATAATCAGCACCGGCAAGATCGCCAGGGTGAGGGGCAGGGTAATGGTAAATGTCGAGCCATGACCCAGAATGGTTTTGACATCAATGCGGCCGTTCAATTTAGAGATATTGGTTTTCACCACATCCATCCCCACGCCACGCCCCGAGACATCGGAGATCATGTCCTTTGTGGAGAAGCCGGGTAAGAAAACCAGGTTAAGGCTTTGCCGCTCATCCAGGCTATTCGCGGTTTCAATATCGATTAAGCCTTTGGCTAATGCTTTCTGGCGCAAGACGTCGGCGCGCATGCCGCGCCCATCGTCGGTAATTTCTATGATGATATGGTCGCCGACTTGTTGCGCGGATAACTTCACCACGCTTTTTGCCGGCTTGCCGGCGGCGGCGCGTTCCTCGGGACTATCAACACCATGATCCACTGCATTACGCACCAGATGCACCAGCGGATCATTCAAGTCCTCTATCATGGTTTTGTCGATTTCGGTTTCTTCGCCTTCTAACACCAGTTCTACGTCTTTGCCCAAGCTGCGTGCGAGATCGCGGGCCAAGCGCGGATATTTCTGAAACAAGCGGCCTATAGGTTGCATGCGGGTTTTCATCACCGCATTTTGCAAATCACCCACCAGTAAATCCAGCTGACTGACGGCTTCATCCAGCGCTTTCATGGTCGCGGCGCTGCTGCGCCCGGCGACGATTTCCGAGCGCAAGCAAGTGAGCCGGTTTTTTGTTAAACCAATTTCGCCGGAGAGATTTAAAACCTGATCCAAGCGATTGGTGTCTATACGTATCGTATTTTCTTTGGCGCTGGGCGTGCCTGTGGTGGGCGCGGCCGAGCGCGCCTTTTCTGCGGCTTTGGGAGCCGCGCTTGCCGTGGGCAAAGGCGTGACCGTGGCTTTAACCGGTGCGGCAGGCTGCGTGGTGGGTGTGCCGAGCAAGGCGTCGAATAACATCTGCCAATCCGGTCCCTGATCCGCGCTCGGGTCTTTGACTTCCGCGCTTGCGCTGGCTTCTATCGCGGGGGCGGCCGGCGCTTGCGGCGCGCTGGCTTTAGGCGCCGGTGCCTCGCCTGCCAAGACCGCATCCAAGGCTTGCAAAACCGCTTCATCCGCTGGCTCAGGCATGCGGGCTTGCGCGAGAAAACCAAACATATCGCGGACGATGCCGGTCGCCGCCAGAATCACATCCATGATTTCCGGCGTGAGGGCGAGTTGCCCATTGCGCAATTTATCGAATAAATTTTCCGTGCGGTGACACAATTCCACCAGCGGCGTGGCGTTCAGAAAACCGGCGCCGCCTTTGATGGTGTGAAAGCCACGGAAAATCACATTGAGCAGTTCTCTATCGTGTGGAGATTTCTCCAGCACGACCAATTTATTGTCGACATCGGAAAGCATATCGCCGGCTTCCATGAGGAAGTCTTGCAACATCTCTTCCATACCCTCGAACGCGCTCATGAGTAATCCTCTCGGGCTTTTAGAAGCCCAGGCTTTCTAGTAAATCGTCCACCTGCTCTTGGCTGGTGACGATATCGGTGCGGCCTTCCGCGTTGATCACCGGGCCGTTTAATAAACCGTGCTCCATTTCCGCTTTTTTCTCGGGCGAGGTGCTGGCGACCAAGAGCAATAACAACTGATTTTCCATTTCCTTGGCCATGTCGATGACTTTTTTAATCACCTGTCCGGTAAGGTCTTGGAAGTCCTGCGCCATCATGATTTCCAAGAGTTGGTCATTGGTGGCGCGCGCGCTTTTTTGCGCGGTGTCTAAATAGCCTCGGGTATCGCTCACCAATTGTTTGAAATCATCCAACTGCAATTCGTTCTTGAATAAGCGGTCCCATTTCGCGCTCAAACTCACCGCACCGGTTTCGAGTTGATCCTGCAAAGGTTTCGCGAGATCCGTCGCATTCAACACGCGTTCGGCGGCTTGTTCCGTGAGGGTGGCAATATATGCCAGGCGATCCCGCGCGTCGGGCATGGTGTTGTCCACCGCGCGTTCCAAAGTTTTGTCATAGCCCAGCTCATGCATGGTGTCATGCAATTTACGGGTGAGGTGGCCT
>CAZKHT010000152.1:0-7402 GCA_964552595.1 uncultured Burkholderiales bacterium
GCCTGGGTATTTGAGCGGCGGTGGTTCGCCGTCTTGGCTCAGCGAGACCTAAGGTGCTGGTGGCTGCATGAAGATTTCCACGGTGGGAGGCGCGGTAAGAGATGAGTTGCTCGGCTTACCGGTGCACGATAAAGATTACGTCGTCGTTGGCGCCACGCCGGAAGAAATGGTGAAACTCGGCTATCTCGCAGTCGGCAAAGACTTCCCGGTTTTTTTGCATCCCCAAACCCACGCCGAATATGCCTTGGCCCGCACCGAACGCAAAACCGCGCGTGGCTACAAAGGCTTTCAAATTTATGCCGCGCCCGAAGTCACGCTGGAACAAGATCTGGCACGGCGGGACTTGACCATTAACGCGCTAGCCAAGGATGAAAGCGGCGCGATTATCGACTGCTATGGCGGGCGTCAGGATTTAGAAGCAAAAATTCTGCGCCATGTCAGTCCGGCCTTCGCCGAGGATCCAGTGCGAATTTTGCGCGTGGCGCGTTTCGCGGCGCGCTTCCGAGACTTCAGCTTGGCGCCCGAAACCCTAGATCTCATGCGGCAAATGGTCAACGACGGCGAAGTCAACGCCCTGGTTCCCGAGCGCGTGTGGCAGGAAATCGCGCGCGGCTTGATGGAAACAAAACCGTCACGCATGTTTGAAGTGCTGCGGGCCAGCGGCGCGCTTGCGCGCATCATGCCCGAAGTCGACGCTTTGTTCGGCGTGCCGCAACATCCCAAAAGCCATCCCGAAATCGACACGGGCGTGCACGTCATGGCGGTGATAGATCAAGCGGCCATACGCGGTTTCGATTTAGCGGTGCGTTATGCGGCTTTAACCCACGACCTGGGCAAAGCCACGACGCCGCGCGAACAATGGCCACATCATCCCGAGCACGAAGCGCGCAGCGCCGAACTCGCGCGCAAACTCAGCGCGCGGATTAAAGCGCCCAACGAATGCAAAGCCTTGGCGGTGCTGGTCGCGCGCTGGCATGGCGCCGCCCACAATGCCGCTCACGCCAAACCCGCCGCCTTGGTTGAGTTGTTACAACACCTAGACGCATTTCGCCAAGCCCAACGCTTCGAACAATTCCTACAAGCCTGCGAAGCCGACTATCAAGGCCGCCCAGGCTACGAACAAAAACCCATGGCCGCCGCCCAGCGTCTGCGCGAGGCCTATCGCATGGCCGCCGCGGTGGATGGGGGTGCGATCGCGCAGCAGCACGGCGATGGCGAGGCGATTAAGCAAGCGGTGTTCGAGGCGCGCTGCGCCGCAGTGTCGGAGTTAATTTAGTGGCGTGGCGCTTGAGGTAAGCAAGGTCAGTGACCAAAGGTTTTTCTTGTGTTGTGAATTTTCATTAAATCGCTTGCAGTATAAATAATTTGAAACCTCAGCTCGGAGAGAAGCAGTTAAACTGAGCATGCTTGTCCTTAATCAAAATCGAGGCCTCAATGAATTCCATCGTTACCGCCTTGGTGCGGGCCTTCAAAAGTTTACTCACTCCCAAGATGTTGTTGCTCACGCTGTGGCCTATGTTGTTGGCCTTATTATTTTGGGGCGGTTTGGCTTGGGTTTTTTGGGATCGCTGGGTGGGGGATCTGACGCTTTTCGCGCAACAAAACGGCATAGAAGATCACCTCGTCCAATGGGGTTTTGTTTGGCTGGCGCATTGGTTAGTGGTGGCTTTGCTCTTGTCTTTATTATTGCCCGCGGTGTATGTCTCGTCCTTGGTTTTTGCATCACTCTTCGCCATGCCGGTGATGCTGAAGTTTGTGACGAATCGGGATTACCCGCATTTGGAAATGAAACATGGGGGAACGGGCATAGGCAGTCTAGCAAATAGTTTGTACGCGGTGGTGGTGTATTTGGTGTTGTGGGTGGTGACGCTGCCGCTGTGGTTAATACCATTTGGCGCGATTATTCTGCCGGTGATTTTGTCGGCATATTTGAATCAACGCTTGTTTCGCTACGATGCGTTAATGGATCACGCCAGCCGCGAGGAATTTCGCGAAATCAAGCATCGTTCGCGCGGCGCCCTGTGGGGCCTGGGCGGGATTTTGGGCTTCGCGCATTACATTCCGATTTTAAATTTTTTCACGCCGATTTATATAGGCTTGGCCTATATCCATTTTTGTTTGGAGCAATTGCAGCGTTTGCGCGAAAACGCCAGCACCATGCTCAATGTTTAGTGTCTTTATCTTCTATCGCCAATTCCTGAATTTTTCGAGTCAAGGTATTACGGCCTAAGCCAAGTAGATTCGCGGCTTCGATACGCCGGCCACCGGTATGCGCCAGGGCTTTAATGATGCAGGTTTTTTCGAAGTCGGCGACCAGAATGTCCATGATCGCCGTCTCACCGTGATTGAGGCGGTTTTCCAGTTCTTTTTCCAAAGCTGAAATCCAGTTTTGCCCCGCGCTGGCGGTGGGTTCGTTTTTGAGTTCGGGGGGCAAATCGGCGACTTCCACGTTTTGCCCGGGCGCCATCACGGTTAACCAATGACACACATTTTCCAACTGCCGCACATTCCCGGTCCAATCCAAGGACTGCAAATATCTCATCGCGGCTTCGGAAAGTTTTTTGACTTCCACGCCTAACTCTTGCGCGCTTTTATTGAGGAAATGCTTGGCTAGTAAAGGCACGTCTTCGCGCCGTTCGCGCAGACTAGGCAAGCGCAGCCGTATCACGTTCAAGCGATGAAATAAATCCTCGCGGAACAAGCCTTGTTTGACGCGATCTTCTAGGTTTTGGTGCGTCGCGGCGATCACCCGCACA
This sequence comes from uncultured Burkholderiales bacterium, assembly GCA_964552595.1. Lineage (GTDB taxonomy): Bacteria > Pseudomonadota > Gammaproteobacteria > Burkholderiales > Thiobacteraceae > RBG-16-58-11. The sequence continues at coordinate 2,757 of CAZKHT010000152.1, forward strand.
TTGGCTTTAATCGGTTGATGACCACCCACGCGATAAAACTGTCCATCGGATAACACGCGCAGCAAACGCGTCTGCAAATCCGGCGGCATATCGCCTATCTCATCTAAAAACAGGGTGCCGCCGTCGGCTTGCTCGAATCGTCCACGGCGCATGGCTTGTGCCCCGGTGAAGGCGCCGCGCTCATGGCCGAATAATTCCGACTCTAATAAATCCTTGGGGATGGCGGCGGTGTTAATGGCGATAAAAGGTTTTTCGCGGCGCGGGCTGTGCCTGTGCAAAGCCCGTGCGACTAATTCTTTACCGGTGCCAGATTCGCCATTGATCAAGACCGTGGCATGGGATTGCGCGAGCCGGCCTATGGCACGAAACACTTCTTGCATGGAGGGCGCTTGGCCGAGGATTTCTTGCGCGCCGTCTATAGCTTCCGAGGCATCTTGCTCGCGCCGACTTTGGTCCAAGGCGCGCCGGATTAATTCCACCGCATGGTCGACGTCGAAGGGCTTGGCCAAATATTCAAACGCACCGCCTTGAAAGGCCGCCACGGCCGAATCCAAATCGGAATACGCGGTCATGATGATCACAGGGATACCGGGATGTTGAGCCTTGATGGTTTGCAATAAATCCAAGCCCGAGCCGCCCGGCATGCGGATGTCGCTGACCACGACTTGCGGCGTGGATCTATCGAGTTCGGCCAGCGCGTCCTTGGCCGAGCCGAAAGATTTAAACTCTAAATTTTCTCGGGTTAGGGCTTTTTCGAACACCCAGCGTATCGAGCGGTCGTCATCTATGATCCAAATCGGTTGTGTATTGTCCATGATGTTTTCTTAGTGGGCTTCGAAATGGTTGTAAGGCAGTAAAACAGTGAAGCAGGTGTTCCCTGGCTGGCTTTCGCAATCAATGCTGCCACCATGATGCGCGACATAGGTTTGCGCTATGGTTAAACCCAAGCCTGTGCCTTGTTCCTTGCTTGTGACGAGGGGGTAAAAGATTTGCTCCCGTATTTCTTCCGGCACACCGGGGCCGTTATCAATGATTTTTAAACCGAAGGCCATGCGATATTTGCGCTTCGCTAAGGTCACATAACGCGCGACCCGTGTGCGTAAGGTAATCTCCCCTTGACCTTGCATCGCTTGCACGGCATTGCGCATGATGTTCAAAACGATTTGTATCACTTGCTCTTGGTCAGCCATGAGATCCGGCAGGCTGGTATCGTAATCGCGGTGTATCACCAAACCGTCCGGATGTTCCGCCAGGATCAGGCTGCGCACCCGCTCCAGGACTTCGTGAATATTGCAGAGCGCCATTTTGGTCATACGGCTAGGTGCGAGCAGTCTATCCATCAAAGATTGCAAACGATCCGCTTCCTTGATGATGACTTGCGTGTATTCACGTAAACCCGGCTTGGGCAATTCGTGTTCAAGCAGTTGCGCCGCGCCGCGTATGCCGCCCAGGGGATTTTTAATTTCATGGGCGAGGTTGCGCAGCAATTCGCGGTTGTATTGCTGCTGCAATTGCATGCGTTCTTCGCGGGCGATTTTCAAATGTTTGTCGATTTGATAAAACTCGAGCAGCAAGAAGGTCTCTTGATTCAGCACGGGACTTACGGTGAGGCTCACTTGATACGTATTAGCCAGCGTCGACAAGCTCATTTCGTGTTCCGTATAACTGGCGCCACTGGCGAAGGCGGCTTCGCTTGCCGCAACCAAGCCTCCGGTTTCCACGAATACCTGATTCACCGGCGTCCCCGCAATGGATTTGCTGCTAAATTCGAATAAATTTTCCGCGGCGGGGTTGGCATAGCGCACGCGAAACTCGCGGTCCAACAACAGCACGGCTGTTGAGAGGTGCTCCAGCCCGAGTTGGGGTAATGGCGGCATGCGTACGAGTCCAGTTGAGTTCCCTTAAGGGATAAGATGCATCGCGCTTAAACGCGCAATCGTAATAAATTTAGCAATAACCGGGCCAGTGAGAAAAGGCCGCGATGGGGCGTTATCTTAGCTCGCCGAGTTCTTTTTTGAGCGCGCTGATATTTTTTTCATGCAGCGACACATTTTCTTTTAAGCGTGCGACACGCTCTATGTACTTTTGCAAATTGCGGCCCTCGTCGCCAACGCGTCGCACTTCACCGTCTTTCAAGGCCGCCTGCGCGTCAGCGAGAAGTTTTTCCTCGGCCGCTAATTCTTCCTGCAGAATTGATTTACGCGTTTCATCGCGCTTTTTCTGAGTTTGCACATCGACGCGCGGAAAAGTCGCGGGACCGCTGTTGCTGCGGGTTTTTGCCGCGGACACGGGATCCAGATCGAGTTTCTTGGAGCCGCGCTTCGGGATATTGGTATAAGTCACGCGTCCGCTCTCATCTACATATTTATAGATTTCTGCGCCAGCAAGCGAGGGAAGAAGCAGGCCGAGAAACAAAGTAATCCAAACTTTAAACACGACTATTTTTTATCCAAGGCTGCGAGTTCGGTATTCAAGCCTTCCAAGTTTTTTTCATGTAATGCGACTTCTGCATTTAACTGCTTCATTTTTTCTTCATAGGCGGCGACGTTGCGACCGGTTTCCGTGACCACCGTGGGCTTGCCATCTTTTCCGATGACTGTGCGCGAGGTTTGAAACACTTCCGGCTTGTCCGCCCCTTCCTTGGCTGCCGCGCGTGCCGCGTCCAGGGCTTTTTGTTCTTTTACGATAGCGTCCAGCAAGGTTTCCCGCGCGCTGGTCGGTGCTGCCGCCGGCGCAGACGTCGGCTCGATTTTTTTCGGTGACGACTTAGGAATAGGGACAGTGGAAAGCTGCGGCAATTCAACTTTTTTTCCGCCCTTGATGGGCTTGTTGGAATAGGTCACATTGCCTTGACTATCCACTTGCTTGTAAATCTCTTCGCACCAAGCGGGATGTAGGCCAGTCAGCGTCAGCGCCGCCGCCAGCATTGCAAAAGATTTGGGAAACGTAAGTAGCATAAGCTGCCCGAGTTTATGCCGAGACCATCGGCTTGGCAATCAAACCCTTAAGCGCCTAAACGAAATTTCATGGCCGCGGTTGACAAAAAAAGGGGCGGCAAAAAGCCGCCCCTTCTGATTGCGCTGCTTTAGATCTTATAGGCTGTAATACAAAGCAAACTCAACCGGATGCGTGGTCATGCGGAAGCTTGTGACTTCTTCATTCTTGAGCTCGATATAAGCGTCCAACATTTCATTGGAAAACACGCCGCCACGGGTTAAGAACTCGCGGTCTTTATCTAAATGCTCTAGCGCCATTTCCAGGCTATGGCAGACTTTAGGAATGGCTTTTTCTTCTTCCGGTGGCAAGTCATACAAGTTTTTATCCATCGCGTCGCCTGGATGAATTTTGTTTTGTATGCCGTCTAAGCCCGCCATCATCAGCGCAGTGAACGCCAAATACGGGTTGGCTGTCGGATCAGGGAAACGCACTTCGATGCGCCGACCCTTAGGGTTGGCGACGTAAGGAATACGAATAGACGCAGAACGATTGCGCGCCGAATAGGCCAACATCACCGGTGCTTCAAAACCGGGGACTAAGCGTTTATAGGAGTTGGTGCCTGGGTTGGTGATGGCGTTCAGCGCCTTGGCGTGCTTGATGATGCCGCCTATGTAGTACAAGCAGGTTTCGGACAAACCGGCATAACCATTGCCCGCGAATAAATTCTCGCCGCCTTTCCAAATCGATTGATGCACATGCATGCCGGAACCGTTATCACCGACGATGGGCTTAGGCATAAAGGTCGCAGTTTTGCCGTATTGGTGGGCGACATTGTGTACCACGTATTTCAAAATCTGAGTCCAGTCGGCGCGCTTCACCAGCGTGTTGAACTTGGTGCCGATTTCGCACTGGCCGGCAGTTGCGACTTCGTGGTGATGCACTTCCACTTCGACGCCGCATTCTTCCAAAGCCAAACACATCGCAGAGCGAATGTCTTGCAAGGAATCGACCGGAGGCACCGGGAAGTAGCCACCCTTTACCGAGGGACGATGACCGATATTGCCGCCTTCATAGACTTCCGCCGAGGACCAAGCGGCTTCTTGGGAAGACACTTTGACCATACAGCCGGACATATCCACGCTCCAATTCACGGAGTCGAAAATGAAGAACTCGGGTTCCGGGCCAAAGTAAATGGTGTCGCCTATGCCGGTGGATTTTAAATAGGCTTCGCCGCGTTTGCCGATGGAACGCGGATCACGGTCATAGCCTTTCATGTCTGAAGGCTCGATCACATCGCAGGTCACGACAAGAGTCGGCTCTTCAAAGAAGGGATCCATGCGCACGCTATCGGGATCGGGCATCAAAATCATGTCCGAGGCTTGTATGCCCTTCCAACCGGCGATAGACGAACCGTCAAACGGGTGTCCGTGTTCGAATTTATCGGCCTCAAACTGGTTTGCGGGGACGCTAACGTGTTGCTCCTTGCCGCGGGTATCGGTAAAACGCAGGTCAACGAAGCGAACTTCATTATCCTTCATCATTTTCATAACGTCGGCGACCGCCATCTGATCTCTCCTCAAGAACTAAAGTGATTGATTGAAATTGGTAAACTCAGGCAACAAAGCGCTAAATAGCGAAAAGCATGCCACGCGAAAAAAGCGGAAAACGATTATGCCACAACCCTCTGCACAAAGTCAGAAAAAGCAAAA
>CAZKHT010000153.1:0-7295 GCA_964552595.1 uncultured Burkholderiales bacterium
TACGCGCAACGAAATAGGTCACGGCAAGCAAGGCCACGGCCATTACAATCCCCGGCACGATGCCGGCGATAAATAGTCGGCCTATGCTCTCCGAGGTGGAAACACCGTAAATCACCATCACGATCGAGGGCGGAATTAAGATGCCCAAGCCCCCCGCCGTGGAAATCACGCCCACGCTGAATTTCTTGGGATAGCCTTGCTGCATCATCGCCGGCAATAAAATCGAGCCTATGGCGACAACAGTGGCCGGGCTGGAGCCAGAGATCGCGGCGAAGAAAGCGCAAGACAAAACCGCCGCCATGGCCAAGCCGCCATGCATCCAGCCTACGAGAGTGGTGGCGAAATGCACGATGCGTCGCGCCGAGCTGCCGGTGGTGAGAAAGGCGCCGGAGAGAACAAAAAACGGGATGGCCATAATCGCGAAGTTGTCCAAGCCGGTGAACAGCTTTTGCGAAACGATGGAGATGGTATCCAGCGACAAGGTGGACACCGCTGCTAGGAAGACCAGCACCGTCATCCCCAGAGCGATGGAAATCGGCGTCCCGGTAAGCAACAGCAATAGCAAAACGGCAAAAATAATATAGCCGCTCATGCCGCCACGGTGTCTTCTTGATAACTATGGCTGGGTAATTCACCGGTGCGGCGAAAGTGCATTAAGACTTGCAAGAAGCGATAACACATCAAAGACGAGCCCAGCGGCACTGCCAGATAAATAATCCACATCGGCATGCCCAGATCGGGCGAAACGGCACCCGTGACGTGGATAAAGAGCACAAAGCGCACGCCTAAAATCGCCACCACTGCGGTGAAAAAAGCGCCTAGGGATAAGGCCAAAAAAATAAAGAAGCGTTGCTTATTTGGCGACAGCTTGCGCACCAGCACATCCACGCCTACGTGTATGCCGGTTCGCACGCCGTAAGCCGCGCCGAATTTCGCCATCCAGATAAAAAGATAAATGCAGAGTTCTTGCGCCCAATTAAAATTAAGCGTTTTGGCGTAGGGCCAGAGCCAAGATACCCCCAGGGCATAGCGGTGCAACACCGCGAAAAAAATGATGAGGGTGGCCAGTCCCATGAAGGACGCGATCAGCCACTCCTCTAGATGATCTAAAGCGCGATTGAGCATGCGCTTATTTCTTGCCAGCCTTTTCCTTTTCTACTTGGGCTGCAACATTGTAGATACCGTAGATCAAATCTTTTCCGATCACTTCTTCAAATTCCCGGTGCACCGGTAATAACACCTTCTGCCACAGCAAACGGTCTTTTAAAGGGAGAATGTAAATCTCCGTGGTACCCGCCGCTTTCACCTTCGCCAAGGACTCATCGTTCTCTTTTTGTGCAATGTCGCGCTCATATTCAGTGGCCTCGCGCATGGCTTGTGTGAGCTCGGCACGTATATCCTTGGGTAAGCCATCCCAAAAGCGCTTATTGGTGATGACGGCATAGCCTAAATAACCATGATCAGAAATCGTGAGGTGCTTCTGCACCTCGTGCATTTTCTGCGTATATAAATTCGAAACGGGATTTTCCGTACCGTCGACCACCCCTTGTTGCAAGGCGGTGTAGACCTCAGAAAAAGCCATCACTTGCGGGCTCGCACCCAGGGCGCGCATTTGCGCTTCCAAAACTTTGGAAGATTGAATGCGCATTTTCAAACCCTTGAAATCTTCGACATTATGCAAAGGCCGGTTCGCGCTCATTTGTTTGAAACCGTTGTCCCAATAGGCAAGGCCGACCAAATCCTTGGTCTCAAGCTTGGCGAAAAGCTTACGCCCGATATCGCCATCCATCACCCGGTACAAGGTTTCTTTATTCGGAAAAATATAAGGCAAGTCGAAGACTTCAAAATCGCGCACGCCTAAGGGACCGAATTTAGACAAGGAAGGCGCGAGCATTTGCACGGCGCCTAATTGCAGCGCTTCCATTTCCTCGCGATCCTTGTACAGCTGACTGTTGGGATACAACTCGACTTTGACTCTGCCCTTGGTCTTGGCTTCCGCTAATTCTTTAAAGCGCTGCGCGGCTTTGCCTTTGGGCGTACTGGGCGCCACCACATGGCTGAATTTAATGACGATAGGATCGGCGGCTAAGCTCACCCCGGAATAGAAAAACGCGAACAATAGGCATAGCTTTCCAACTAGCTTCATTCTTATCTCCTCTCTACTTTTCTGGGGTGTTGCTTGCCTTCTTAGTGTAGGCCTAGCCATTCGATCTGCAAGGAAGATTCTCCGGGTGCCGCCTGATAAGCACAAGCGATTCCCAACCCGGGCACCGCAATCAGGTCTGAGCCGCAAAAAAGCAAAGGCAGGCGTTCTCGCTGCCAGGGTGGAATCCCAGTTTCTTGGAACAGTTGCTTTAAGCCCCGGGTGGGGCGCGAACATGCGGGCTTGAGCTTTTCGCCACCTTGACGCAAGCGCGCCACGACTACGCCCGGCTGCATTTTGGCCGAGCTAATGCCCTGTCCTAGCGCCGGGGTCAGGCGTAAACAACCGCCTAGCGCAGGCAAGCGCCACTCGGTCTCACCTTGCCACACCGCTTGCCAAGAAGAGGGCGGCAACGCCAGATCGGAAACCACCCAAGCCAAGCTGCGATAACGGCGCAAGGCCAGACCGGCGATGTCCAAACGCACTTGGCTGTCGCTAGGCGCGGCCAGCAATTGCCGCAGGGCTTCCTGTAAACGCTCTTGCGAGATAGGCGGCACACCTTGCTGCGCCAGATAAAAGCGCAGGAGATTTTTGGCGCGCGATGGACTGAAAGATGCAAGCACGCGTACATCCAATTTATCCGCGCGTATCGCCGTTTGCGCATCTTGTTGCGCAAGCTCATCCAGCAGGAGATCCGCTTCCGCGAAATGTTGCGCGGCGCGGCTCAAGGTTTGACGATAAGCGGGATAACGTTTTTCGAGCGTCGGTAAAACTTCGTGCCGCAAAAAATTCCGGCCATAAGCGAGGTTTAGATTGCTTTCGTCTTCTATCCAGCGCAATTGCCGGGCTTGCGCATACGCCAGCAAATGAGCACGCGGCAGCTCCAAAAGCGGACGCGCAAGATGGGGCAATTTTCCACCGACACCCGGCATGGCCGCCGCACCCGTAAGGCCAGTGCCACGCAAGAGATTTAAAAGCAGGGTTTCAGCTTGATCATCTAAGTGATGAGCTAGGACCAGCACATCGCTTTCCACTTCGTTCAGCGCTTGATAGCGCAAGGCGCGCGCGGCCCCTTCTATGCCTGCCGTGGCACGCTGAGGCAGATGCACTTGTTTCGCGATGAAAGGAATAGCATAGGCGGCGCACAACTCGGCGCAGAAAGCTTGCCACTGATCGGCATGAGCACTGATATGGTGATTGACGTGCACCGCGCTCAGCGAAAATGCAAACTCGGCGCGCGCCCGGTGTAGCAAATCCAGCAACACCACGGAATCCATGCCGCCGCTCAAACCCACAGCGGCGCGCGCCTGTTGCGGAATGAGCGTGCTTAGACGCGGGAGTATCTGATGGAATAAATCACTTGGCGCGCGCTTCTTTGAATTTGCCATAACCCATTAGCCTATCGAAGCGCGCTTTGACTAAATCATCCAAGGGCAATTCTTGCAAAGGCCTGAGCGTTTCCGCCAATGCTTTTTTCATGGTCAGCATCATGGCCTCGGGATCGCGGTGCGCGCCGCCTAAGGGTTCGGTGACAATTTTATCCACCAGGCCCAAGGTTTTTAAGCGGCTGGCGGTGATGCCTAAAGTCTCCGCCGCTTCCGGCGCCTTATCGGCTTTTTTCCAAAGGATAGAAGCGCAGCCCTCGGGTGAAATCACCGAGTAAGTCGCATATTGCAACATCATCGTGGCATCGCCCACACCCACCGCCAAGGCGCCGCCGGAGCCGCCCTCGCCTATTACCGTGCACAAGATCGGTGTGCGCAGGGCGGCCATTAAATACAAGCAGCTGGCAATGGCTTCCGATTGGCCGCGCTCTTCGGCATCTATGCCGGGATAAGCGCCGGGCGTGTCGATAAAAGTCAGAATCGGCATGCCGAATTTTTCCGCCATTTTCATCAAGCGCTGCGATTTACGATAACCCTCGGGACGCGGCATGCCAAAATTACGATAAATTTTATCCTTGGTGTCGCGGCCTTTTTGATGGCCTATGACCACCACTGAAGTGCCATTGAAGCGCGCCACCCCGCCGACAATCGCGGGATCATCCGCGAAATGCCGATCACCATGCAATTCCTCGAAATCGCTAAACAGCGCGCTGATGTAATCCAAGGTATAGGGGCGCTGCGGATGACGCGCCACTTGCGAGATTTGCCAAGGCGTGAGCTTGGCGTAAATATCTTTGGTGAGACTGCGGCTTTTTTTCTGCAGGCGCTCTATTTCCTCGGAGATGTCTAGCGCGGAATCGTCTTGCACATAGCGTAATTCGTCGATCTTGGCTTCAAGCTCGGCGATGGGTTGTTCAAAATCCAGGAAAGTGGTTTTCATGCAATACGGCTCAAGCTGCTCGAAAGGTGTGCATGATAGCGGATTTTGATTCGGCGATAGGCAAAAAAATGGCGGCCCAAGGCCGCCATGCTGAATTCGAAAAACCGTTCATTTGCCGTAATTTTGGGTCAAATAGTCCACGATCTTTGGGACGTCATCTTGCGCGATGGGCGCACCCATGGCTTTGATCATTTTATTCACGGTGGCTTCCCAGCCTTTGCGGTCTTGGAATACCGAATTCAGTTGAATGTAATCCAAGCTGTGGCACATCACGCAATTCGCTTGGACTAAATCCTTGTTGTTGCCGTCTTTGAGCATGACTTTACTTTCGTCAGCCAAGGCGGGCGTGGCAATGAACAGCGCGAAGAAGAATAAATTTTTCATGCGAGTCTCCTTTAAACGACCTGAAAGCCGATTTGCTGCACCACATTGTTGTGATAGCCGGCGGGATTGAAAATCAGATCGAAAGTTTGCGTCGTGCCTAGGCGACTACTGGCTTTTGCCATGACGGTATATTGGCCTGCCTTGGGTGGCTTGAACACATATTGCCATTGGCGCCAGGAGAAGCGGCCGACATCCTTGCCGAGTTCGGCGTTGCGCCAACTCATGCCGCCATCGGTGGAGACTTCCACATTGCGTATACCCGAACCACTGTCCCAGGCGATGCCTTTGATTTCCACGGCTTGTCCATGCCGGTAGCGCTGGCCTTCTTGCAGATTGGTGATCAGCGAATTCACCACCATTTCCGTGATCGGTGTGTTGACTTCGGTTTCTTGCGTGAGGAAACGATCCACCACCGGGAATTTTCCTTTGGGGATGCGGTAAGCGGTGGCCATCCAAAAGCCTTTATACGGCTGGCTCACGGCATTAATTTCCACGATGTGCTTCATCCAATAAGTCGCGGTCCATCCGGGTACGACTAAGCGCACCGGCGCGCCATTGAGATGCGGCAGCGGCGCGCCATTCATTTCATAGGTCAACAAGGTGTTTTCGTCCATGGCTTTCCAAGTCGGCAAGCTTTTGACGAAGTCCGGCGTTTTATCCAGGACAGCAGAATCGGCGCCGTTCAGCGTGACTTCCACTGCTTCTTTTTTGATACCGGCCTTGGCCAATACGTCTTTCAAACGCACGCCTTTCCATTTGGCATTGCCCATGGCGCCGTAAGCCCATTCCACTCCGGGCACATGCGGATCGGACAAGCCGCGGCGATTGCCGGAACACAGACACACGGCCGAAATTTCCACTTGCTCGAAATCTTTTTTCAGTTGCGCCAGCGTTAACTCAAAAGGCTTCTCCGCCGCATCGCCGCCGATTTTCAATTTCCAATCCGCGCTATTGAGCTCCGGGATATTCGATAAATGGTAGCGCACGAAAAACGCATCATTGGGTGTGTACAGTTCATTGAAATAGGAAGTCGGCGTTTCAAAATTCGGCGGGCGGTAACTGCGCTTAATCAGCGGCTTCTTACCCGGCAGCGCTTCCAGCACCGCGTACTCCAAGGCGCCGCTAGGCATCATGCGCGGTCCGAACACGGGATCGGTCGCAGCCTGCGCATATCTGGGCAAGGCGGCACCACCCCCTATAGCGGCCACCCCCGCCGCGACACTTTTAATAAAATCCCGACGATTTGCCATGCTCGCCCTCCTCGTGTGTAAGGAAAAAACCAGATTATTGCGCCGCAGCGGCGCGATGGTGACCCACATCAAACTGAATCGTGAGACAAAGACAAATTAATACCACGCCAAGCCGCTCCCAGCTCCGCGCTTATCCGACGCCGCCATCGCCCGGCCGCTCACCTTGTCTTTCCAGACGGCTTGCATATTGCCCCAGGGCCGCTCCACTTGCCGCACAATATGACCCAGCAATTGCAGATTGTCTATGACCTCTGCGGGAAAGCCTTGGGCTTCCACTTCCACTTGATCCGGCAGATATTGATGATGAAAGCGCGGCGCGTCGACTAAGGCTTGCAGGCCTACAGTAGACTGTGCTTCATAGTTCAAAATCGCCAACATCACCATGCTGATAATGCGCGACCCGCCGGGGGTGCCCAAAATTAACACCCCGCGTGGGTCCTCCACAAAAGTCGGCGCCATGCTGGACAAAGGCCTCTTACCGGGCGCGATGCGATTGGCGCGGCTGTTCGCCAAGCCGTAGGCATTTTTCCCTTCATCGGCAGTCGCAAAATCGTCCATCTCGTTATTCAACAATATGCCGGTCTCGCCGGCGACGACGCCGGAGCCGAAGAGCGTATTAATGCTCAAGGTAGCGGCGACGCGATTCCCGGATTTATCGACAATCGAAAAATGCGTCGTTTGCGGACCTTGATTTGACGCCGTGCTTGATTCCATATCAGCGCTCGCGCTGGCTTTATCTAAGGCTATGCTGAGCGCGCGTTGTCGCGCGTATTCCACGCTCAGCAGACGTGCGCTGGGGATGGCTACGAAATCCGGGTCGGCCAAATACCGCGCCCTATCGTGGTACGCGCGGCGCCAAGCTTCTATGATGAGATGCATACGTTGTTCCGTATTCAGCCCGCGCAAATCGTATTGCGCCAAGATATTAAAAGCCTCGGCTAACGTCAGACCAGCGGCGGAGGGTGGCGCGGCGCTGCTGATACGCATTTGGTGGTAACGAAATTGCACCGGCGCGCGCAGCTTGACGCTATAGCTACGCAAATCTTGCAGCGTCCAAATCCCGCCTTGCGCGCGCCCGCTGCGCACCAATTCTTGCGCCACCGGCCCCGCATAAAACCCTGCCCTTCCCCGCCCCCCCAACAGCCGCAAGCTCCCCGCAAACCTGGGCACACCTAGGCGCTCCCCGACACCTC
>CAZKHT010000154.1:0-7275 GCA_964552595.1 uncultured Burkholderiales bacterium
TGCTCAGTCCCAGTTGCACGCCCAAGGCTTCGAGTTGGCTCTCTAATTTCGATAAGGCATTCCACGGGCCGGAGAGCAACACCAGGATCGCGAACTGGCCGCCCAAAACCGACATGCGGCTTTGTTCGATATTGCATCCGGTTTCGCTGACCTTGCTGGTGAAGCGCTCCACGAGGCCTACTTGGTCCTCGCCGGCGGCGGTGATGACTAAATACTCATTGCTGGCTGTCTGCATACGCACACCTTAAATTACGACCCATTATACCTGGGGATGCGCGCGCTCCAATTTCGAATGCAATTTGTTCAGTGCGTGTAAATACGCCTTGGCGGAAGCGACCACGATGTCGGTATCCGCGCCTTGGCCGTTGACGATACGGCCGCCACGCGACAAACGCACCGTCACCTCGCCCTGGGCATCGGTACCGCTGGTGATGTTATTCACCGAATACAAGAGCAGTTCAGCACCGCTCTTGACGATGGCTTCTATGGCTTTGAACGCCGCATCCACCGGACCGCCGCCTTCGGCCTGCGCGCTTTTTTCTTCGCCTTGTTCGGTGAGGACGATGGCGGCGTGTGGTGTCTCGCCGGTTTCGGAGCAGACTTTCAAGGACAGCATTTTATAAGTCTCTTGCTCATGCGCCTGCGCTTCATCACTCACCAAGGCATGTAAATCGTCATCGAAAATATCGTGCTTCTTATCCGCCAATTCCTTGAAGCGCGCGAATGCCGCGTTCAGTGCTTCTTCGGAATCCAAAGTCACGCCGATTTCTTGCAAGCGGGTGCGAAAGGCGTTGCGTCCTGAATGTTTGCCTAAGACCATTTTATTCGCGGTCCAGCCTACTTCTTCGGCGCGCATGATTTCATAGGTTTGGCGATGCTTGAGCACGCCATCTTGATGGATGCCAGATTCATGCGCAAAAGCGTTAGCGCCGACGATAGCTTTGTTCGGTTGCACCGCGAAGCCGGTAACGCCGGACACTAAGCGTGAAGCGGACACAATTTGCGTGGTATCAATGCGTGTATCACAAGGAAACACGTCTTGCCGGGTGCGTACCGTCATCACGATTTCTTCTAGCGCTGCGTTGCCCGCGCGCTCGCCCAAGCCATTAATCGTGCACTCCACTTGACGCGCGCCCTGCATCACCGCCGACAAGGAATTGGCGACCGCCAAACCCAAGTCATTGTGGCAATGCACAGAGAAAATCGCCTTGTCAGAATTGGGCACACGCTCGCGCAATTGCCGGATTAAATCGCCGAATTGTTGCGGCAAGTTATAGCCCACGGTATCGGGAATATTGACCGTGGTGGCGCCGGCGGCGATCACCGCTTCCAAGATCCGGCACAAAAAATCCACATCGGAGCGTCCCGCGTCTTCGGGTGAAAATTCCACATTGTCGGTCCACTTACGCGCCCAGTGCACGGCTTTCACTGCTTGCTCTAGCACTTGCTCCGGCGTCATGCGGAGTTTCTTTTCCATGTGTATGGGACTGGTGGCGAGGAAAGTATGTATGCGGCTGGAGTTGGCTGCTTTCACCGCTTCACCCGCCCTGTCGATATCGCGCTCGAGTGCGCGGGCTAAGCCGCACACGGTGCTGTCTTTAATCGCGCCTGCGACCGCGCGCACGGCCTCAAAATCGCCATTGGAGGCGGCAGGAAAACCCGCTTCGATGACGTCGACTTTCATCCGCTCCAATTGCTTGGCGATACGGATTTTTTCTTCCTTGGTCATGGAGGCGCCTGGGCTTTGTTCGCCGTCGCGCAAAGTGGTATCAAAAATTATCAAATGATCTTGCATGGTCTGCTCCTGATGCAGCGCACCGCCTATGCGGCGCGGAATACGAAATTAGATCGGCAGTGTAGCCAATCCGCTCAAAACAACAATGGGGTGAGGTAGAAGTTTTAGCGCGCGCGGCGCAGCAGCAGGCCGGTCAACAGGACGTTGGCCGGAAAAGAAACAAACTGAGAATGCATGGAATACGACATGGCTAGAATATAACGGCTTTTTTTTGCTTTGACAATCGTTAAAGGGTGAACCGTCAGCAGTGTTTGGCCTATTTTTCTGATCGGGTATCGACAAATTTACCCCGCGCGGTTTTTCCACGGCTAAACGCAATCAACCACATCACATAACCCGATATGGCATAGGCGACGAAGACCAAGAACAAGACTTGGGGCGGGCTATACATGACCAAAGCAACGCCCAGAATAATCAGCAGCATCGCAACAAAGGGAATGCTTTTGCGCATATTAATTTCTTTAAAACTGTAATAGCGGATATTGGAGACCATGCTCAGTCCGGCAAACAGCGTGACCGCCCAGGCCAACCAGGCCACGGTGGTAGCTGCGATATGAAAATCATCCATGACCCATACCAGACCCGCGACCACCGCGGCGGCGGACGGGCTGGGCAGGCCTTGAAAATAGCGCTTGTCGGCGACGTCCAAGCGGGTATTAAAGCGCGCCAGGCGCAAGGCGGCGCCGGCGCAGAAAATAAACGCGGCGATCCAGCCGAGTTTGCCTAGACCTTGCAAGGCCCACACATAAACCACCAGGGCCGGCGCCACCCCGAAAGAAACCATGTCCGACAAGCTATCGAATTCGGCGCCGAAGGGGCTTTGGGTATGGGTAAGGCGCGCCACGCGGCCATCCAAACCATCCAATACCATGGCGATAAAAATGGCGATGGCGGCTTGATCAAAATGCTGATTCATCGCCTGTACGATGGCGTAAAACCCAGCGAATAAAGCCGAAGTGGTAATTAAATTCGGCAGTAAATAAATACCGCGCTTACGCAGCTTGACTTCGACGACAGGTTTATTGGTATAAGGCATAGCGGCAAATTAGATCACAAGCCGGCGAGAGGACCAAGCACGCATTTACGCTGCGTTCAAGCGGGCGATGACGCTGGCGCCGGCCGAAACTTTATCGCCTATGCTCACCGCCGCAAGCGCGGTAGTGGGCAGATACACGTCTAGGCGCGAGCCGAAACGAATAAATCCATAACGTTCGCCCACATGCAGCTTTTGCCCCACTTTTGCATAACACAGTATGCGTCGCGCGATGAGGCCCGCGACTTGCACCACGGTAATAGGCACACCAGAATCTAAGCGCAAGAGCAAGGCGTTGCGCTCGTTTTCCAGAGAGGCCTTGGCCAAGGCTGCATTAAAAAACCCACCGGGGAAATACCGGATTTCTTCCACGGTCGCGTTCACCGGGCTACGCTACGAATGGGCATTAAACACATTCATGAAGATGCTGATTTTGAGCGCGGGGGTTTGCCGAAAAGGATCTTCCGTTTGCTCGACCACGACTACGCGGCCATCGGCGGGTGAGAGTATGAGATCCTCTCCCAGCGCATGCGGCCGTCGCGGCGGATCGCGAAAAAATTGCAATACAAAAAGCGCAATCAGCCAAATCGGAAACGCGAACCACTTACCGATAAAAAGATGCACTAAGAGCGCGATGAGGATGGCACCAATTAAATAGGGCCAACCTTCGCGTGCAATCAGGGGATGGGGATAAGGCGTCATCATTGCAGAATAGACGCCTCAGCGCCTAGACCTTAAATTAATTACGGGAGCTGTCCACTAATTTATTTTTGGAAATCCAAGGCATCATGGAACGTAACTTCGCGCCCACGATTTCGATAGGATGCTCGGCATTCATGCGGCGACGCGCGGTCATTTCCGGATAATCCATGCGGCCTTCCAGGATGAAATTTTTCGCGTACTGACCGTTCTGAATATTCGCCAAGGCTTCGCGCATGGCTTGCCGGGACTGCTCGTTAATCACCTTCGGTCCGGTGACGTATTCGCCGTACTCTGCATTATTCGAAATCGAATAATTCATATTGGCAATGCCGCCTTCGTACATGAGATCCACGATCAGCTTCAATTCATGCAGGCATTCAAAGTAGGCCATCTCCGGCGCATAACCGGCTTCGACCAAAGTTTCAAAACCCATTTTCACGAGCTCGACCGCGCCGCCGCAGAGTACTGCTTGCTCGCCGAATAAATCGGTTTCGCATTCTTCGCGGAAATTGGTTTCAATCACGCCACCTTTGGTACCGCCATTGGCTGCGGAATAAGACAACGCTATTTTTAAAGCTTTGCCGGAGGTGTCTTGATGCACGGCGATCAGCGAAGGCACGCCGCCCCCTTGCTTGTAGGTAGAGCGCACCAAGTGGCCTGGACCCTTGGGCGCTATCATGATGACGTCTAAATCGGCGCGCGGTTTGATCTGGCCGAAATGCACATTGAAGCCATGCGCGAAGGCCAACACCGCACCCTTTTTGATATTGGGCTCGATTTCATTTTCGTAGACTTGCGGCTGCTGTTCATCCGGGACCAAGACCATGACCACATCGGCTTCTTTTACCGCCGCCGCCACGTCTTTTACATTCAAGCCGGCTTTCTTGGCTTTATCCCAGGAACTCCCGCCTTTGCGTAAGCCCACGGTGACTTTTACGCCCGAGTCTTGCAAATTATTGGCGTGGGCATGCCCTTGCGAACCATAACCGACGATGGCGACCTTTTTCTTTTTTATGATGGATAAGTCAGCGTCTTTGTCGTAATAAACTTTCATAGTTTTCCTTTCAGAGAAATGATGACGCGCCAGCATGGTCCGGCAGCTCGGACCGCCGCTCAGCGCGATTAAACTTTCAGTATGCGTTCGCCGCGACCGATGCCGCAGGCACCGGTGCGCACGGTTTCCAAAATCACGGACGGGTCCAGGGCTTCCAAAAAGGCGTCGAGCTTCGCGCCGTTGCCGGTGAGCTCTATGGTGTAGGTATTGTCCGCGACGTCGATAATGCGGCCGCGAAAAATATCCGAGAGGCGTTTTAATTCTTCGCGCCATTCGCCTAAGGCTCTTACTTTGACCAACATGAGTTCGCGCTCCAAATGCGAGCCCTCATTCAAATCCACGACCTTGACCACCTCGATCAGTTTATTCAACTGTTTGACGATTTGCTCTATGACTTCTTCGGAACCACTGGTCACGATGGTCATGCGCGACATCGAGGGATCTTCCGTGGGCGCCACGGTTAAAGACTCGATGTTATAGCCGCGCGCCGAAAATAAACCCGAGACGCGGGACAAAGCCCCGGATTCGTTCTCCAATAAAACTGAAATGATATGGCGCATGTTTTATAAATCTTCCGCCAAAATCATTTCCGAGAGCCCTTTGCCACCCGGCACCATGGGATACACATTTTCTTTTTGATCGGTCAAGAAATCCATGAACACCAACTGATCTTTTAATTTGAAGGCTTCTTTCAGCGCGCCTTCGACATCGGCCGGCGAATCTATGCGCATGCCGACATGACCATAGGACTCCGCCAATTTAACGAAATCCGGCAAGGCATCCATATACGATTCCGAATACCGATTGCCGTGAAAAAATTGCTGCCACTGCCGCACCATGCCCATATAGCGGTTGTTCAAATTAATAATCTTCAAGGGCAAATGATATTGCTTGCAGGTAGACAGCTCTTGTATACACATTTGGATGCTGGCTTCGCCGGTGATGCAGGCGACGTGTGATTTCGGGAAGGCCATTTTGACGCCCATCGCCGCCGGTAGGCCGAAACCCATAGTGCCCAAGCCGCCGGAATTGATCCAACGTCTCGGTTTATCGAATTTATAATATTGCGCCGCCCACATTTGATGCTGGCCCACGTCGGAAGTCACGTAGGCTTCGCCTTTCGTAACTTCATACAGTTTCTCGACCACGAATTGCGGCTTGATAATTTTCGAATTCCGGTCGTAGTTGAGGCAATTTTTGGAACGCCATAATTCGATTTGCGTCCACCAGGCCTTGAGCGCGCCTTGATCGCCTTTGTCTTTAGTCGCCTGCAACTGCTTCATCATCTCGTCCAAGACTTGGCCCACGTCGCCGACGATGGGCACATCCACTTTCACCCGCTTGGAGATGGACGAGGGATCAATGTCAATGTGAATAATCTGGCGCTTTTCCTGATTGAAATGCTCAGTGTTGCCTATCACGCGGTCATCGAAACGCGCGCCCACAGCGAGCAACACATCGCAATGCTGCATGGCCATATTGGCTTCGTAAGTGCCGTGCATGCCTAGCATGCCGACGAATAATTTATCCGTTTCGGGATAGGCGCCTAAGCCCATGAGCGTGCTGGTACAAGGTAAGCCAAGTTGCTTCACCAATTTAATTAATTGGTTTGAAGCCTCGGACAAAATCACGCCGCCGCCGCTGTAAACAAAAGGCCGCTTGGCCGCGAGCAGCATCTTCACGGCTTTTTTGATTTGCATGGGGTGGCCCTTGGTCACTGGGCTGTAAGAACGCAGCGCGACGCTCTTCGGATAATCGAATTTGGTTTTATGTACCGTGACGTCTTTCGGAATATCGACCACCACCGGCCCGGGTCTGCCTGTGGCCGCGATGTGAAAGGCTTTTTTTATCGTCTCCGCGAGATCTTTTACATCTTTCACCAGGAAATTATGTTTCACGCAAGGACGCGTGATGCCCACCATATCCACTTCTTGGAAAGCATCTAAACCAATCGCATGAGTCGGTACTTGCCCGCTGATGCTAACTAGGGGAATGGAATCCATATACGCAGTGGCAATGCCTGTTACCGCATTGGTAGCGCCGGGGCCACTGGTGACCAGCGCGACACCGACCCGCCCGGTGGCCCGGGCATAGCCATCGGCGGCGTGGACGGCAGCTTGCTCGTGGCGCACCAGGACATGCTTGACCTTGTCCTGCTTAAAAATTTCATCATAAATATAGAGCACCGCGCCGCCCGGATAGCCGAAGGCGAACTCCACGCCCTCCTCTTGCAAACACCGTACGGTGATCTCTGCGCCGCTTAAATCCATACTCCGCCCTGAACCTGACTCGCCAAAAGAACCTGAAACACTATCGTTTACGCCCTCTTTGGTCAAGCCCGCACTGCCAAAAATCGTCGAATACACCGTAAGTTACGGTGACCTGTCGCAGTTTAAACAGGGCCGCTTTAGGCCAAGAAGCAAAAATAAATGGCTTTTGCTAATATGGCGCTGCGCAAAAACGACGAGAAAGATCCCCTGGCTACTTCCAACGAATTATCTGAATTTCTGAAAGCTTGCGAGCGACGCGCGTATAAACAAGCCTATTTTGCGGTGCACGACGAAGATGCGGCCTTGGATATCGTCCAGGACGCCATGCTTAAAGTCGCGGACAAATATGCGGATAAACCGAACGAAGAATTGCCTTTGTTGTTCCAGCGCATCTTGCAAAACACCATTCGGGACTACTATC
>CAZKHT010000155.1:0-3558 GCA_964552595.1 uncultured Burkholderiales bacterium
GCGATCGCGCCCAAGTATTTTGTCGCGCTTGCCACTGCCACCACGGTTTTTGCTGTGGCCGCTAAGGTGGCTATCCTGGCATCGTCGATTGCGATTTTTTCACTCACAAAGCGCGGCGCGCCTAGATAAATTGTCTCGCCATCGAGCTTCGCGCTGACGCCTAAACCCGCGTGGTTCGCAAAGTCCTGTACTGCAGAGACCAAGATTTTTTCCGCTGCCGCCAGCGTATTGATCGCCGTCGCCAAGGGATGTTGCGAGCCTTGCTCCAGCGTGGCCGCGATGCTTAAAAGGGCAAAGCGTGATTGACCATCGGCGGGTAGCACATCGGTGACCACGGGTTTGCCCTCGGTTAAGGTGCCGGTTTTATCCACGATTAAAGTTTGGATTTTGTGCGCTTGCTCTAAAGCGCGCGCATCGCGTATCAAAATACCAGCTTGCGCACCGCGCCCGGTGCCCACCATGATGGCGGTGGGCGTGGCTAAACCCAGGGCGCAGGGACAAGCGATGACCAGCACGGCCACGGCATTAATCAAGGCCGTGGACAGATCACCGCTAAACCACCACCAGCCCGCGAAGGTAAGCAGCGCTATCACGACCACAATAGGCACAAAAATCCCCGAGATCACATCGGCCAGGCGCTGGATAGGCGCTTTGGAGCCTTGCGCTTCTTCCACCAGGCGGACGATGTGCGCGAGTTGGGTGGCGGCGCCTATACCCGTTGCGCGAATTTTGAGTAGGCCGTCGACGTTCAAGGTCGCAGCATAGACTTTGCTGCCTGCGGTTTTGTTTTTAGGCATGCTCTCGCCGGT
This sequence comes from uncultured Burkholderiales bacterium, assembly GCA_964552595.1. Classification (GTDB taxonomy): domain Bacteria; phylum Pseudomonadota; class Gammaproteobacteria; order Burkholderiales; family Thiobacteraceae; genus RBG-16-58-11. The sequence continues at coordinate 810 of CAZKHT010000155.1, forward strand.
CAGCATGGCTTCATCGACTTGGGCTTGCCCGGTTTCTACTTCGCCGTCGACCGGTATGCTCTCGCCCGCGCGCACCACGCAGATATCGCCGGCCTGTAGATCATCCACGGAGATGTCGCGGATCTCGCCGTTTTTCTCCACGCGGGCGGTGCGTGGTTGCAGCTTAATCAAGCTTTCAATGGCGGCGGAAGTTTTTCCTCTCGCCCTTGCCTCCAGTAATTTGCCCAACAACACCAGCGTGATGACGGCACTGGAAGCTTCGAAATACACATGATGATCGTGCATGCCTAAAACGGTGATTACCGCACTTAAAACATAAGCCATGGTTGTGCCCAATGCCACCAGCACGTCCATATTCGCGCCGCCGCCGCGCAGCGCGTGATAAGCCCCGATATAGAAGCGTTTGCCGACATAAAACTGCACCGGGGTGGCGAGCAGCATTTGCAACCAACGTGGCAACCAGTCTTCATGAGCGCCGCTGAACATCTCGCCCATTTGCGCCAGAAAAGGTAGGGTGAGCAGGGCCGAGATAATAAATAAACCCCGTTCGGCTTGGTAGTGCGCGAGCTTGCGTTCGCGCTCAGCGGCACGTCCTTGAGCGGCTAATTCTCGCGCTTGATAACCGCTTTTGCGCACTGCGGCCAGCATATCTTCCACGCTGGATAAACCCGGCGCATAGCGTACCAGGGCGCGTTCCGTGGCCACGTTCACGGCGGCATGCACGCCCGGCAATTGATTCAAGGTTTTTTCGATACGGCTGGCGCAGGCGGCGCAGGTCATGCCTTCCAATGCGAGCTCGACTTGTTGCTCGGGCACTTCGTACCCGGCTTTTTGAATCACCGAGACCAGTTTTTCAGGGGAGCTTTGTTGCGGATCGTATTCGATGCGGGCTTTTTCGGCAGCGAGATTGACCGCCGCGCTTACGCCCGCTTGCTTATTCAGGCTCGTCTCTATCCGTGTCGCGCAAGCGGCACAAGTCATGCCCGCAATCGGTAGATTGAGCTGTAAGCGAGTAAGGGGTTGCATGGAACACTCCTAGGTGTTTCCATGCTAACCCCAAGAAAAATCCCTGTCAACATACCCCACCGGGGTATAGGTGGGCCATGGAGACAGGGCGTGGTGTGGCTACTTAAGCACCCCGTAAAAGGGCTTGCTAAATGCGACGCCTACTAAATTCGTACAATAGAGTCGTTCTCAATTTTCACGTGGTCGCCGACGCTATAGCCGGGATCGGTCTTGCGATGAAAAACCCGGGTGTCGCCGTTATTGAGCCGTACCACGATGCGATAGCTTTCGCTTTTGCGCACATGTTTTTCAATCGCATTGCCCGCGTAAGCACCGCCCGCGGCGCCGGCGACCGTGGCCACGGTACGACCGTTACCTTGGCCGACTTGGTTGCCTAACAGGCCGCCGACAACGCCACCGGCGATCATGCCTAATGGGGTAGCTTTACCGGGGGTTTCCACCACATTCACCGATTGAATTACACCGCAATTGGGGCAGGTATGCACGACGCGGTGTTCAACGCGTTCGCTACGCACGGGCTCAGAGGAAGCGAGCCGCACGGGCGACGGCGCAGTGCGCTCGAGCTTAGCCCGTTTGGCGCGCAAGGCTTCCTCTTCCGCCTTGGCATGAATTTCGGCTTTTTCTTTAGCGCTAAGGCTTACTTGGGCCGGGGTTTCTTCGGTTTGCGCTTTCGGAATCCAACCCAGTACCGCGGCCGTACCGACTAACGCAAAAATGGTGAGCGCAATCCCGGTGATAATCAGCATAGGGTGCGCGCGTAAATTAGATGTGTTCATGATTTCCTCCTAATGATATGGATACGAGATCCACTTAGGCCCTTAACGTTGCGGAGGGAGGAGGTGTTTACCGAGGGCCGTGTAATAACTGAATGGTAATGTGAGTTAACCCACTTAAACACTGCCGCCTTCGCGCATTACGCTTCGGGGCGCATATGAGGAAACAAGATTACATCGCGGATATTGGCGCTGTCCGTTAGCAACATCACAAAGCGATCTATGCCTATGCCTTCACCAGCGGTCGGTGGCAAGCCATATTCCAAGGCGCGTATGTAATCGGCATCGTAATGCATGGCCTCGGCGTCGCCCGCCTCTTTTTGTTTTACTTGTTCCTGAAAGCGTTCCGCTTGGTCCTCGGCGTCGTTTAATTCAGAAAACCCGTTCGCCAGCTCCCGGCCCGCGATAAAGAGCTCAAACCGTTCGGTGATTTCCGGTTGCGCGTCACTGCGCCGCGCCAGCGGTGAGACCTCCGCCGGATAGTCAATAATAAAAGTCGGGTCGAACAATAAATGTTCGGTGGTTTCTTCAAATAGCGTGAGCTGCAATCCCGCCAAGCCATCGTGTTTTTTATACGCGATTTTATTTTCGCGGAAAAAGGCAATGAGCTCCGCTTTATCGTTTAACTTTTCGGTAGTGAAATGCGGATGATGCGCTTGTATCGCCTGGGTGATGGTGAGGCGCGCGAAGGGCTGATTTAAATCCAACGTGCGGCCCTGATAGCTCAGGGTCGCGCTGCCCAGGACGCTGCTTGCGATACTACGCAACATGGTTTCGGTTAAATCCATTAAATACCGATAATCTTGGTAAGCAACGTAAAACTCCAGCATGGTGAACTCGGGGTTGTGCCGGATCGAGATGCCTTCGTTGCGAAAGGTACGATTTATCCACAATACTTTTTCAAACCACCCCCACAACAAAGACTTTAAAGAACATACCAATCCAAAAAA
>CAZKHT010000155.1:3568-7241 GCA_964552595.1 uncultured Burkholderiales bacterium
GCATGTCCAAGGCATTGTGATGCGTCGCAAACGGCCGCGCGCTGGCACCGCCGGGAATGGGATGCATCATCGGCGTTTCCACTTCGAGAAAGCCCTGATCCATTAAGAAACCACGAAAGGCTTGGATGATTTTTGAACGACGCTGAAAAGCGAGACGCGTGTCCGCGTTCATCATCAAATCCACATAGCGCTGGCGGTATTTCACCTCTTGATCGGTAAGGCCATGCCATTTATCCGGCAAGGGACGTAGGGCTTTAGTCAGCAATTTTAATTCGCTGACGCGTATCGATAGCTCGCCCTTATTGGTGCGAAATAAAGTGCCGCGCACGCCCAAAATATCGCCGAGATCGAAATGCTTAAATGCCTCATGCGCCGCGGCGCCGCTATGATCATCGGTAATATAGGCTTGGATTTGCCCGCTCATGTCTTGCAAGGTGGCGAAGCTGGCTTTGCCCATGAGGCGTTTCAACATCATGCGCCCGGCGACGCTGACCGCGATTTGCCGCGCGTCCAATTCTTCGCGCGTCAGCGCTTCATACTGAGTGTGCAAATCTTGCGCCAAATGTTCGCGCCGGAAATCATTGGGAAAGGCCACGCCCTGGGTGCGCAGGGCCGCGAGTTTGGCACGGCGTTCGGCGATGATTTGATTCTCGTCTGGGTTCAGGTCTTGTGACTCGGTCATGTAAGAACTCAATTAAAAAAAGTAGTGGTATGCAATCCGAGCTGAGACGCGGCTTGCGCCATCACCTTGTCCGCGGTCGCTATCGATGTAACTTGTGCCGATTGCGCCGCAGCGAGATGGAGTGCGTCTAAAGTTCGTAACGATAAAGGCGAGACCAAATCCAAAAGATAAGTGGCTTGCGCATACAGCCCTTCGTGTAAAGCATGAACGCGGAAAGCGCCGCTCGCTAAATGTCGTGCAAACTCCGCGCGCGCCATTAGATGATAATGCTCGTCGAAGGCACCCGTGCGCAATCGACGATTCATGGCGCAGTGCCATTCCAAAATACTCAAACTACTAATTAAGGGAAGCGAGAGTGTATCGATAAATTTCTCCACTTCCTCTGATTGCGGTTCGGCGACGTATAGCTTGATCAGTGCGCTGGTATCGACGTAACAATCATTCACGAGCGTCGCGATCTTCTCGTATTAACACTTCAGTGCCGATTTCTTGTTTCACCATTTTGTCGCGTAGCCATTTTAAGGAGGGCAGGCGTAAGGTGCCGCTTTTTTGGGCGATGGGTAACATGCGTGCAATCGGCTTGCCGTGACGGGTCAATATGACTTCGCCCTCGCGTGCCAGGAGATCATCTAAGCGTCCAAGCTCTTGGCGGATTTCACGAATATTTATATGTTTCAACGGGTTATATTAATGTGCAACATTATTTGTATTGTGCCACAAATGCCGATTAAAGGCAAACTACTAGAAATTAAATAAGCCGTTGGCAGACTGAGTTCGAATTGTTCGATTGCGCGGACTTGAAATCACTTTACGTGCTGCTACATCAATCGCTATTTTTTGGAACAAGCCATCTGCAAGTGAGGCCGCGGAAAAGTTGTTCTTAAACCCCTTGCTTCAAACTTGCGCTGATAAACTCATCCAAATCGCCATCCAAGACTTTTTGTGTATTGGAAATTTCAACATTGGTGCGCAGATCTTTAATCCGCGATTGATCCAGCACATAAGAACGAATTTGATGACCCCAGCCCACGTCGGATTTGCCGGCCTCTAACTTATCTTGCTCGGCCTGCCGTTTGCGGATTTCCGCTTCATATAAGCGTGACTTCAGCATTGCCATGGCTTCGGCGCGATTGCGATGTTGCGATCTATCGTTCTGGCATTGCACCACGATGCCACTGGGCGCGTGCGTAATACGTATGGCGGAGTCGGTTTTATTGATGTGCTGGCCGCCCGCGCCGCTGGCGCGAAACGTGTCCACGCGTAAATCGGCGGGATTGATGTCGATCTCGAAGGATTCATCCACTTCCGGATAGACGAACACACTGGCGAAAGAGGTGTGCCGCCCGCCTGCGGAATCGAAGGGCGATTTACGCACCAGTCTATGCACGCCGGTTTCGGTGCGCAAAAATCCGTAGGCATATTCGCCTTCGATCTTCAAACTGGCGGAGCGTATGCCCGCGACATCGCCGTCGGTTTCTTCCAGCAATTCGGCTTTGAAGCCTTTGCGCTCGGCGTATTTCAAGTATTGCCGCAACAACATAGAAGCCCAATCGCAGGCTTCGGTGCCGCCGGCGCCAGCCTGAATATCCATGAAGCAATTATTCGGGTCCATAGGGTTGGAAAACATGCGCCGGAATTCCATGCCTTCCACGGTCTTTTCTAATTCACGGCTATCTTTATCGACGGCTAGCAAAGTGTCGTCGTCGTTTTCGGCGCTGGCGAGATCGAATAAATCTTTAGCGTCGGCGACTCCGTTCTCCACGCTATCTAGGGTGTGCACCACGCCTTCCAACATGCGCCGTTCGCGCCCAAGTTCTTGCGCGCGCTTGGCGTCTTCCCAAATCTTGGGGTCTTCTAGTTGCTGTACGACTTCGCTGAGCCGGCTGTGCTTGGTCTCATAGTCAAAGATACCTCCGCAAGTCGGCGATGCGGGCGCGCAGGTCGTTTAAGCGATAGGCGATGAGATTGAGTTGTTCGGCTTCCATGGCATGTCGTTTCAAAAAAGCCGCTATTTTAACTCAGATCGTACGGCACTAAGCCGCTTACGCTGCGACGCTAACCCAGTGCTGCAAAATCAGCTGCACGCTGCGCCGGCCTTGATACTCGTTGATGTCCAAGCGATACACCGCGTCGACTTGGTCCGGCAAGATTTCGGCTTTGTAAAACAAGATGGCGTCGAATTCCTCGGCATCGCGCCGCAAACGCAGCTTGGTGTGTTTTTCCGAAATGATGCGCTGTGCTCTGACCTGAAAGCGATCCACAAATTGCGGCTCGGGAAAGCCCTGCCCCCACACCTGCTCGGCTAAGGTTTGTGCCGTGTCCAAGCCGGCTTCCTCGGGCGGCAAAGAGCCGTCGGTTTCCACCGCGCGCGCCAGCAAGGCCGGTGTCAGCAATGTCGCGGCAACGGCTTCAAACGCATCGCGAAAGGCGGGCAAATCCGACTCAGCCAAAGTCAGTCCCGCCGCCATTGCATGCCCGCCGAACTTCTTTAATATTTTCGGATGGCGCTTTGATACCAAATCCAAGGCATCACGCAAATGAAAACCCGGGATGGAACGCCCCGAGCCTTTGAGCTCGTCCCGCTCACCACGGGCGAAGGCGATCACAGGTCGATGAAATTTATCTTTCAGCCGCGAGGCGAGTATGCCTATCACACCGGGATGCCAAGTCGCATCGAATAAACTCAGGCTATAACACCCATCGGCCGCAATGGTCTCCGTTAAAAGCAATGCGCTATCTTGCATCTCGGCCTCTATCGCACGCCGCTCGCGATTCAGAGCATCCAGTTGTTGCGCGAGCTGAGCGGCGCGTGAGGCATCATCGGTGAGTAATAATTCGATGCCCAGCGACATATCGGTGAGGCGGCCTGCGGCATTCAAGCGCGGCCCCAGCATAAAGCCCAAATCCCAAGCCGAGGCACGCCGCATATCGCGCGCCGCGACTTGATATAAAGCTTGTATGCCGGCGCAGGCTTTGCCTAGACGGATGCGC
>CAZKHT010000156.1:0-7206 GCA_964552595.1 uncultured Burkholderiales bacterium
CAGCGTTCCTAAAATCGGAATGGGCTTGACACCCTCATCCCGCAAGCCGTCTAAAATGCGCGCGGCGCGGGCACAATCGCCGGCCAGCATGGCGTCGCCCAATTGAAATACATCGTAGCGCGAGACATTCAATACCGCTTTGCTGACTTCATCGAAGCTGAGTTTCCCAGGCGCATAGAGCAAGCCTAGTTTTTGAATTTCTTGATGTGCCGCGAGTAGATTGCCTTCCACGGCGCTCGCCAGAAAAGCCAAGGTATCCCGTTCGGCGCTTTGTTGCTGCATGCTCAAGCGCCGGCCTATCCAATCCGGCAGCGCTTCTAAATTTACCGGAAATATTTCGATCAACACGCCCGCTTCCTCCAAGGCGGAAAACCAAGCGCTGCTTTTCACCCGCTTGTCCAACTTGGGCAATAAAACCAGGGTTACGGTATCCGGCGGCAAATCCGCCGCGTAGGCTTGCAAGGCTGCGATGCCTTCGGCATTGGGCTTGGCGCTGGGCATGCGCAACTCTATTAGCCGCCGGCTGGCGAATAGGGAAAGGCTGGCGCCGCTGGCACGCAATTGCGCCCAATTAAAACCGGCTTCCACACTCAGCACTTCGCGCTCGGTATAGCCTTGGGCTTTGGCCTGAACGCGTATGGCATCGGCCGCCTCTAAAGTTAAAAGAGGCTCATCGCCGCTGACGATGTACAAGGCTTGCAGACCTTGTTGCAAATGCGAGGAGAGTTTGTCGGCGCGCAGTAGCACGCTAAGGAATCAGGTGCACCGCGCCCATGCGCCGGATGATTTGCTGCACTGCGTCGATTTGCATATCGCGATAAAGCAAAGCCTCTTCCGATTCCTTGGCCAAGGTTTGGCTGTCATTAAAAGTAATATCGCGACGCAACTCGATTTGCTGTGCGCCCATCAAGGGCCGTGCTTTATTGTCCAGTACGCGGAAGCTCACGCGGTAAAGCAAACGAAATTCGCTCACGCGGCCGGCACTGTCCAAGGACAAAATTCGCTTCTCGCGCTCTTCGCTGAGGATTTGCAAAGTCGCCTGCGCGTCCTTGGCATTGGCCATGACCTTGGTCGCCGTGGGCCGTATGGCGCGCTGCAAATCGACCACGATATCTTGTCCGCCTTCTATGTAAAGACTTTCGAAGGGCAGGGCGGCGTTGCCGCGCAGATTAAAACCACAAGCGGCGAGCATGAGCACCAGGGTAAGGGAGATGAAGCGAGCAAACATGGCCGCTATCCTGCCACGATATTGATTAAACGGCCAGGCACGACCACCACTTTCTTAATCGCAAGACCCGCCGTGAATTTTTGCACGCTGGGGTGCGCCCGCGCCATGTCCTCTATGGAGGCTTTGCTCGCGTCCTTAGGCACGCTGATTTGGCCGCGCAATTTGCCGTTCACTTGGACGACAATTTCCACTTCGTCTTGGGCCAAGGCCGCGGCATCCGCCTCGGGCCAAGGCGTATCCAGTAGAACGGTGCCAGGCTTCAGTTCCGCCCATACAGCGTGGCAAATATGCGGCACCATGGGCGAGAGCAAAAGGGTGATCATTTCCAAAGCCTCTTGCATGACGCTGCGCGCGGCGTCTGAGTTATCGGTATTTTTCGCCAATGCGTTCATTAATTCCATGACCGCCGCGATGGCCGTATTAAAGGTTTTACGCCGACCTATGTCGTCACCGACTTTTTGCACGGTGCTGTGCAATTGAAAGCGCAGGGCTTTGAGTTCGGCGCTGAGCTCGCCGGTCTGATAAGCCGCGACCACGCCTCGCTGCACATGCGCTTGCACCATGCGCCAAATGCGATGCAAAAAGCGCGACGCGCCTTCCACGCCGGCGTCCGACCATTCCAAGGTATTTTCCGGGGGCGCAGCAAACAACATGAATAAGCGCGCCGTATCGGCGCCATAGCTATCGATGATGGATTGCGGATCCACGCCGTTTTTTTTCGATTTCGACATGGTGCCTATGCCTCCATATTCCACGGGCTGGCCATCGCTCACGGCACGCGCGGATAAAATATTGCCTTTCTCGTCGCGATTGATTTCCACTTCTTCTGGCGCGAAATAGCGTATGCCGCTTTTATCGCCCTTGCGGAAAAAAATATGGTTGAGCACCATGCCCTGAGTCAGCAAATGGCCGAAGGGCTCGCTAGCTTGGGTGAGGCCAATGTCGCGCATAGCCTTGGTCCAGAAGCGCGAATATAAAAGATGCAAAATCGCGTGCTCTATGCCGCCTATGTATTGATCGACCGGCATCCAATAATTGGTGCGCTCGTCCACCATAGTGGGCGCATCGGCCGAACAAAAGCGCAAGAAATACCAAGAGGAATCGACGAAGGTGTCCATGGTATCGGTCTCGCGCCGCGCGTCGCCACCGCATTTAGGGCAAGCACAATTTAAAAACGCCGCGCTTTTTAGCAGTGGATTGCCTGAGCCATCGGGGATTAAATCTTCCGGCAAAACCACCGGTAATTGATCTTCCGGCACCGGCACCTCGCCGCATTTTGCGCAATGAATAATCGGGATCGGCGTGCCCCAATAACGTTGCCGCGAAATACCCCAATCGCGCAAACGCCAAGTGATTTTTTTCTCGCCTAGGTTTTTGGCGGTGAGATCGGTCGCGATGGCGTCCACGGCTTGATCAAAATTTAAGCCGTCATATTTGCCGGAGTGGATACAGACGCCATGCTCCGCATAGGCCGCTTGCCATGGGGCGGGCGTCGCGTCACCCGCACTGGTGCGGATGACCGCTTTAATCGGCAGCTGATATTTGTGCGCGAACTCAAAATCTCTTTCATCATGCGCCGGCACCGCCATTACCGCACCTTCGCCATAGCCAATGAGCACATAATTGGCGACCCATACGGGCAATTGCTCGCCGCTCAAAGGATGGGTCACGAATAGCCCCGTGGCCATGCCCTTTTTTTCTTGGGTAGCGATTTCCGCTTCGGTCACACCGCCGTGTTTGCATTCGTCTATGAAGGCGGCGAGATCAGGATTGTGCTTCGCCGCGAAGCTCGCGAGTGGATGCTCGGCCGCGACCGCCACATAAGTCGCACCCATCAAGGTGTCGGCTCGCGTCGTGAATACCCATAGCACCCCTCCGCCATCCATCTGGTGCGGGAAGCCAACTCTGACACCCAGGCTTTTGCCTATCCAATTCTTCTGCATTAACTTCACTTGCTCGGGCCAGCCGGGCAAGGTGTCTAACTCAGCCAACAATTCATCCGCGTATTGAGTGATGGCCATGTAGTACATGGGAATTTCGCGTTTCTCCACCACCGCGCCGGTGCGCCAGCCACGGCCTTCTATGACTTGCTCATTCGCCAGCACGGTTTGATCCACTGGGTCCCAATTCACCACGCCGGTTTTCTGATAAACAATCCCTTTCTTCAATAACTGTAAGAACAGCCATTGATTCCAACGGTAGTACTGCGGGGTGCAGGTCGCCAGCTCGCGACTCCAATCGATGGCCAAGCCCAGCGATTGCAGCTGCTGCTTCATATACGCGATGTTGTCGTAAGTCCATTTCGCGGGGGCGACGCCAGAAGCCATGGCGGCGTTTTCCGCGGGCAAGCCGAAGGCGTCCCAACCCATGGGCTGCAGCACATTAAAGCCGCGCATGCGGTGATAGCGGGTGAGCACATCGCCTATGGTGTAATTGCGCACATGGCCCATGTGTAGCTTGCCCGAAGGATAGGGAAACATAGACAGGCAATAATATTTAGGCCGCGCTGTATCTTCCCGGGCGCGGAAGCGCTGGTGTTTATTCCAATCGCGTTGGGCTTGAGCTTCCACTAGCCGCGGTGAATAATGCAAATCCATCGAGAATCCCTTGTAAATCAAGCCCGCGATTATACCTTGCAATCTGCGGCCCTCGCACTGAAGGCAAACAAGCATGCTAGAAAACCTGGAAAAAATGCTGGCCAGCGGCAAAGACAATGCTTTGCTGCGTTTCAGCCTGGGCAATGAATATTTAAAACGCGGCGAAGCGCAAACCGCCGTGCAACATCTGCAGCGCGCGGTTGCGTTCGATCCGAATTATTCCGCCGCCTGGAAAGCCTTGGGCAAGGCTATGCAAGAGGCGAACATGCTGAGAGAAGCCTTGGATGCTTATCGCGCCGGCATAGAAGTCGCGGAAAAGAAGGGCGACAAGCAAGCAGCAAAAGAAATGCAAGTCTTTGCTAAACGTATAGAAAAACAGCTCCTGCCCGAATGAGGGCATAGCGCGCCGCGACGGTGCGGACTTAGAACTTGCGCACCATTTGTGAGCAAGACGCATCCGCTTTAAGTTGTCGCTTTTCGCCCCCGCGCTGTTTGGCCGCGTGGAATCCAGCACACGGGCCTCGTGAATTCATCTCATCCCGATTGGCATAGTCCTCGCTTATGCCTGTACTGCGCGCATCGCGCCACGTCTTTTTTCTTCATACATCGCACACTCGGGGGAGTTTGATCATGCAACGTCGTCGTCAATTTATCAAAGCAACTATTTTGTTCGTATCGCTCGCGGCTGCCGGTTTGACCGCGATACCCGCGTTTGCCGCGGATACGATTAAGGTCGGCATTCTGCATTCCTTGTCCGGCACCATGGCCATTTCTGAAACCGCGCTGAAAGAAACCGCGCTCATGACGATTGCCGACATCAACGCACATGGCGGCGTGATGGGCAAAAAACTGGAAGCCGTGGTAGTCGACCCCGCTTCTAACTGGCCCTTATTCGCGGAGAAGGCCCGGCAATTAATCAGCCAAGATAAAGTCGCCGTGGTCTTTGGTTGTTGGACTTCGGTGTCGCGCAAATCCGTGCTGCCGGTGTTTAAAGAATTAAACGGCTTGCTGTTTTATCCCGTGCAATACGAAGGCGAAGAATTAGAGAAGAATGTGTTCTATACCGGCGCCGCGCCTAACCAACAAGCGATCCCTGCGGTGGAATATCTGATGAGTAAAGACGGTGGTTCGGCCAAGCGCTTCGTGCTGCTGGGCACCGACTACGTGTATCCGCGCACCACCAATAAAATCCTGCGCGCGTTTTTGAAATCCAAGGGCGTGGCGGAAACCGACATCATGGAAGAGTACACCCCCTTTGGTCACAGCGATTACCAAACCATTATCGCCAAGATCAAGAAATTCGCTTCCGAAGGCAAGAAGACGGCCGTGGTGTCCACGATTAACGGTGACTCCAATGTGCCTTTCTATAAAGAGTTGGGCAATGCCGGTTTGAAAGCGACCGATGTGCCTGTCGTAGCGTTCTCCGTGGGCGAGGAAGAATTGCGCGGCGTAGATACCAAGCCCTTGGTGGGCCATTTGGCGGCGTGGAATTACTTTGAGTCCATCAAGAATCCGACCAATACCGCCTTTATCAAGATGTATAAGGACTGGGCGAAAAAACAGAAGCTGCCTAACGCCGACACGGTCGTGACCAACGATCCTATGGAAGCGACCTATGTCGGCATCCATATGTGGAAGCAAGCGGTAGAGAAAGCCAAGAGCACCGATACCGACAAAGTGATCGCGGCCATGGCGGGTCAATCCTTCAAGGCGCCGGATGGTTTCACCATCAAAATGGATGAGAAAAATCATCATTTGCACAAGCCTGTGTTCATAGGCGAAGTGCGGGCTGATGGGCAATTCAATGTGGTGTGGAAAACGCCCGGCCCGATTAAGGCTCAACCTTGGAGCCCTTATATCGCCGGTAATGACAAAAAGAAAGATGAGCCGGATACGAAATAATCCGGTCCTGCCCGGCCGCATCGTGCGGTCGGGTTTTCCCTTCTTGTTCATTCACTAACTGATCTTCATGCTCACCCGAATTTTTTTCGCGCTTTTGTTCTGGGCAACCTTGTTTAGCCCCGCACCGGCCCAAGCCGCCCTGGATTCGCTTGTTGTGAAACAGCTGGGCTCGGACGATACCGAGGAAAAAGTAACCGCGATTAAGGCCCTGGCTTTGTCCGGCGATAGCGCGGCGATCATGGTGTTGCAAGCCATGGCTGATGATGCCCTGATGGTGGCAGGCGATAAGTTGATACGCATGGATGGCGAACGCGCATTCGATGCGCTGACAGGCACGGAGATAACGCCTGCGCCGGAAAACGCCACGGCAGTCGTCGTTAATAATCGCATACGCGGCAAGCTGGACGTCACCCTCGCGGTATTGAAATTATTCGACGCGGATCGCGCCACGCGTCTGGCGGCAGCCAAGGCGCTGGATGACAACACCGATCCCGCATTTATTCCGATTTTAGATCGCGCTTTGGCGCAAGAACGCGATCCTGAAGTGAAAAAATTTATCGCTCAAGCCGATGCCTTAGTCAGCTTGAAAGACAGCGATCCCGCGAAACGTCTGGCGGCGGTCACCACTTTGGGTGATAGCGATAATCCCAACCTCAAATCCAAACTGCTGGCGCTCACCGATCCCGCAAACGAGCCGGACGAACATGTACGCATCGCCGCCAAATCTTAATTGCGCGCCTTGCAAGGTCGCATCACCCTGGGTGAAAACATAGAACGGATTTTCACCGGGCTTAGCCTGGGGAGTGTGCTCTTGCTCGCCGCGCTGGGTTTGGCGATTACCTATGGCGTGATGGGCGTGATCAATATGGCGCATGGTGAGTTGCTGATGGTGGGCGCGTATTCCACTTATGTCGTGCAAACAATTTTTCGAGCGCATTTTCCCGGCGCCTTGGATTGGTATTTAGCGGCCGCTGTCCCCGTGGCATTTTTTGTGGCGGCGCTGGTGGGGATGGCGATGGAGCGCACAGTGATACGCTGGTTGTACGGTCGCCCCTTGGAAACCTTGCTTGCGACTTGGGGCTTGTCTTTAATCTTGATCCAAGCGGCGCGAGTGATTTTTGGTCCGCAAAATTTAGAAGTCGCGAACCCAACGTGGATGTCGGGCGGAGTGGAACTCATGAGCAATGTCACCTTGCCTTGGAGCCGCATTATTATTATCGGCTTCGCGCTCTTCGTCCTCGCCTTGATGTGGGTGCTGCTGAACCGCACCCGTCTGGGCATGTTCGTACGCGCCGTCACGCAAAATCGCCCCATGGCTGGTTGCGTGGGCGTGCCGACCGGACGCATTGATACTTTCGTCTTTGGTTTTGGTTCTGGCGTCGCGGGTTTTGGGGGTGTGGCCTTTTCGCAGATCGTGAAGGTCGGGCCCGATAGGGGGCAAGGCTTTATCGTCGACCCTTTTATGGGGTGGGGTTTGGG
>CAZKHT010000157.1:0-7205 GCA_964552595.1 uncultured Burkholderiales bacterium
GTTTAGTCTTAGTGGCAATGGGTTTGTGGATGTATTATGAGACTAGAATAATCCGGTGCAACTTCTCCGCTATGTTCCCATGCCTTGCCATGCTCATGACGTCATTTACGTGATCGAACAAGGGATACGCTATCACGACCTGCTCCTGGAAAATCAACGCCTGGCGGACACCGTGCGCGTGCAGCAGGGTAAGTTGTCGCGGCAAGAAATGGAATTGGCGCGCTTGGAAATGGAATCGCCCGGTATCACCCACGTCAACTGGGGTCCGGATGGCTCGGTCATCTTGGACGAAAGCTAGCCGACCCTTCGCCTCCCTACTCCGTCCTCCCTTCCTGGCTTAAGGCTTAAGCCAGCGCTGCCGCTTTGTACAAGCGCAGAGAACTCGCTACACTGCCTGGCGCTACGCTTTTTGGGAGATGCAATGCGCACATTAATTTGCGGTTCTTTGGCTTACGACACCATTATGGTGTTTCCAGATCATTTCAAACGGCACATCCTGCCGGAGCAAATCCATATTTTGAATGTCTCGTTTTTAGTCCCGGAAATGCGCCGTGAGTATGGGGGCTGCGCGGGTAATATCGCCTACAATTTGAATTTACTCGGTGGCGAGGCGGTCATTATGGCCACGGTCGGCGATGATTTTGGCCCTTATGCCGAGCGTTTGCGCGGCTTGACTCTGGAAACCAGCCATATCCTCACCGTCCCAGGCAGCTTTACTGCGCAAGCCTTCATCACCACCGATTTGGATGACAATCAAATCACCGCTTTTCATCCTGGCGCGATGAATTTTTCTCATCATAATAAAATCGCCGAAGCAAAAGACATCGGTTTGGGCATCGTTGCGCCCGACGGACGCGATGGCATGTTGCAGCACGCGCAACAATTTCACGAGGCCGGCATACCCTTTATTTTTGATCCGGGCCAAGGCTTGCCGATGTTCGATGGCGAGGAGTTGCGCCAATTCGTGGAATGGGCCGACTATGTCGCAGTCAACGACTATGAGGCGCGTTTGCTAGAACAAAGGACGGGCTTGAGCGTGGCGGAACTTTCACGCCGGGTAGGAGCCTTAATCGTTACCTTGGGCGATAAGGGCTCGGAAATCTATAGCGCGGGCAAAACCTTGAGCATTCCGCCTCTGGCCGCGGAAGCCGTCATCGATCCCACGGGTTGCGGCGATGCGTTCCGCGGCGGGCTGCTCTACGGCATCGCGCAGGGCATGGATTGGGAAACCACGGGCCGCCTGGCGAGCTTAATGGGCGCTTATAAAATCGCGCGGCGTGGGGCGCAAAACCACGCGCCGCAACGCGCCGAAATTGCACGGCGCCTGAAAAGCGAATTCGGTTGCAATATTTAATCGGGAGTCAAAAATGCACCTCTTGCATAAACTAACACTAGTGGCATTGGCTTCAAGTAGTGTTTTACTCGCAGGCTGCCCAGCCAGCACCTCGGGCGGCGCCTATACCCGGGAACAAGCGCGTCAAGTTCAGGAAGTTCAATTCGGCACCGTGGACAGTGTGCGCGAAATCACCATAGAGGGTACCAAGACCCCCGTAGGGCCGGCGGCGGGCGCAGTGGTAGGAGGCGTCGCGGGCGGCACTGTAGGGGGTGGTCGTGGCAGCGCGGTGGGCGCGGTATTGGGCGCGGTTGCCGGGGGTTTGGCAGGCGGCGCGATAGAAGAAGGCGTCACCCAAAGCAAAGGTTATGAAATTACCGTGAAGTTGGACAACGGGCGCTTTGTGGCAATCGCGCAAAAAGCCGATGAAGTTTTCCGCCCCGGCGATAGAGTGCGCGTGCTCACAGGCGGCGGCGTGACGCGCGTCACCCACTAGCTGAAACTGGCATCGTTTTAATTTAGTCCCGAGGCAAATGTTCACGGCGCTGTGCGCGTGAAGTGCAGAGCACCGCTTGCGGCAAAGTGTGCGCCGCTCTATATTCACCATTCTTATTTTAAAAAATCCACGCTGAAAGAAACCCATGCGCCGCATTGAACACCTGCTCGAAGTCCTTATTTTTAATAGCCGCTGGTTGCTCGCGCCTTTTTATTTGGGCTTGGTGGTGGCCATTGCTTTATTGTTGGTCAAATTCAGCGCTGAGTTTTTTCATATCGTCACCCACGTCTTTGAAGTTAGCGAGAGCGAAGTGGTGCTCGCGGTGCTGACCTTAGTCGATATTTCCTTGGTGGCAAATTTATTGCTGATTATTATTTTCAGCGGCTATGAGAACTTCGTTTCCAAGATTAATACGGGCAATCACGAGGATAGGCCGGAGTGGATGGGCAAGGTCGATTTCTCCGGCCTGAAAATCAAACTCATCGCGTCCATCGTCGCCATTTCCGCAATCGAGTTATTAAAAGCGTTCGTCAACGTCAGTAATCTCGGTATCAACGAGATTACCTGGCACAGCCCCTTGGCTTGGAAAGTGATTATTCATTTCGTGCTGATCTTGTCCGGCGTACTGTTCGCGCTCATGGATAGAATCGCCGAGGGCACGCATCACGTTAAAAACCGGACTACCGGCACGGATCACGATTGACCGTGGACGGCCCTAGGCGCTGCCCATGGTGTGGCGAAGATCCTTTATATCAGGCTTACCACGACAGAGAATGGGGCATGCCATCGCGTGATGACAGGCATTTATTCGAAATGCTGATATTGGAAAACCAGCAAGCCGGTCTCAGCTGGATCACCGTGCTGCGCAAACGCGAAGCTTTTCGCGAGGCGCTAGAGGGCTTTGATCCGGTGCGCATCGCGAAATACACCGAGCGCCAAATCGAAAACCTGATGCGCAATCCCAAAATCATCCGTAACCGCCTCAAGCTGCGCGCGGCCATCACCAATGCGCGGGCGTTTCTCGATACCCAGGATGCCCATGGCGGGTTCGCGCCTTATTTATGGTCTTTCGTAGGCGATGCGCCTAAGCAAAATCACTTTAACACTTTGCGCGAGATCCCGGCGGTCACGCCTATTTCCGACACCATGAGCTGGGCGCTGCGCAAGCGTGGTTTTACTTTCGTCGGCTCTACGATTTGCTATGCCTATATGCAGTCCGTAGGCTTGGTGAATGACCATCTGCTGGCTTGCGACCGGCACGCGACCTGTGCGGCACATGCTTAATCTAGCGGTCATGAATTTGTAAGCATAGCGTCATCGCTTTTCCGTAATTTGCCCTCATTGCAACCAGTCATGAGGTCATTATGTTAGGGGAAAGCTTAAATTTTTCGCCGCGCCATCTGGCGCCGCGCTTACAGCTGTCGTTTGCCAAGAGTGAACACGAAGTACGAGAGGCGCAAAGCTTGCGCTATCGGGTTTTTGCCGAGGAAATGGGCGCTCGCCTCCGTCGCAGCGAGTCTCGCATCGACAAGGATATTTTCGATCCGTATTGCGAGCATTTGCTGGTGCGCGACACCGCCACCGAAGAAGTTGTGGGCACCTATCGCATCCTCACGCCCGCCCTGGCCCGCCGCGTCGGCGGTTTTTACGCCGAAACGGAATTCGATTTAATTCGCCTCGCCCACTTATACGACCGCACCGCCGAAGTAGGCCGGGCTTGCGTGCATCCCCAGTATCGCAGCGGGCTGACCTTACGCTTATTATGGTCGGGCTTAATCGACTATATGCTGCAGCATGGCTACGATTACGTAATCGGCTGCGCCAGCCTCAGCATGGCGGACGGCGGCCACGGCGCGGCGAGTGTTTACCGGCGCTTGCGCTTAGAACATTTAAGTCCCATCGAATGGCGTGTTTTTCCGCGTCATCCTCTACAATTGGAAGGTCTGGACAGTACCCGCAATCCCCCTTTACCGACTTTAATTAAAGGCTATATGCGTTTAGGATGTTTCATCTGCGGCGAGCCCGCTTGGGATCCCGATTTCAACACGGCGGATTTATTAGTCATGCTTCCCATGTCCCTCATGAATAAGCGCTATGCCCGCCATCTACTCGAATGAAATGCTTCCGTAGCATTTCTATTAGAGAAAGCTGGTATCGACCGTTGCTCTGCAGGGGAGATTCCCGTTACGATAAGTAATGGAAAGAAAAATCTCAGTCGACCATATCCAAGTCGGGATGTTCGTATCTAAATTAGATAGGCCATGGTTGGATACGCCCTTTCTTCTTCAAGGGTTTCTCATAGAATCTCAAGAAGATATTGTCGCGCTGCGAAAGCATTGTCGGCATGTATATATCGATCTATTACGTAGCGACGACCGATATAGGGAGTTCGATGCCTATTTGGAAGAAGCGGAGGTGGATGATCCGCCGGAGGCCAGCCTCGAGCAAATAGTCGCCCCGGAATGGCATCTGGAAGAGTACGTCAGCGAGGTCGCCTTTGAGGAGGAGCTTCCGCGCGCCAAAGAACTGTATTTACAAGCTGAAGAAATCTTCGGCAAATTTTTTCGTGATTTAAGCAGGGGGGGTAAGCCCGAGCTTTCCGAAGTCAATGATTTGGTTCACTCCATGACCGAAAGCGTCATTCGGAATCCGGATGCGCTACTGTTATTGGCGCGCATTCGTAGAAAGAGCGAGTATGCCTATTCCCACGCGATGAATGTTTCCATATGCTCGCTCGCTTTTGGCCGTCATTTAGGTTATCCATCGCCCTCTTTGCAGCAACTGGGTTTGGGCGGCTTAATGTTAGATGTGGGCAAGGTGCGCGTTTCCGAAAAACTATTGTCTCGCCCAGGTAAGCTATCAGAGTTAGAGTATGAAAGCGTTAAACGTCATGTTGAGTATGGCGCGGCCTTACTTCGAGAAAATAGAGAAATCACCCAGCTCGCCTTCGACATGATCGCCTACCATCATGAGCGCGAAGACGGCAGTGGCTATCCTAAGGGGCTCAGAGGTGCCTCGATTCCCGTATCCGCTAAGATGGCGGCCATTGCGGATTGTTTCGATGCCTTGACCAGCGAACGCCCTTATGCTCGATCCTATTCACCATTCGAAGCGCTGCAAGTTTTATTTGAATGGGGGCGCCAAACTTTGCATGGCGACTTAGTGGAACAATTCATTCAATGCCTCGGAATTTATCCCGTTGGTGGCTTAGTGGAACTGAATTCCGGTGAAATTGGATTGGTAGTTGCACACAATCGTACGCGGCGACTCAAGCCACGGGTATTGCTTCTTTTAGATGATGAAAAGCGGCCTTATCGAAATCCGATTATGCTCGACCTTCTGACCGCACCCAAGCTCAATGCCGATATTCCCTACGCGATCTCGCGTGCATTAGAAGATGGAATGTTCGGCATCAATCCACACGATTATTATCTGTAGTTTTACTGCTGTCATCCTCCTCATTGCATGATACCCAACCCACACATTTTTTTTGAAGCGCTCGATGAGGAAGTAAAGAATGCGCATCACGCCGAGAATTTATTTGGGCTTGTTTTAATTGATCTTCCGGTAATCAAACGTATAGATTTATTTCTGGGATATAAAGCAGGTGACGAAGCGGCGCGCGAAATCATGGCTGGGGTGGCTAAGATACTTAAACCCGGTGACCGTCTTTATCGGCTAGATCGATCGATTCTCGCTTGCATACTCACTCCATTGAACCAAGAGGGAAATGCTTGGGCAGCCGCTTATAAAATTCTGCAAGTCGTCGGTCGTCGAACAAATGCTGGGGGCTATTGCCTCCATAATCTAGCCGCAGCGGGTCTTGCTCTGTTCCCTGCACACGCCGACAACAGTGAGGCGTTGCTGAGAGTTGCCGGTCTCGCCTTACACCACGCGCCTCAGACCGCCGAACGCGTAAGTATTTATCAGGCGCAGCAACATGAGGCTTTCCAATATCAATTTCAGTTGCAGAGTGAGCTGGGTAAAGCAATAGACGACAACGCCTTGGCAATTTTTTTTCAGCCTCAGTTGGATCTACGCACGGGTGAATTGGTCGCTGCAGAGGCGCTAAGCCGATGGGAACATGCGCGCCTGGGCTTCATCCCTCCGTCAGCCTTTATCCCGACGGCGGAGGCGGCGGGGTGGATGCCGAAATTTACCCAATGGTTGATTCACACCAGTTTACGAGAGTACCAAACGCGCAGCGACCAACTCAAGCTCAGTATCAATTTGTCGGCACAGGATATTATTGAAAGGGATTTACCCGATTTAATTCGCCAATCTCTCAATACTTGGGGAATTCGCCCAGATAGATTATGCGTCGAAGTCACCGAAACCACGATGATGGAAACGAACGCAGTTCTCGAAAAGAACCTGACATTACTGAAAGAGATGGGGGTACAGTTATCCATCGATGATTTTGGCACCGGCTATTCCTCGTTTGCCCGCTTGAAGTTTCTTCCCGTCGATGAAATAAAAATCGACTTGTCTTTTATTCGAGGGGTTACAAAGAATAAACTGGATGCGCATATCGTCCGGTCCATCATTGACCTTGCCCACAAGCTCGAAATTTCGGTCGTCGCCGAGGGCGTAGAAGACGACGAAACCTTGCAAACTTTAAGAGCCATGGGGTGCAATCTGGCACAAGGGTATTTCATAAGCCGGGCGCTCCCTCCTCAGCAGTTTGCTCAATTTATCGGGGCACACGATGCCGCACGCTGGCGAGTTTGATGCGCTCAAAGAGACGGGACGGAACGCCTGTTCCATAGCAATACAATGTCTGCGTCTTACTCGCGTAATTTTCCATCTATTTTGGGGTGTGCTGCGCGCGGCATTCTGGCTGCCACGGGCCTCCCCTGCAAAAAGAGCGTGGATTATTCAGAGCTGGGCTTCCACTTTATTGCGTATATTCAGCGTGCGCTTCACGCTGCCGCAGACCCTGCCCGAGGGTTTGCGGCATGGTGCTTTGTTTGTCTCCAATCACGTTTCTTGGCTGGACATCTGGATGCTGATGGCCTTGCATCCAGTGCGTTTTATCTCTAAAGCCGATGTACGTGGGTGGCCGCTGATAGGTTGGTTGGCGCAACGCGTCGGCACACTTTTCATACAACGCGAACGCCGGCAGCATACGCTGGCGATTGTGGAACAAGCCCAAGCCGCTCTAAAGCGAGGCGATTGCGTTGCCTTATTTCCCGAAGGCACCACCAGTGATGGCCTGCACTTGTTATGCTTTCATGCTTCGCTGATGCAGGCGGCGGTGGAGGCGGCGGTGGCGGTGGCGTCAGTTGCGCTACGTTATTTTTCGGACGACGGCGCAGTAGATACGGCGTCGGCATTTATTTGCGAACTGAGTTTGTCGCAGTCTCTGCGCACAAA
>CAZKHT010000158.1:0-7088 GCA_964552595.1 uncultured Burkholderiales bacterium
GTCCGAGATCGGCGGCGCGCCTATTAAAGTGACGGCTGCGGGCCGCACGGATACCGGGGTACATGCGCGGGCGCAAGTGGTGCATTTCGATACCGACGCGGCGCGGCCGGAGAGCGCTTGGGTACGTGGAGTGAATGCATTGCTGCCACCGGCCGTCGCGGTCTTGTGGGCGCGCGTAGTGTCGCCGAAATTCCATGCGCGGTTTTCCGCGCTCGCCCGTCGCTATCGTTACGTGTTATTGAACCGCGCTACGCGGCCGGGATTGGCGCTGGGCCAAGTCGGTTGGATGCATGCGGCGCTGGATATGCAGCGCATGCAGCAGGCGGCGCTGGCATTGCTCGGCGAACATGATTTCAGCGCCTTTCGTTCCTCCGAATGCCAGGCAAAAACCCCGGTGCGCACCCTGTACGAACTGCGTGTTTCGCGGCAACAGGATTATGTGTTTTTCGATCTGCGAGCCAATGCGTTTTTGCATCACATGGTGCGCAATATCGTGGGTTGTTTAATTGCCATCGGCAGAGGCAAATACCCGCCATCTTGGATGGCGGAAATTCTGGAGGGACGCGATAGAAAACGCGCGGCGCCGACTTTCGCCGCTGCTGGTTTGTATTTGAGCGGTGTGCAATACGCGCCGCATTGGGGCTTAGAAGAGTTCGCCATGGCGGAAAGCCCATGGCTAGAAGCATGATGCAAATATGAGCGTGGTCAGAATCAAAATTTGCGGCATTACCCGCGTCGAAGATGCCAGGGCCTGCGCCGCGCTGGGCGCGGATGCAATAGGCTTGGTCTTCCACGCCGCCAGTCCTCGCGCCGTGAATCTGGAGCAAGCCCGCGCCATACTCGCCGCCCTGCCGCCCTTTGTGACCAGCGTCGGCTTGTTCGTGGACACTGCCGCGCATGAGGTGCGAGCGCTGCTGGATGTCTTGCCTTTAGACCTTTTGCAATTTCATGGCGCGGAGACTCCGGACTATTGCCGCAGCTTCGGCCGGCCTTATCTCAAGGCGGTCGCGATGAAGCCGGATTTGGATTTGCTACAATACGCCTCCCAATTTGCCGAGGCCAAGGGTTTACTCCTGGATAGCCACGCGCCGGGCGTGGCGGGTGGTAGCGGACAGACTTTCGATTGGGAGCGTGTGCCGGCGGATTTAAATTTACCCATCGTCCTCGCGGGCGGTCTCAATCCCGAGAACGTCGCGGCGGCGGTACGCAAAGTCAAACCGGTGGCGGTGGATGTTTCCAGTGGCGTAGAAGCCAGCAAAGGCATTAAGGACGCGGCGAAAATCGCCGCCTTCATACAAGGAGTGCGGAATGCAGTTTTATAACTTGCCGGATGAGCGCGGTCATTTCGGACCCTACGGCGGCATCTTTGTTGCCGAAACGCTGATGCAGGCTTTGGAGGAGTTGAAGCAAGCTTATGAGCATTTCCGTTTTGATCCCGATTTCCAGGCTGAATTTACCGCCGATTTAAAACATTATGTGGGGCGCGCCAGCCCTGTGTATTACGCCAAGCGATTGACCGAACAATACGGCGGCGCGCGCATTTATCTCAAGCGCGAAGACCTCAATCACACCGGCGCGCACAAAATCAATAACACCATAGGCCAAGCGCTATTGGCCAAACGCATGGGCAAGCGCCGCATCATTGCCGAAACCGGGGCTGGGCAGCATGGCGTCGCCAGCGCCACCGTGGCCGCGCGCTTAGGCATGGAATGTGTGGTGTATATGGGCGCGGAAGATGTGCAAAGGCAATCGGCCAACGTGTTCCGCATGAAAATGCTGGGCGCAACCGTAGTGCCTGTGACCTCGGGTTCACGCACATTGAAAGACGCCTTGAATGAAGCCATGCGCGACTGGGTGAGCAATGTCGATAATACGTTTTACATTATTGGCACGGTGGCAGGCCCCCATCCTTATCCCATGATGGTACGAGATTTTCAGGCGGTGATAGGCCATGAGGCGCGGGTGCAAATGCAAGAATTAAGCGGGCGTTTGCCAGACGCCATTGTCGCCTGCGTGGGCGGTGGCTCGAATGCGATGGGGATTTTTTATCCCTTCCTCGGCGACGAAGGCGTGCGTTTAATCGGCGTGGAAGCAGCAGGCTTAGGCTTGGCCACGGGCAAACACGCCGCGCCCTTGAATGCGGGTACGCCCGGCGTCTTGCATGGCAATCGCACTTATCTTATGCAGGATGCGAATGGCCAAATCAGCGAGACGCATTCTATTTCCGCAGGCCTGGATTACCCCGGCGTAGGCCCCGAACACGCCTGGCTAAAGGACAGTGGCCGCGCCGAATATGTCGCGATCACCGATCAAGAAGCCTTAAACGCCTTCCATGATTTGTGTAAATTAGAAGGGATTATTCCCGCGCTGGAATCCAGCCATGCGCTGGCCTACGCCGCTCAGCTCGCGGCACAGCGTCCGCGCGATGAAAATATTTTGGTCAATTTATCCGGACGCGGTGATAAAGATTTAAATACCGTCGCCTCTCTCTCCGGTATCACGCTCTAAACCTACGCTTACATTCAGCGCGTGACGGCGCCATTTTTTTTAAAACAGGAAATTCATGTCCCGTATCGCAGCAAGCTTTGCCCAATGCCAAAAACAAGGCCGTAAAGCGCTTATTCCTTTTATCACCGCGGGCGATCCCGCGCCGGAATTCACTTTGCCGCTGATGCATGCGCTGGTCGAGGCAGGCGCCGATATCTTGGAATTAGGCGTGCCGTTTTCCGATCCCATGGCGGATGGTCCGACCATACAGCGTTCCAGCGAGCGCGCCTTAATGCACGGCATGGGCTTACGCGACGTGATGGCAATATGCGCGCAATTCCGCGCGGATAATCAAAACACACCGGTGGTCTTGATGGGCTATGCCAATCCGATAGAAGCCATGGGTTACGCCACTTTTGCCAAGCAAGCGCGCGCTGCGGGCGTGGACGGCGTATTAACCGTGGACTATCCGCCTGAAGAATGCGCGGAGTATTTAAGCGCGCTGGATCAGCACGACATAGACGCCATATTTTTACTCTCGCCGACTTCGGTCGCGGCGCGGGTGGCGGCGGTGGCCGAGGCGGCGCGTGGATTTGTGTACTATGTTTCTTTAAAGGGGGTGACCGGCGCCGCGAATTTAGATGTGCGCGCGGTCAAACAACGTATCGCCGAATTACGCCGCCAGATTACGCTACCCATAGGAGTGGGCTTTGGTATACGAGATGGCGCCAGCGCCCAAGCGATGGCGGAATTCGCTGATGCGGTGGTGATAGGCAGCCGTATTGTGCAAGAAATCGAAACCGCGCCGCGCGATCAAATCATCAGCCGCGTCGCTGAACTTGTTAAATCCCTACGCCATGCAATGGACAAGGAGATAGCCTAATGAGTTGGTTCCAGAAACTATTGCCGCCTAAAATTAAACGCAAGGCCGAAGGTGGAAAAAAAACTGTCCCCGAAGGCCTGTGGCATAAATGCGCCGCCTGCGAAGCCGTGTTGTATCACGCCGACTTGGAAAAAAATCTAGAGGTCTGTCCCAAGTGCAATTATCACAACCGGATTAATGCCCGCGAACGTTTGGATTTGTTTTTAGATGTGGAGGGGCGGTATGAAATCGGCGCGGACATTCAGCCGGTGGACAGTCTTAAATTCAAAGATACCAAAAAATACAGCGATCGCTTAAAAGACGCGCAAACCGAAACCGGTGAAACCGATGCCTTGATGGTGATGCAAGGCAGCGTGTTAAATATTCCCGTGGTGGTCGCGGCCTTCGAGTTCCGCTTTATGGGCGGCTCCATGGGCTCGGTGGTGGGCGAACGTTTTGTGGAAGCGGTACAGCTCTGTTGCGAACAAAATCTGCCCTTCATTTGCTTTTGCGCCAGCGGCGGCGCGCGCATGCAAGAAGGCCTGCTCTCGCTGATGCAAATGGCGAAAACCAGTGCCGCCTTGACCCAACTCGCGGCTTGTAAACTGCCTTTTATATCCGTGTTAACCGATCCGACCATGGGCGGGGTGTCGGCCAGTTTTGCGATGTTGGGAGATGTGATTATCGCCGAACCTGGGGCTTTAATCGGCTTCGCAGCTACGCGTGTGATCGAGCAAACGGTGCGGCAAACGTTGCCCGAGGGATTTCAGCGCGCCGAATTTTTACTTGAACACGGCGCTGTCGACATGATCGTGGACCGGCGCCAGATGCGTGAAAAACTTGCCAGCCTCATGACCTTGCTCATGGGACAGGCCGCCGCGGCTTAGACCCTTACGCTGTTTCTCCATTTACCGCGACGCGTCAGTTGATTGACTCTACGCTATTTTTTCTGCTTTCGATGGCACCTTCCGCTCTCGCTTAACTGCCGCTAGGATTTTAGCTGTGTTTATTTACCACCCGACGCGGAAATAATTCCTTGCCCCCACCCCCCGCCGAGAATTCGCTAGAGGATTGGCTAGCGTATTTAGAACAACTGCATCCTAAGACGATTGCCTTAGGACTGGATCGTGTGCAGCGCATGCAAACGCGGCTGCAATTGTTTCCAAAAATACCCGTGATTATTGTCGGTGGCACCAATGGCAAGGGTTCGACCTGCGCCATGTTGGAAGCCATCGCCTTGGCCGCCGGATATAAAGTCGGCTGTTATACCTCGCCGCATCTGATGCGCTATAACGAACGGGTACGCATGAATGGCCGCATGTTGGACGATGCTGCTTTATGTGCGAGTTTCAAGGCGGTGGAGGCCGTGCGCGCCGAGGTGGCGCTGACTTATTTTGAGTTCGGCACGCTGGCGGCTTTACACGCTTTTTTGCATGCCGAGCTTGACTTGCTGATTTTAGAAGTGGGTTTAGGCGGCCGGCTGGATGCGGTCAATATTATCGACGCCGATGTCGCGATCGTGACCACGGTGGATATCGATCATGCCGACTATCTCGGCACTACGCGCGAGCAAATCGGGTTTGAGAAAGCGGGAATTTTTCGTTCCGGCCGGCCCGCGATTTACGCGGATAAAAATCCCCCGCAAAGCCTGGTTTCGCACGCGGCTCAAATCGGCACGCCGCTGCTGCAACAAGGCCTGGATTTCGGCATACAAACGGAATCCTCGGCTTGGACATATTGGGGTCCGCAAAGCCGGCATGGCGCACTGCCTTATCCACTGATGCGTGGCGCGCCGCAATTGGCGAATGCCGCCGCGGCCATCGCCGCCTTGGATTGTTTGCGCTTGCGGCTGCCCATCGCGCAAGCCGATATCCGCACTGGTATTTTAAGCGCCCGCCTGGCAGGACGGTTTCAGGTGTTGCCTGGCAAGCCCGAGCTGATCTTAGACGTGGCGCATAATCCGCAAGCGGCGGCCGTGCTCGCTGACAATCTTGGCGCGCAATTTATTTCCGGTCGCACTTATGCGGTGTTCGCGATGTTGCGGGATAAGGATATTCCAGCGGTGATTGCACAGGTCCGCCAGCGTATCGATATCTGGTGTGTAGCGGGCCTGATCAGTGCGCGTGCCGCCAGTTCCGAGGCATTGGTCGCGGCCTTATCGGCACAAGGTGTGAGCGCGGTACAGGTGCTGCCCGATATCGCCTCGGCCTATGCGTACGCCTGTCGTGAAGCAAGTGAAGATGATAGAATTTGCGTCTTCGGATCCTTCCATACCGTCGCTGAAGTTCTCCTCGCGCGCGGCGCCAAAGCATAGAGAGCAAGACATGGCCACACCCAATTACAGCGAAGAAGAAATTCAATTTCGGAAACGTGCGCGGCGGCGATTGGTGGGTGCCATCGTCTTGGTTGCCTTGGTGGTAGCGGTGGTGCCCCTGATATTGCCGGAAAGCAAACCGCAACAAGATACGCAACAAATCGATATCCGCATTCCGGCGCAAGACGCTACCGGCTATACGCCAAAAATCACCCCCGCTCCCAGCACCCCGGCGCCTAGCACGCCCCCCGCATCTACAAATAGCGCCACGCCTGCCGCGCCTATTCCGGTGCCCCCTGCGCCTGCTAGCTCGGAGAGCCCGCCCGAGGGCGCCGCCAAAACCGGGGCCATTACCCTCGGTGAAACGAAGACCGCGAATAAGCCAAGCGCGAAAACCTTGTCGCCTAACGAGATTCCATTAGAATCGCCAGCCGCTGGCGCTGCGCCCGAAACCTTGGTCAAGGCCATGCCCGATACCGCGAAGTCGCCCACGTTTTATATTCAGTACGGCGCGTTTTCCGAGCTTAAAAATGCGAAGCAGCGCCAATCGGAGTTGAAAGCCAAGGGTGTGCCCACATTTACAGAAGTCGTGAAGACGACGAATGGCGACAAAATCCGGGTGCGCAGTGGTCCTTATACCACGCGCGATAAGGCGGAAAAGGTGCGCGAGAAGGCCAAACCTTTGGATGGAAAATTGGTGGTGCTCGGACAGTAAGACCGCTTTATGACTGTTTTCGATTACGCGGTATTGTTTATCATAGGCGTGTCGATATTACTCAGTGTGATGCGCGGTTTTTTGCGCGAAGTGATGGCCTTATTGGCCTGGGTCGTGGCATTCTGGGTGGCGAATTTATACACGGCGCAATTCGCGCCTTTGCTCCCGCCATCCATACCGACGCCGGAACTGCGTTTATTAGCGGCCTTTGCCGCATTGTTTGAATACTTCGCCCCTAGGATCAAGGCTTTCATGTTGCGTTCCGGGGCTGGCGATGCGAGCGCAGAAGAACTGGCCCAGGAGACGCTGCTTGCGGTTTGGCGAAAGGCGACCTTGTTCGACCCAGCGAGTTCCGGGGCCGCGGCCTGTTCCCGCGACTCGCGAACCAGCTCTACGCCGAGCTTGCGGAGCGGAATTGCACCGCGGTGTTCGGATTCCCCAACCGGCAGTCGGCGCCGAGCTTCTTCCACAGGCTCGGCTGGATCGAGCTCGCGCCCTTCCCGCTCCTGCTGAAGCCGTTGCGTGGCGGAATCCGCCAGCAGTTGCGATCTCGCGGCGCGATCGGGGGCCTGATCGCGCCGGCGGCCGAGGCGCTGTCGGGCCTATTGCGCAGGCCACCGCGGCGCATTCCCTCGGGACTGGCGTTCGAAGAGGTGCGCCGTCTCCCGGAGGACACCGATCCGCTGTGGGAGCGGGTCAGCGTGGGGAAG
>CAZKHT010000159.1:0-7086 GCA_964552595.1 uncultured Burkholderiales bacterium
GTGTTGCAACTGGTGCCTTGGATCACCCGTCACGTCAGTCAAACCGGGATTAATATTTTCACTCGTATCATGGGACTGACCCTCGCCGCCCTGGCGATAGAATTTATCGCCTCGGGAATTAAAGGTTTATTTCCAGGCCTGGCATGAATAGCGAAACGCCGCAAACAATTTTGGATTTCTGGTACGCGGAGAGCATGCGTAAACATTGGTTTGCCTCTACCCCGGAACTGGATGCGGAAATTCGGCAGCGCTTTGAAGCCACTTGGGAAGCGGCGCGCTTAGGCGAATTGGATCACTGGTTGCAACAGCCGGAAAGCGCGCTGGCTTTGATCATCGTACTGGATCAATTTCCGCTGAATATGTTTCGCGGCCAGGCCAAAAGTTTTGCGACTGAAGCGCAGGCAATAGCCGCGTCCAAGCACGCGATCAACGCCCATTATCCGCAACAACTTCCGCCGGAGCGGCTGGCATTTCTGTACTTGCCGCTCATGCACAGCGAGAAACTCGACGATCAAGCGCTCTGTGTGCGCTTATTTGAGAGCAGCGGTTTAACGGAGAACGCACGCTTTGCGCGCCATCATTACGAAATCGTGCGCCGCTTCGGCCGCTTCCCCCACCGCAATGCGATACTCGGCCGCGAGAGCACGCCGGAAGAAATTGCTTATCTGAATTCGAAAGAGGCGTTTAAAGGCTGAAGCGGCATCGTAGCGTTTAGGATCGGCTGAGCAAGAGATATAGCAGCACGATATTTCCCAGAAATAAAAGCAGCGCCAACACTTGCCATACCGCCACCGGATTGCGTTCCAGCAAGGGACTGCGTGGCAGTTCCGCGAGTGCTTGGTGTTCGCCGCGCTCGAGTGCGATCAACATTTCTTCCGCGGTTTCAAAACGCTTAGGAGCATCGCGGGCGACCGCTTTTAAGATCACGGTTTCCAACCAGCGCGGCACATCCGGGCGAAAACGCGTGAGCGGCACGGGCTCGGTAAACCGCGGATGTTGAAAAGGCTCGATTTCGCCATAGGGATATTTGCGCGTAAGCAGGTAATACAGCGTCACGCCGGCGGCATAGAGATCAGTCTGCGTGTTCGCCGCTCCGCCGCTAAAAAGTTCCGGCGCGAGGAAACTGGGCGTGCCCGCATTGCCTCGCGTCTCTTCATCGCTCCAAGGATTAATTGCGACGCCCAAGTCTAGGATGCGTAATTTGCCGTCGCGTGCCAAATGAATATTGGCCGGCTTGATATCTCTATGCACGATGTGCAAACGATGCAGCGCCGCCAGACCTTTCAAGGTGCGGATACCGATATGCACGGCCTCGGCGATGGAGAAATGCTGGCCTTGATTCAAACGCTGCTGCAAGCTGGCGCCTTCGTGATAACTCATGACGTAGTACAGCGCGCTGCGAGCACCCGCCGCCAGTGGCAAGACCTGCGGGAAATAATGGGCCAGCACCCGCTTCGCGAGCCACTCTTCCATCAACAGCGCGTTCTTACTCATGGCGTCTTCTTCCAACGCCGGCTGCAGGGTTTTGAGAACGCTCATTTGCTGAGTCTGCCGATGCCGCACGGTATACAGCAAGGAAGCACGCGATTCATGCAGTACGCTCTGTACCTCGAATTCATCCAGCTGCTCGCCGGGTTTCAAGCGTGGCGGCAAGCGCAAGGCTCTACCCTCGGCTAAAGATTCATGCAGGCTATCCTCGCCCAGCTCCACGACACACGCCACCAGCGCGCTGGCATTGTCTTGTCCACCTTGTTTCAAGGCGGCCTCGACCATGGCCGTCGCGGCCCGCTGCGGCTCGCGATGGAGAATAAGCAACTGATGCAGGGCTAAATCTCCCAGCGTCTCCCATACCCCATCACTCGCTACGCAAAACACATCGCCTAGCGCGAGATCGCCTTCAGCGTAGTCCACCGCCAAATAATCATCCAAGCCCAAGGCGCGTTTTAGGACGTGCCGCATATCCGGCCTATCCCATACGTGATCGCTGCTTAATTGCTGCAATTGCTCACCACGCAAACGATAAATTCGCGTATCACCTATATGCGCGCTGTAGTAACGGCGACCGCGAAAAATCACCGCGCTCAAAGTCGTCGCCATGCCGCCGACTTCGCGGCGTGTTTGCGCTTGCGAGCGCAGCCAGCGATTGATAGCGAGCAAAATTTTATCGACGGCGAAAGGCACTTCCCAGGTATCGGGGGTGGCGTAGTAATCGGAAATCAGTCCGCGTACCGCATATTCCGCTGCTTCGCGCCCGCCGCTGCTGCCCCCTACGCCATCGGCCACGGCGAGGAGCATGCCTTTGACTTGAGCCATCGCCGCTTCCGGCGTGACCCAGCCTAGATAATCTTCATTCTGGGGACGTGCGCCGGTAGCCGTGGCTTGACCAACGCTGATTTGTAGCGGCATGGGAGGCAGATTGTACCGAGACCGCGCTCGAAACGGCGCTTAGATTTTTGCGGCGGTTAAATGCGCCGCGCCCCAAGTCGTGCGCCACCGGGTTTTGACACTCGCTAAACCCACCAGGGCCAACACGGCGAGCGCGGCAAAAATAATAAATCCATTTTGATAGCTGCCGGTGAGCTGTTTGGCGTAGCCCAGGCTGGACGCTAGATAAAATCCGCCCACCCCGCCCGCCATGCCGACTAAGCCCGTCATCACGCCGATTTCTTTGCGAAAGCGCTGGGGTACGAGTTGAAAGACCGCGCCATTGCCCATGCCCAAGGCCAGCATCGCCAATATAAATATCAGTAAAGCCATCCACGCTTGCGAGAATCCAAAACTGACCACGAATAACAAACTCGCCGCCGCGCTATACATCACCAGCAAGGAGCGTATCCCGCCCATCCGGTCCGCCAGCATGCCGCCTAAGGGCCGCACCAAGGAGCCGGCGAACACACAGGCTGCGGTAAAGTAGCCCGCGATGACCGGGCTCAAACCATATTGGTCATGGAAATAAATGGTCAGCGAGGAAGCCAGGCCGACAAAGCCGCCAAAGGTGACGCTATAAAAAAACATGAACCACCAGGCATCTCGGTCTTTCAACACCGCCAGGTATTGATGCAGCGATTTAGGGCGCGGACATTCCGGCGCGTCTTTGGCGAATAATACATAGACTACGAAAGCCAGCGTCAAGGGAATAATGGCTAAGCCGAAGACATTGTTCCAGCCATACCATGTCGCCAGCGTAGGCGCGAATAGCGCGGCCAACACAGTGCCCGAATTCCCCGCGCCGGCAATACCGAGCGCTGTACCTTGATGTTCAGACGGATACCAGCGTGAAGCCAAGGGCAGGGCCACGGCGAAAGCGGCGCCCGCCACCCCCAGAAAGCCGCCTAGTATTAATACCTGAGCATAACTGTGGATGCCGAAATGCCAAGCGAAGCCGAGCGCGGAAATGACCAGCACCTGGCCTATGACGCCTGCGAGCTTAGGCTTGAGATGATCGACTAAGACGCCCATGACGATGCGCAATAGCGCGCCAGCCAGCACCGGTGTCGCCACCATTAAACCTTTCTGTGCGGAACTGAGATGTAGGTCTTGCGCGATTTGCACGCCCAGTGGTCCGAGCATGACCCACACCATAAAAGACAAATCAAAGTAAAAAAACGCGGCGAGCAGCGTCGGCGGGTGACCAATTTTCCAGAATTCCTTATTCATACAACTGCCCTTTTAATAAAAATATCGTCGGCAAAAGCGCCGACGCTCAGCGATGCCGCAACTCACTACCTTAATACCGTGCGCCGAATAAGGCGCGCCAGATATCACCGGGTTTTAATAAGCGTGCGGCGACAAAAGTTTTGTAGTCTTCGCGTAGCCCACTCAGCAATATCATTCCCGAGACTGCCACCGCGGGAATCAACAAGAGTAAAAATACCCCAGTGTGAAACGCCGGAAACGCCCAACCCGCAAACGCCAAAACATATAGCGGCCAACTAAAAAGCAATCCGCGCAAAATATGTTTGCCCACCAATAGCGCGCTGAGCAGCAGACGCAAATGAGTCTGCGTGCGCGAGCGATAAGCGGCATGAA
The DNA here is from genome assembly GCA_964552595.1 of uncultured Burkholderiales bacterium. Taxonomy (GTDB): domain Bacteria; phylum Pseudomonadota; class Gammaproteobacteria; order Burkholderiales; family Thiobacteraceae; genus RBG-16-58-11. The sequence continues at coordinate 4,030 of CAZKHT010000159.1, forward strand.
ACACCGCACGGGTCAGTTCATCCATAAGTTAAAAATGAGCGTGCCGAATACCGTCATGCATGCGGCGACAGCTGTACGATCTCTATTTGCGCTAGCCTTATAATTTTGAAAACAGTGTTAATGGCCATCGTAGGCAACGCCGACTTGGGGCATTTTCGCCAAACCGGTTTTACGTGCGTGTTCTTGAAACGCGGGGTTACGCCAAAAGAAAGCGCCCGGCATCGTAGTGGGAATCACCAAAGCATAAAACAGCATACGCCCCAAAGTCGCGGCGGCCACGGCCACCATGCTTATGCTCAGCCAAATGGGCCAGGCGGCGGTAGCCGTCGGCGTTAGCAGCGCGAATGTGATCAGCGTCAGTAGCACCACCACGAGGGCAAGATTGCGCGCGCGATAGCTGTGGCCGAAACCGGTTGTTTGCATTTGCTGGGCCGCCGCGCCTTCGCCACCGCGCCGCAATAAATCGCGTCCGTGGAAAAATAAACCCAGGCCTTCTAGCATCACACCCGAGGCGGCTACCCAAGCCAAGGGCACCAGGAGCGCCGCCGGATCTGCCAGCAGCGGCGCAAATAATACCCCCACGCTTAAGGGGCCGAGCATCAGCATAGCGCCGTAGAAACTGCTCAACACTTGCCAGTGATTCCAAAATGGGCGCGCCGGAATGCGATAAATTTTATGCATGAAATACAAAGCCGCTAATCCGGACAACGCGGCGCCATATCCCGTCAAGGATGTTAGAGCCGAGATCAAACTCGCCGGCAGCCACTGGCTTAACTGCGGGAAAGCGCTAAGCACGGTGTAGGCACCCAGTAAATTGTAGAAAACCGCGATGCCCGCGACTTCACGCGACACCGGCGAATAGCGCAGATTATTGAAGGCGCGATAAAAGCGATGAGGCCGCCCCAGATGCAGCGTGGACAATACCAAGGCCAGGGTTTGGAGTCCTATCATGCCGAACAGAAAGGCCGGACGGGCAATCGGATGCGCCTCCGCGCTTAGCATGTCCATACCCAAGAGCGGTCCGAAAAATAAAACTAAAAATGCTCCGACTACCGCTTGCGATACCAAAGTAAATACCACCAGCGGATTTTCGCGCGTGGAAAGTTTTTTCCAACCCCAAGCCCGTTGCGCGTTTTTAAGCAAGGGCTGCGGCTGATATTGAGGCTGCTGGGCTTGAGCGGCGGAACCGCTGCTAGCGCGCACATATTGCAGAGGATAACTGTCGGTGCGGGTCAGTTCGCGCGGTAAGGTTTTGGTTTGCTGAAAGCGAATATTGGGATGCGTGATATGCGGATCAGGAAAACCCGGAATCGTAATCTCGGCTTGGATGCGATTTTCCGGCACGGTCTCTATCACGCCAAAATCCAAGGCGCTGGCCAAGCAAGCGGAGACACAAGCGGGTTTCAAGCCCACCTCCAAACGATCCACGCACATATTGCATTTCGACACATGGCCGGCAACCGGATCTAACTGGGGCGCGTTATACGGACACACCCAGGTGCAATAACCGCAGCCGAAACAAATATCGGGATCTTGTAGCACCGCGCCATATTCGGCGAATTTGGTGTAGGCCAGTGTAGGACATCCTTTAAGGCATACCGGGTCGTCGCAATGGTTGCACGCCATGGAAATATTGACGCGGGCATAAGCAGGGTAAGCCCCGCCTTCGAGATAACCCACGGAGCGAAACGCGAGGTGGGCCGGCGTTTCATTTTTTTCCGCGCAGGCGGCTTCGCAAGCATGGCAAGCGATGCAGTTGTCCGCATTGAAATAAAAACCGTGCTGCTTATAGCGATTGGGGTTGCTGGATATCGCCGCATCGCCATTGATGTTGAGGCTTTTGCCGCGCAGCGGATGATCTTCGGGCACGGTCTCTATGGATTGCCCCCAACAATTTTGCTCGGGATGGTCGACCTGGGGGACGAAAGCGTAAGCGGGTTCTTTGGGCCTAGGTTGAAACATAGTGACTCAATTCCAATTCATAAAAAGGTGATTGCGCCTCAAAGAGACGCGGTTCGCCGCGCGGCAATTGCAATCCGGGCTCGGATTCGGATTCACGATTAAAACGCCCTCGCCGCGGCATTCGCGGCCGCCGCCGCCACTTGATCGGCGGCGGGCTCTATGCGCACGGAGCATTGCTTATACGCCGGCTGCCGCGAGTGGGGATCGAGCAAGCCTAAGGTCAGGCGATTCACGCAATCGAAGAAATGAAAAGGGATGAACACCATATCCCGCGACACGCGCTGCGTGAGTTGCACCATCACCACTGCTTCGCCACGTCGCGAAGTCAGGCGCGCGTAGCCGCCGTGTTGCACGCCGAGCTCAGCGGCCGCATCGGGATTCATTTCCATATAAGGCGTCGGGCTGAATTTATTGGCGTTGCCGACTTTGCCGGTGCGGGTACGGGTGTGGAAATGCTCCACCACCCGGCCGGTGTTAAGCCAGAAAGGATATTCCGCGTCCGGCTTTTCGTTGTTGTCGACAAAGGCCAGGGGGATCAGCTTGGCTTTACCGTCTTCGTGCTGGAATTTGCCATCCGTATACAAGCGCTGCGCGCCGCTTTCATCGCCCTCGCGACACGGCCATTGCAAGCCGCGCTGCGCTTCCAGCTTGGCGTAAGTCATGCCGGAGATATCCAAGATCCTATCCTCGCCTTTGGAGAGGATTTTCATTTCCTCGAATACCGCCTCGGCGGTTTCAGGGAAACGGGGGCCCTTGCCCTCGCTCAAACGCGACGCGATTTGATTGAATATCCATAGATCGGGTTTGGATTCACCATTGGGCGGCATCACGTTACGAATAAGATTCACGCGGCGCTCGGTATTGGTGAAGCAGCCTTCTTTTTCCGCCCACAGTGCCGCCGGTAAATACACATGGCTGTATTGATTGGTTTCGACATCGCTATAGGCGTCTTGCACCACCAGGAATTCCAATTTTTCCAGGGTTTTGCGGATGCGCGCGGTATTCGGCATGGAGGTCATGGGATTGGTCGCGACCAATTGTCGCCTGCCCGCCGGATCGAAGTCCGACCAGCGCATGGCGCAGACATCGCCCTTC
>CAZKHT010000160.1:0-3403 GCA_964552595.1 uncultured Burkholderiales bacterium
TCCATCCCCACATTGTTTCGCCATTCGGCTTTGAAGGGTTTAATCTCAGACCCCGTCTCTAAGCGTGGGCCTTGCACCGCGGCGTAGACGCAGCCATCGACACAGCTTTCGCCGGCTTCTTTTACTGCACGCAAACACAAGGCACGCATGCTTTGGCAATATGGCTCAGTAAAATCCATATGTACGACCGGCGTGTCTTTACCTTCGCGATAAGTGGTTTTACGGCCATGGGTGTAATCGATAATTTGATCCGGAATGACAATCGTGCCGGGTTTCAAATCAGGGTGTATGCCGCCCACCGAAGCCACGGAAACCAAGTCTTTGACGCCGCGCGAATGTATGGCCCAAATATTGGCGCGGTAATTCACGTCATGCGGCGCTATGGTATGACCATAGCCATGGCGCGCCAGAAAAATTACTTCCTCGCTATTAATGTGACCTAAAGTCAAAGCGCCGGACGGTTCACCAAACGGCGTGCGTATCACGCGACGATTGGTGATTTCAAGATTAGCCAGTTGGGTAAGACCAGAACCACCGATAATTGCAAGCATGTTTAAGTATGAGTTGGCTGTCAGAATTAGCCGCGAACTTTAGCATATTGCGCTAACGCTTGCTCAACCGCAGTGAGCACACTGGCCCAATCCCCCGCTGTGGTTTGCCGAAATAAACGCATAGTCGGATACCAAGGCGTATCGCTGCGCTCGCGCAACCAGCGCCAAGCCGGAACCTTAGACAAGAGCACCCAAGTCGGCTTACCCATGGCCCCGGCTAAATGCGCCAAGGCCGTTTCCACGGTAATGATTAAATCCAGATGCGTGACAGCCGCAGCAGTTTCGCCAAAGCCATATAGCTTGTCGCCAAGGGCACTTAGAGATAGCGGCAGCGCCTGCAATTGTTGCTGAGCCGCACCGACTTGCAAGCTATAAAAATGACAGTCCGGAGTCCTTAGCAGCGCCGCCCACAGGGTAAGCGGGCAAGAACGTCCGGCATCGTAGGCACTGTCCGGATTGCCGGCCCAGACTATGCCGATTTTTAAGCGCGCATTGGACGCAAATTCCGCCGCCCAATGCGCGCAGCGTAAAGGATCAGCAAACAGATAAGGCACGGTTTGGGGAATGTTTTGCAAAGTCGTGCCGAATAGTCCGGGCAAACTTTCCAGAGGAAAATGCATATCGAAATCGGCTTCCCCTACCGGCTGCGCGCCGCGCTCATAGCAATGATCCACGCCCGCCAGACTGCGCATAAGCGGCAGCAGACCGGGCTTGACTTCGAATAGCACACTACCGCCTAGCGCTTTCACCAAGGGTAAATAACGCGCGAATTGGAATACATCACCGTAGCCGATTTCGTCGTAGATCAATAAACGTTGCCCGCGAAATTCCCGGCCATCCCAATACGGCTTCGTATAACGATGCGGGTAAGCCTGCTGAAATTGGAAACGCCATTCATAGCCTTCCCAGCCGCGCGCCAAATCGCCTTGCAATAAATACGCGAGCGCCCTGCCCCATTGCGCCTCGGCGCTCTGCGGCTGGATGGCCAGAGCCTGATCGTAATATGCAATGGCTTGTTCGGTGTCGCCTAAGCGCGCGAAGGCATTGCCTAGATTGAGCGCGGCGGCATAATTTTCCGGGGCTAAGCTCAGTGCTTGTCGAAATTGATCTATGGCCTGCTCATAGCGACCCTGCGCTAAAAGTAGATTGCCTAAGTTATTGCGTGATTCGGTGGCCGCGGGTTGTAGGAGGATAGCTTGCTCTAAAGCCTGTTGCGCGGCAGTCAGATGACCCAGCGCTTTTTCTGCGAGAGCAAGCAGATGCCAAGCCTGCCAAAGCTGCGCCTCGCCCGCAAAATCCGCCACGGCTTGCGTACACAAATCACGCGCGGGAGAAAATGCTCGGGCTAGGAAGCGGTTTTGCGCCTCGGCTAAAATCTCCGCTAAGCGCGCCGCGCCGCTCATTCTTTTAGCGCGTAAATTTCCGGCAAGTTGCGCCACATGCCGCGCACATCCATGCCGCAGCCGAAGACATAGCGATTGGGTAAACGCAGGCCGACAAAATCCGCCTGTATGGGTTTAGCCTGGCCTGTGTCTTTCTCCGCGAGCACCGCGCAATAAAATTTCGCCACGCCCATATCCAGTAATTTATCGCGCACCGCGGCCAAGGTATGGCCTTCATCCAAGATGTCGTCTAGCACTAATACCACCCGCCCTGCTATATCGCTCTTAGGCTGCACCTTCCAAGCGATATCACGCCCTTGCGTGTCATTGCGATAACGTGTCGCATGCACATAATCCAAATCCAGGGGAAAGCGTAGTTGCGGCAATAACTGGCCGGCGAAGACGATGGCACCCCCCATCACGGAGAGCACTACGGGATAGTGCTCGCCTATTTCCTGGGTAATTTCTTGGGCTACGCGGGCAATACAACCAGAAACTTCGGCGGCGGAACAAATCAGATCCGCCTCTCGCAATATCGCGAGGGCCTGAGCGCGTTCTGGCATGGGCTCGTTATGCAACCGAGCGCGTGTAGTTTAAAGAGGAAAGATAGGCCCGGAAACTCGCACCGACTTCGGGATGTTTGGCAGCGTAAGCGACGGTGGCTTGCAAATAGCCCAGCTTGCTGCCGCAGTCGTAACGCACGCCGTCGAACTCATAAGCGAAGATCGCTTCATATTCCAACAAGGCGGCGATGCCATCGGTTAATTGAATCTCGCCGCCGGCGCCAGGCGCGACTTGCTCTAAGAGGCGAAAAATGCGCGGCGTCAAAATATAGCGCCCCACCACCGCGAGGTTAGACGGCGCCTGTTCCGGTTTGGGTTTCTCCACGATGCCGGTGACGCGTTGCACCCGCGCCGAAATCGCCTGGCTTTTCACGATGCCATACGATGCCGTATTCGCCGGCGGGACGTTTTCCACCCCCAGCACCGAGCAATCGTGCTCGTAATATAAATCCACCATTTGCTTGAGTGCGCCGGGCTCCGCGTCGATTAAATCATCTGCCAATATGACCGCGAAAGGCTCATCGCCGACCACGGAGGCGGCGCATAACACGGCATGCCCCAGCCCCAAGGCTTCCGCTTGCCGGGTGTACACGCAAGTCACATTGGCGGGCAAAATACCCCGTAATTGTTCTATGGTTTTAGTTTTGCCGCGCGCGCTCAGCTCGGCTTCCAACTCGTAGGCTTTATCGAAATGGTCTTCTATTGCGCGCTTATTTCTACCGGTGATAAAAATCATTTCAGTGATACCAGCGTCTATGGCTTCTTCCACCGCATACTGGATCAGCGGTTTGTCGACGATGGGTAACATCTCTTTGGGGCTGGCTTTGGTCGTCGGTAAAATGCGCGTTCCCATGCCCGCGACGGGAAATCCTGCATTAAGGATTTTTTTTGCAACGTTTTTATTTTT
>CAZKHT010000160.1:3413-7003 GCA_964552595.1 uncultured Burkholderiales bacterium
GTTTACCGTCGTTTTTGGCTTTTTTCACCGTCTAATGGGTAAGGGGGTTTGTGAGTGTGGGGAACAATTCTTTTGGGGTTGGTTTGGGTCGCCGTTAAAAAGCGGGGGCCCATGCCCGCGACCGGAAATACTGCTTTACGAATTTTTTTTGAAACGTTTTTCATTCGGGATTCTCTTTCCTGTAGGGGCTATGAATTGTAGCAGGCCTTTATGAAAGTAAAACGGACTGCCCGTGCCTTATGAATTGGGCATGGAGTTTCGCAGGAGATTTTGCAGCCCGGCTTCATCCAATATTGGGATACCCAATTCTTGCGCGCGCAATAGTTTGCTGCCCGCTTCTTCTCCCGCCACCACATAATCGGTTTTTTTAGACACGCTGCCCGTAACTTTACCGCCTAGGCTCTCGATGGCTTCCTTGGCTTGATCGCGGGTCATGCTGGGCAAGGTGCCGGTTAATACACAAATCTTGCCGCTCAGCGCCGAGTGGGCTGCAACTTTGCGTCCCGCGCTCTCTTCCCAATGCACACCGGCGGCGCGCAGTTGCGCGATCACTTCGCGGTTATGCGGCTCGGCAAAAAACTGCACGATGCTTTGCGCAACAATGGGGCCGATATCATTCACCTCCAATAAGCGGGCTTCATCGGCCTGCATTAAAGCGTCTAGGCTGCCAAGATCGCGCGCTAAATCTTTTGCCGTGGCTTCGCCTACATTGCGTATTCCCAGGGCGTAAATAAACCGCTCCAAGCGGGTATGTTTACTGGCTTCTATGGCGCTTAAAACATTGGCGGCGGATTTTTCCGCCATGCGCTCCAGCTTCGATAAAGTCGGCAAATCCAATTGATAGATGTCGGCCGGCGTATGCACGCTTCCCGTTTCCACCAATTGATCGACTAATTTTTCTCCCAAGCCTTCTATATCCAAAGCTCGCCGACTGGCGAAATGTAATAAAGCCTGCTTGCGTTGCGCCGGGCAAAACAAGCCGCCGCTACAACGTGCCACGGCCTCATCTGGCAAGCGTACGATGTGCGAGCCACAGACCGGACACACGGCTGGCATCACAAACGGCCGCGCATCCGCTGGCCGCTGCGCTTTGAGCACGCTGATTAATTCCGGAATCACATCACCGGCGCGGCGAACCAAAACGGTATCGCCAATATGCACATCCTTACGTCGGACTTCATCTTCGTTGTGCAGGGTCGCGTTGGTGACATTGACGCCGCCGACAAACACCGGTTTTAAACGTGCCACGGGCGTGATAGCGCCGGTACGGCCCACTTGCACGTCTATGTCCAAAACTTGGGTAGGCATTTCCTGGGCTGGATATTTATGGGCCAAAGCGTAGCGCGGCGCCCGCGAGACAAACCCCAGCTCCGCTTGCGCGCTCAATTCGTTAACTTTGTATACGGCACCATCGATTTCGAAAGGCAGGCTCTCCCGCCTTTTACCGAGTTCGGTGTAGTAGGCCAGCAAGCCCTGCACACCGCTGACGATTTGCCTATCCTTGCAGACCGGGAACCCCAGGCTTTCCAACCAATCCATGACGGCGCTTTGCCGATCGGGCATTGCCACGCCTTCCGTTGCGCCCCAGGCATAGGCAAAAAAAGTAAGCTTACGCGCCGCGGTTATTTTGGCATCAAGTTGCCGTAACGCACCGGCCGCCGCATTACGCGGATTTGCGAATTCTCTCTCACCCTTGGCGCGTTGCGCCGCGTTCAATTTTTCAAAATCCCGCTTCAACATCAATACCTCGCCGCGCACTTCCAAAAGCGCGGGCGGCTGCGCCAGATCTAATTTCAAAGGCACGGCATAAATTGTTTTGACGTTCGCGGTGACTTCTTCGCCGGTATAGCCGTCGCCGCGCGTAGCGGCTTTGCTTAACACGCCGTCGCGGTAAATGAGGCTGATCGCCAAGCCATCGAATTTGGGCTCGGCCATATAGTCCACCGATGCGCTCTCTAAACGTTCGCGCACGCGCTTATCGAACGCCGCGACCTCTTCGTCCGTGAACGCGTTATTCAAGGACAACATCGGCAGTTGATGATTTACTTTGGCGAAGTCCGGCGCCGGCGCGCCGCCCACTCTTTGCGTGGGCGAGTCAGGCGTAAGCAAGGCCGGATATGCGTTCTCCAGCGCTTGCAGCTCCCGGAAAAGCTGATCGTATTCGGCGTCGCTTATCGTCGGCGCGTCTAATACATAGTAACGGTGATTATGGAGATTAAGCTCGGTTCGCAGTTGCTGCGCCCGGGCCAGAACAGCCTGCGTCAGCGCCATCGCCGCGCGTTTAAGAGAACAAGCGCTGAGCGCGCGCGGAGCCGGCGGCGATGCCGTTCTGATCCATCTTGCTATAGATCATGGAAAGTTGTTGTTTAATCTTGGCCACGCCGTCGTCGGTTAAAGGCCGCAGATTATCGTCCACCATATTGCCGTGCAAGGAATCCGTCATTTGACGTGCGAATAAAATCATTTGCTCAAAGGCGCGCAAACCATGGGGCACACGCGGCACGTCGAATAGCAAGGTCAGCCCATGGGTACTTAACTGCTTCATGTCTTCCTTGCCTAGGGGCGCGGATTCTTGATTACTTAAGGAATACAGCGGGACGCCATGCTCGTCTAGATATTGATAGCTCCCCTCGGCGGTCGGTTGAAAGCCGGCAGCTTCGGCCAGCGCGCGAATTTTAGTGCCGGGGAAAGTTTCGTGATCCACCGCAATCACGTTTACGCCGACTAAGATATCCACCTCGGCGCAAAATTGATCCAGCTTGGACGCATGCTCTAGCGCACCTTGGCGCTCCGGCAGCTGCGCAACCGCCATGAGTTTTTCCGCCATCGCCTGCACGTGCTGCGTAAAAAATGCCAGTTCTTCGGCATTGATCGCGCCGGCTCTATCGGCTAATTGCAAGCCACCGTACAGGGCCGTGAATTCCAAGCGGTCGCGTGCCTGCAATGCGTCTTCCCATTGCCCCGTCGCGCTGTGGCCACGCCAGATGACATTCTTGGCGAACAGCGTCTCCCCCAGCGCGTCGCGTAATTTGCCGGCCGGCACGGCATCGGCTAAATCCAAGCGGACGATGTAATCAATCGCCAAGTCCAAGGGCGGTGGCAGATTGGCCCCGGGTTTACGCGCGCTAGCGCCCGCGCTCATGGTGGTGGCTGCGCTCACGGCCGCGGCGCTCGGTGCCGCGACAGACGCGTCGCTTGCGGGAGGGGCTTCCGCTGGCGGCGCTTTGAATGCAGTGGCGGCAACGGAGGGCGAGGGGCTGTACTGAGCACGCTTCTCTGCAGGTGGCTCCTCCGCGACTTCATAAGGCGAAGGACGAGGAATGGGCGCGGGGATTTCCGTGATGCGTGGCTCTATCCGCATATCGTTGACCGTTTGCCGGGCCACAGTGTTCGGACCTGCGGGTTGGTCGCTGGTTTGCATCAAGGTATCGTCGTGGGAAGCGCGGAAACGCTGCTGTTACATTTTTCGAAGACGCTGCTCTTGTACCCAGTTATAGGCGATCACGCCTAACACCAAGATGATGCCAAAAGCAATCAAACTTATATTCGATTCGCTATTGAGAATATTTTTGCGAATTATGCAACACGCT
>CAZKHT010000161.1:0-6971 GCA_964552595.1 uncultured Burkholderiales bacterium
CGTACCTTCGCACCCTTCGTCGCCGGCATAGGCCATATGCCTTATCCCAGGTTTCTCATGTTCAGTATTTTAGGCACTATCACCTGGATCAATGGCTTGGTCTTCGCCGGTTATTTCTTTGGGAATATTCCCTTCATTAAAAATAATCTCACTTGGGTGATACTAGGCATTATCCTAGTATCCATCGCGCCGGCGATTGTTCAATTGATAAAATCGCGGCGGCATAAAACGTTATAGCCAGTGCGTCCCGACAGATTCATTCTATCTGTCAAAATGATTCGTACTTGTCAGCAATACAACGCGCAAGCCAAGTATCCCAGAGATCGTAAAGAGAACCATGCGTTTAGCGGACTTTATCCTCGATAACCTGGAGGCCATTCTTCAAGAATGGGAGGATTTCGCCGCAACTTTGCTTCCTGGTGATCAGCCATTGGATAAAGCTGCGTTGCGCGACCATGTCAAACTAATGCTAGAGACGATCGCCGCCGACATTTCTTGCGCTCAAACCGAACGCGAAGAAAAGGAAAAGTCTCAGGGTCACAATAGCGCGCCTGCCTACCCAATAACCGCTGCCACGGCTCACGGTAAGGAGCGCTTGGTTTTCGGTTTTAGCTTGGATGCCGCGATGGCCGAATACAGAGCGTTGCGCGCAAGTGTCACCCGGCTATGGCGAAAATCCCTAACGGGTAAACCACTGCCAGACACCGCGTTTTTTGACCTCATCCGGTTTAACGAAGGCATTGATCAAGCGATTAATGAATCGGTAACGAGTTACTCGTTTGCAAAAGAGCAGCAAACGCGCGTATTCGATACGATTTTATCGACCTCCCCCGATCTCAACTTTACCTTCAATTTAGACGGTAGGTTTGCATACGTGAATAAAGCGGTGATTGAATTGTTTGACCTCGCTCCGGACAAAATAGTTGGAAAAAATTTTTATGACCTGAACTTGCCCAATGGGAGAGAGCTTCAAGGCCAGGTCGATCTAGTGATCAAATCCAAAAAGCAATTTCGTGGCGAGATGCTTTACGTATCGCCATCCGGGCGACGCGGATTTTACGATTATATTTATGTGCCGGTTTTAAATAGTAAAGGTGATGTAGAAATGGTTGCAGGAATCGCGCGCAACATTACCGAACGCAAGGCGACGGAGGATCTAAACTGGCAACGCGCTAATTATGATTTATTAACCGGGCTACCCAATCGTCGCTATTTTCTCGACCGATTGGAGCAAGGCGTGAAGCACGCGAGCCGCATTGGTGCGCAATTAGGCTTGTTTTTTATTGACCTCGATCACTTTAAAGAAGCCAATGATGTGCTCGGACATGTCGCTGGCGATCTCTTGCTGCGAGAGGCGACCGCTCGGATTCGAGCGTGTGTTCGGGAAACCGATACAGTTGCCCGTCTAGGTGGAGATGAGTTCACGGTGATCTTACAAGATCTCGCAGGGGGCGAACACGCGGAAATGGTCGCTTCGATCATTGTGAGCGAGTTGGCAATGCCGTTTCATATTTTCAATGAAAGTGTGCAAATCTCCGCCAGTATCGGGATCGCGCTTTTCCCGCAAGACGCGAGCAACACTGAGCAACTTTTAAAGAATGCAGATCGCGCTATGTACATGGCCAAAAACGCCGGTCGCAATCGATTTAGTGTCTTCGCAGAAGAACCTCGTCTAAACCTCAACGATCCCTAGATACTATCCGATGCGACTGCATAGGCTTAAATCGCATCAGCCGAAATTCTTCTCCTTAGCGCTCTTCCTTTGCATGCATCGGCCAATAGAGGCTGACACAATTCCGAGCCTATACTCTGTAAACAAAAAAGCCGCAGGATGCCTGCGGCTTTTTTTATTTTTGATTAGCGCACGCCGAGTAATTCGACATCGAATACCAGAGTCGCATTGGGGGGGATCACGCCGCCGGCACCGCGGCTGCCATAACCCATTTGCGGTGGAATAATTAGCGTCCGCTGCCCACCGACGCGCATGCCCGCGACGCCTTCATCCCATCCTTGTATGACTTGTCGTCCGCCCAGCGGAAAGCCAAAAGGCTCATTCCGGTCACGCGAGCTATCGAATTTTTTTCCTTTGTGATCTTTGGCGGCTGCATCGTATAACCAACCCGTGTAATGCACGGTCACTTGTTTGCCAGGCACCGCCGTCTCTCCGCTGCCCGGCTTCACGTCGATTTTGATTAAGTCCACGCCGGGCTGGCCGGCTTGCGCCGCGTGTGTCGGGTCATCATGCGCGCTGGCCAATATCGGTAACGCGGCCAAGCCTAAAGCGGTAATACTGGTAAGCGTACGGATCAAAGTCTTGCGCATGGGGGCCTCCAAGGAAAAAGGCTTATTCTAACGAAAAATAACCGGCGCAAAAAAATAATGGGCGCCCAGCGCCCATGGAAGGGTAATCAGGGGGCTTATTGCATGGCCAGCAATAATTTATCGAAGGCTTGCTGGAAGAGCTGCACGCCCTCCACTTGCAAGTCATCGCCTACGTCGCGCATATTGATGCCCATTTGTTCCAAGGCTAAATACTCCTGCTGGGCTTGGCTGATATTTTCTTGCAGCGTCGCCCGCGCCTTGCCGTGATCGCGAAATAAGGCCAAGGTCGCGTCCGGCACGGTGTTAACGGTTTCCGGGCCTATTAAGGTTTCCAAGTATAAAACGTCACTGTAAGCCGGATTTTTAGTGCCCGTGCTTGCCCATAAGGGATATTGCCGGCGTGCGCCGCGCGCCGCCAAATCGGCGAAGAGGGCGCCGTGAAATAATTCGTGATAACGCTGATATGCCAACTTGGCCATGGCCACGGCGCTTTTACCGCGTAATTGCAAAGCAGCTTCCGTGTCCAAGGCTTCGAGTTTTTTATCCACCAAGGTGTCCACGCGCGATAAAAATACGCTGGCCACGGATTTAATTTGGCGGGCGTCGCCGCCGGTTTTAACCCAGCGTTTCAAGCCGCGGATATAGGCCTCGGCCACTTGCATGTAATGGTGCAAGGAAAAAATCAAGGTGACGTTCACACTGATGCCTTGCGCGATCAGCGACTCAAAAGCCAAGATACCTTGCGGGGTGGCGGGCACTTTGATTAAGACATTCGGGCGGTTCACGGCGGCATATAAGCGCTTACCGGCAGCTACTGTGTTGACTTCGTCCGCGGCCAAACTCGGCGACACTTCCAAGCTGACATAGCCATCGTCGCCTTGAGTGCGCTCCCAGACCGGACGCAAGATATCGCAGGCGGATTGCACATCGGCCACCGCGAGTGTTTCGAAACGCTGTTCCAAGTTCAAGCCGCCGGCCCGTAAGCGCGACAATTCCTCTTTATAATGCGGGCTGTCGGCGATGGCTTTTTGAAATATTGCCGGGTTCGAAGTGACCCCCGTCACGCCGTCTTGCTCGATATAGCGTTTCAGCCCACCCTCTAACAATAAAGTGCGCGAAAGATTGTCCAGCCATAAGCTCTGCCCGAATTTTTTTATTTCGGTGAGCGGATTCGGGGCAGGCGTTTGGATAAATTCGTCACGCTGCATAATGGTCTCCAAAGGTGAGCTCGAGCTTCGAGCATGCTGCACTGTTTGCGGTTAAACAACTGATTTATTTATAGGCTGCATGAAAAAATACGCAACCAACAATGGTGTTTGGAACACCTCTAAAGTGCTTGCCAGCCCGCTATTAAACCCTTTGCGGCCCGTTTTGGAAGGCGCGGCATGGCCGAGCTCGGTTTGGCCCACCATGGACGATTACCAAAGTTTGTTGGAAAAACACCAAGTGAAAAATTGCCACGGCCACGCTCTAAAAGCCGTTCCGGCATCCCCACTTTCCGACTTCGGGCACGGCGCCTATGAAGCCAGCGTCAATTTGCACGCGACGCTACACACGCGTTTAGAAAATTGGCATGACTGTTTTAATCTTTTGACCTGGTGCACTTTCCCATTAAGCAAAGCCGCGCTGAATGCGGCGCATCTCAGCTCACCCGCTCTGCCGCTTTCTACGCCAGCAAGGGCAGGAGCGCGCACGCCGGCCCAAGATGCCCTTACTCAGTTCGATGAAAGCGGGGCGGTCTTAGTCTGCGCCGATCCCGAGTTGTCGGAGTTGCTCAAGGCATTTCAGTGGAAGCAGGTGTTTTGGGAACGACGCGCGGCGGTGTCTGCGTCTTTGCGCTGCTTTGTGTTTGGCCACGGCCTCATGGAAAAAGCCTTGACGCCTTATCTAGGGTTGACCGCCAAGGCCTGCCTATTCAACGTGGGGAAGGACTTCATGCAGGCGTCTTTCGCCGAACAACTCGCGGTCGTCGATAAAAAAATCGCCGCACTCCTGACCGGCGCGCAAGCTTGGTCACATCCGCGCGATCTCTTGCCGCTCCCCATACTCGGCATGCCGGGCTATAGCCCAGACAATCAAGAGGCGCGCTATTACGACAACCTAGATTATTTTCGTCCCGGCCGTCGTGGCCTCGTTTAAGGACCTTAAAGCTGTCGAAGATGCTTACAAAAACGACCTCAAAATGATCTATTTTGGCGGCATATTTTATTACAAAACAATGACGTGATTGTGATGGCACGATGGTTGCAAGGGTAGGCGGTAAGCTGGATGTAGCAGGGTAGGATCTCAACAAAAAAGTTACATACCGGCTTTGTTTTAAGACTCTCTGTTCGTGGAATCGAATAAAAACAAAACGTATTAATGGGGATTTGCGCCAATCTTAGGATTGGCGTTTTTTATGGGCGCGAGGCATGATGCGGCCTTCATGTGCTGCCCAGTGTGTGCGTCGAGTCCCTTATGAAGCCTTATTCCGAAGCCTGTGAAAACAATCAAGCACCCATACTTGAAATTCTGCGTAAGGTGTTCACGGAAGCCGGCAAAATTTTGGAAATCGGCAGTGGCACCGGACAACATGCGGTTTACTTCGGGCGTGCGCTTCCGCATTTGATTTGGCAAACCAGCGATCTGGCGGAGCATCATGCGGGTATGCGCATGTGGTTAGACGAAGCCCAACTCGCCAATGTGTTGCCGCCGCTGATCTTAGATGTCAAGCAAACAGCCTGGCCGGTCGATGCGGTGCAGGGCGTTTTCACGGCCAATACCTTGCATATCATTTCCTGGCCAGAAGTGCAGGCGCTGCTACGCGGTGTTGCGCGCGTATTAGTGGCCGGCGGTAAATTCGTGGTCTATGGCCCCTTCAATTATGGCGGGCAATTCACCGCGCCCAGTAACGCGCGCTTTGACGCTTGGCTAAAAGCGCGTGATCCCGCCAGCGGGGTGCGAGACGCGGAAGCAGTCGTGAGCCTTGCAGGGTTGCAAGGTTTGCAGCTGCAAGCCGACTACGAAATGCCGGTGAATAATCGCAGTTTGGTCTTTCAAAAAGCAGCGGCCAGCTGACGTATTGCGGCAGGCTCTGCCCTTTTTGCCGATTGTCTTAGAGCACGATAGTGATTACCGCGTCTTGCCCTGTATCCCGTAGAAAAATTATTTCAAACTGATTCAAGCTTCTGCGGGCGATGGCGGGCGCGTCATGAAGCGCAATTTAGTTACATCCCGGTGGCATGAGCATTGCATAACCTTTGATGCGCGATACGGAGTGTCGTGCATCGGGAATCACTCTCTCCTTTACGGAGTTGGCCGGGCCATAGTGCCCGGCCTATTTTTTTTGAGCTTACCTAGTGGCCGCGCCGTTTCGCTTCCTCATACAAAGGCAGCACATTACTCATATGCGCTTGTATGTCTTGAATACGGCTCTCGGGATTGGGATGGGTACTCAAAAATTCCGGGGGCCTGCCACCAGCGTTTGCCGCCATTTTTTGCCACACCGTGATTGCGGCGCGCGGGTCGTATCCGGCGCGTGCCATTAATTCCATACCAATGCGATCCGCCTCCCGCTCTTTGGAGCGCGAAAACGGGAGCGTCAAACCCACGGTCGCCGCAGTGCCTAATAAATTCGTGCTATTTGCGTCCAAACCCAATGCGAGGGATAAGGCACTCACGCCCAGTTGCTGCGCCAATGCTTCGGACATAGCTTCCCGTGTGTGTTCGCGTAAAGCGTGCGCAATTTCGTGACCCATGACGGCAGCCAATTCCGCGTCGCTTAAATGCAAACCGTCTAAGAGCCCGGAGTACACCGCGATTTTGCCGCCCGCCGCGGCATAGGCATTTTGTTCCTTGCTTTGGATGACGTTTACTTCCCAGCGCCAGCCACGACTATCCGGGCGAAAGGCAGCGGCTTGATCAATGAGGCGGTTGGCGATTTCCCGCACCCGCGCGGTTTGCTGCGGATTGGAATTCAGGGCGCCGGCGCGCGCGTATTTTTCTTTCTCCTGCGCATAAAACGCGGCCGCGCCTTGATTCGCTTGTTCGGCGGAAATCAATAGCAATTGCGAACGCTCCACGCCTACCGCGCCGGGTTGCGTGGTGGTCGAGCATGCGCTAAGCAACGCCACGAAAAAAAGGGTGAACAAACGATTTATGCCGAGACGGGCGATATGCATATTGAGCTCCTAATTCTTTTACCATTTGACCGTGTGCACATGCGGCAGGGTGCGCCCCAGAAAACGTTCACCTATGGTTTGAAAGCGCACCGGGACATCGGTCACATAATAATCATAGCGCGGCGCATGGCGTTCGGTATTGGCGAGTTGTTGCGCTTTCAGGAGCGCGGCCGCGCGCTCCGCCATGGCCTGAGCAGAATCGATTAATTGCACGCTCTTGCCCGCCACCTCGCTCAGCAGCGGCGTGAGCAAGGGATAATGGGTGCACCCTAGCACCAAGGTGTCGATATTGCGTGCCAGCAGGGGGCGCAAATATTCTTGGGCCGTCATGCGTGTGACCGGATGTTCCAGCCAACCTTCTTCGACTAAGGGCACGAAAAGCGCGCAAGCCTGCGAATAGAGTTGCACTTCGGAATCGCGGCTGTGTATCGCCTGCGCATAAGCATTGCTGTTGATGGTAGTGGGCGTGCCTATGATACCTATGTGCTT
>CAZKHT010000162.1:0-6951 GCA_964552595.1 uncultured Burkholderiales bacterium
CATGGTTCTACCCATCGTGCTGGGCTCGTCCATCTTGGGTGCCATCATCGGCATCCGCCTGAAGGTCACCGGTCAATTTCGCGAAGGTGTATACGGCGGCACGGACGTGGCTGGGAAATATGTGCCGCTAGTGCCCAAGTCATCCATTAATGCGGGCGCCACTGTAAGCCTGACACCGCAGACGCGACTCAACGCTACGGTGAGCTATACCGGCAAACAGTATTTTGATAACGATCAAGCCAACGACTTTAATCAGCGCATGCCGGCCTACACCGTCGCCGATTTGAAGTTGACCCATACGGTCCGTCAGTGGGAATTCGAAGCGGCAGTGAACAATTTTTTCGATAAAAAATATTACAGCTACGGCATACGCAGCAATTTCATTCCGGGCCGCTACAACGCCTATCCCATGCCCGAAAGAAATTTCTGGTTAGGCGCAACTTATCACTTCAAATAGAGACATAGCCACGGTTCAGGCCGGGAAAAAAAACCGGCCATCCGCCGTTTCCACGCTGGTGATTTTGTGGCGATAGAGGCGGTGCAAGTTCTCGCTGGTCATCACCTCCCGCACCGGTCCTTGCAAGGTCTCGCCGTCGCCGAATAACAGCAGCACCGCATCGCAAAAGCGCGCGGCGAAATTCACATCGTGTAGCACCATGACCAGCGCCTTACCTTGCTCACGCACTTGCGCGCTGAGTAGCTCCAAGACCGCGACTTGGTGATGCATATCCAAATGGTTCGCCGGTTCATCGAGTAAGAATAAGGCCGGGTCTTGCGCGAGCAAAGCCGCCAAGGCCAGGCGCCGGCGCTCGCCGCCGGACAAAGTGCTGGTGAGGCGGTTGCGCATATGGCTCAAGCCCACGGCACGCAAAGCCCGCAGCGCAATTTTTTCGTCTTCCGCGCTTTCCCAGGCCCACGCTTGCAAATGCGGATGGCGGCCTAGCAATGCGCTCTCCCAGACCGTGGTCGGAAACGCGTCGCCGCTATCTTGGAATAGGAGCCCGCAAGCCTGCGCGCGGTCGCGCCGGCTGAGTGCGGCCATGGACTTACCGGTCAAGAATATTTCGCCGGTGGCGGGCTGGCGCAACCCGGCCAGCGTGTGCAATAGCGTGGTCTTACCGACACCGTTGGTACCGAGCACGCCCCAGCGCGTGCCGCCTTGCACACGTAAATTCAAATCCCGGCAAACACAAGTCACGCCTATGCGAGTAGACAGCGCGCGGGTTTCCAGTAGCGCTGTCATGCGCTATACCCCACCGCGCGAGCGCGCCAAGAAAAATAAAAACAGCGGCACACCCAAAAGCGCGGTCAATACGCCCACGGGCATTTGCTGCGGAGCAAAAGCAGTGCGCGCCACGGTATCCGCGAGCAACAATAAGCTGCCACCGAACAAGGCCGAAGCGGGGAGTAGCACGCGATGATCGCTGCCGACGACAAGGCGCACCACATGCGGCGCGACCAAGCCTACGAAGCCTATGCTGCCCGCTATGGTGACCGCGACCGCCGTAAAGAGCGAAGCCAAGGCATAAAAATACCAGCGCAATTGTGTCACCGGCACGCCTAAGGTACGCGCCGCTAATTCACCGCGCGCCAAGACATTCAAGCTGCGGGCAAAAGGCCAGCACAACACTAAGCCCAATACCAGCACGGTCGGGCCTAAGCGCGTGCTCTCGGTGCTCCCCAAATCCCCCATTAGCCAAAATAAAATACCGCGCAGCTCTCGGTCTGGGGCGAGCGTCAATAAAAAACTCAGCATGGCCGACCAACCCGCGGCGACGACCACGCCGGTCAAAAGTAAACGTGCCGAAGAATAGCTTCCCACACCACGCGCCAGGCCGAAGACCAAGACCATGGACAGCAAGGCACCCGCAAACGCGGCGCCGCCACCGACGCCGCCTATCCCCAATAAAATCGCCGCTAAAGTGGCCACTGCCGCGCCACCCGAGATGCCAAGAATATAGGGATCGGCTAAAGGGTTGCGCAGCATCACTTGCATCAAGGCGCCCGCCAAGGCGAGCAGAGCACCGACGCTGAATGCGTTCAGCGCGCGCGGCAAGCGCAGCCGCATCACGATTTCGTAAGCGATGCCTTGCTCTTGTCCGGTGACAACGCGTAGGAGACTAGACCACGATAGCTCGCTACTGCCCAGCGATAGCGCGAGCAGGCCGCAGAGCAGTGCGAGCATCAATAGCGTGAGGAGAATGTAAACGGCTCGTTGCACAGGCACTCGCGGCGCGGAAAGAAAGAGCGTTAGATTAAGTATCGAGGGAAGGTTTGCGAAAGTACATTTCCCGTCATCCCCCGTTCCGCCGTCATCCCCGCGAAGGCGGGGATCCAGCGCATCGTTGATGCGTTGAGAATGTTTATTTCCTGGACCCCCGCCTTCGCGAGGGCGACGGACTTACAGAAATTCCCTCGCAAGGGGGCGACAGGCTTTTGCAAAAAATTCCCTAACGTTAAGCGCCGCAGTATAGCGGCCCGGCTTGCGCGCGGGCAATGCAAATGCGCGGGGCCGGACAATGCCGGCCCCGCGCACGGTGCTGCTGGAATGGTTTACTTGCCGGGTTTGATCGGCACGAACAAGATGCGCTCGCCCCTGCGGATTAACAGCGCCACATTTTTATCTTTAGGTTGCTGCGCCAACAATTTGGAAAACTGCGCCAGGCTAGTGACTTTTTCGCCACCCAAGGCCAGCACCACGTCGCCCGCTTGCACCCCGGCACGTTCGGCCGCGCCGCTGACTTGACGCACCAGCAGGCCGCTGTCGATTTCTAAGCGGCGCTTATCTTCGCTGCTCAGTTCCGATAGGGTTAAGCCCAGCTTATCGGCCTTATCTTCTTGACTCGGCTTGGACTTGGTGGCGACTTGATCGTCATTCCATTCGGCGAGCGTGACGTTCAAATCTTTAGTCGCTCGATTACGCAAGACTTGGATGCGGACATTGCTGCCGGGTTTTATCGCGCCCACCATACGTGGCAACTCCGTCGCGCCTGGTACATCCTTGCCGTCGAATTTAATAATGACATCGCCCGGCTGCATGCCGGCTTTATCCGCCGGGCTGCCTTTTTCAACGGAGGACACCAATGCGCCCTTGGCCTCGCTCAAGCCGAAGGAATTGGCGAGGTCCGAATTGAGCTCTTGAATTTGCACGCCTAGGCGGCCACGGCTGACTTTGCCAGTGCCCTTGAGCTGATTCACGATATCCATGGCCACATCAATCGGAATCGCGAAAGACAGCCCCATATAACCGCCCGTGCGGCTGTAGATTTGCGAATTCACGCCCACTACTTCACCGCGCAGATTAAATAAGGGTCCGCCGGAATTGCCGGGATTCACCGCGACGTCGGTCTGAATGAAGGATACGAAGTTATCACCCGGTAGCGAACGGCCCTTGGCGCTGACAATGCCTGCGGTAACGGAATTTTCAAACCCATAGGGCGAGCCGATTGCGGCCACCCATTCACCCACGCGCAACTTGGCCGGATCGCCCAGATTCACTACCGGCAAATTTTTCGCGTCGATTTTCAGTAAGGCGATATCGGTACGTTTGTCCGCGCCTATGACTTTGGCTTTGAGCTCGCGCTTGTCGGTGAGCTTGACCAACACCTCTTCCGCCGCGTCCACCACGTGGGCATTGGTTAAAATGTAGCCGTCGGGGCTGATGATGAAACCGGAACCCAGGGAATGCGCTTGATACTCGCGCGGTGTGCCTTGTTGCGGCGGCATGAAGCGCTTAAAGAATTCCGAGAAAGGGTCATCATCCGGAAGGTTTGGAAAAGGTGAAAATGTTCCCTGATTGCGCACGGTTTGTGTGGTGCTGATATTCACCACGGCCGGGCCTTCCCTTTCTACCAGTTCGGTAAAATCCGGCAGGCCGGCGCTGTTGGCGCGGACGACAGGCGCGGGCGGCGGTGCGGACTCACGCGGCGCCTTCGCCGGAACATTCGGCTGGGAACACGCAACCAAGGGCACGCATAAACATATGGAAGCCAATAGGCGCGAGAACAAATTCATGGCGACTCCTTAAAAATGATCTAAACCTTCGTAAATTAAATAGACAACAATTTTTCGGGCAAGCATTTCAGAGTTATTTCATAAGACCGCATTATGCAACCAGCCAGCGAGCGCGAGCTGAGATATGCTAATGACCCTGACCGGGTGGGAAAAGTTCAGCCCGGCTCACGTTTAATCCGCGCTCTGAGTTAGCCTGGCTTGATTTCCGGCACCCGCATGGTACCCCGTAATTCCCGCTCCATGGCTTGCCAGTCCGGCTGCGCGCCCGCCGCAACAATCACTTCAAACACGCTCTCGCCGCGATAGGTGAGACTTTGCTTGCTACAGTGCCCGCCCGCCAATTGCACCAGGCGCCAGTCCTTACCGATGCGAAAGACGCCCTTGCCGCGGATTACTTCGGCCTGTTGCGCCCACTTCTCGCACAAATCCAATAAAGACAGCTCATCAAAAATTTGCTCGCGCACAAAGCGCCAGCTATGGCTCACAAACTGCGCGGAATTGTGTGCCTCGGCGCGCAAAGTTTGCCTCTCCTCGCCGGTAATCTCTAACCACGCCGGATCTAATTCAGCATTGCGCACTGCCGCGATATGCCGCTTAGGCGGATAGCAGCGCGCTGCAAAATCATGAAAGGCACGCCTTTGTTCGGCGCTGGCCAAATCTATTTTATTCGCTACCAAGACATCGGCAAGGCTGATTTGATCCTGGTAATTTTCTGACCCGGCATAGCGCGTATCGGCCAACTGTTGCGGATCGACCAAGCAAATGACATTGCGTAAATCTATCGCCTTGGCCAGCGAGGGACTCTGCAAAACATCTATCACGCCTGCGGGGTGGCCCAGCCCCGTGGGTTCTATCAGCAAGCGTGCGGGCTTTATCTCGCGCAATAAGCGCGTGAGCGCCACTTGCAAAGGCAGTTGCGCGGTGCAGCAAATACAGCCGCCCGGTACTTCACGCACGGCGACCCCGGACTCGGCGAGCGTGATCCCGTCTATGCCGATCGCGCCGAATTCGTTCACCAACACCGCCCAGGGCGCGCCGGCCGGTCGCCGCGCGAGCAGATTCAAAATCGCCGTGGTCTTACCCACGCCTAGAAATCCGGTGATGAGATTAACGGGTGTTTTCATATTTGCGCTGAAATTCGCTATAGTGCCCACTTTATTCCGAAACCAAAAATCGCGCGCTCACAGCGCGCTAAACACCTCATTATGCATATTCACATCCTCGGTATCTGCGGCACCTTCATGGGCGGCATCGCGGTCTTGGCGCAACAAGCCGGCCATCGCGTCAGCGGGTGCGACGCCAATGTCTATCCCCCCATGAGCACTCAGCTCGCGGCGCAAGGCATAGAATTAATCGAAGGCTTTAGTCCCGATCAAATCAAGCTGGCGCCCGATCTCTTCGTTATCGGCAACGTCGTCAGCCGCGGCAATCCGCTGATGGAAGAAATTCTCAATCGCGGCCTGCCTTATATCTCCGGCCCGCAATGGCTGCTGGAAAATATTCTGCATGATAAATGGACGTTGGCGATAGCCGGCACGCATGGCAAAACGACCACGGCTTCCATGCTCGCCTGGATTTTGGAATACGCCAAGCTCAGCCCCGGCTTTCTCATAGGTGGCGTGCCGGAAAATTTTGACATCTCCGCGCGCTTGTCGGAGACACCCTTTTTTGTGGTGGAAGCCGACGAATACGACACCGCATTTTTCGACAAGCGCTCCAAGTTCGTTCACTACCATCCGCGCACCGTCATTTTGAATAATTTGGAATTCGATCACGCCGATATTTTTGCAGACCTCGCCGCGATTGAAACCCAGTTTCATCATTTAGTCCGCACAGTGCCAAGCACAGGTTTGATTGTCGCGAATGGTCAAGAAGCCAGCATGGAACGCGTGCTCGCGCGGGGCTGCTGGACACCTGTCGAATATTTCGACAAGGCAGACGGCTGGAATATTTTAAACGCCGATGCCGATGGGCATTTCGATGTGACGCTACAAGGAAAAAATTTCGGCCGCGTCGAATGGGATGTAATCGGCCGCCACAACCAACACAACGCCCTCGCCGCAATCGCTGCCGCGCGCCATGTCGGCGTGCCAGTGGAACAAGGCATAGCCGCGCTGAACGAATTCAAAAACGTAAAACGCCGCATGGAAATTCGCGGCGTGGTCAACGGCATCACCGTCTACGACGACTTCGCTCACCACCCCACCGCCATCGCCACCACCCTCGCCGGCCTGCGTGCAAAAGTCGGCGATGCGCGCATCCTCGCCGTACTGGAGCCGCGCTCGAATACGATGAAGCAAGGCAAACTAAAAGAGCAATTGGCAGAAAGCTTGTCTGCTGCCGATCAGATATTTTGTTATGCGCGCGATTTAGGTTGGGATGCAAGCCAAGTCCTTGCCCCTTTGGGAGAGCGAGCGGAAGCGCATGAGGACTTCGAGGATTTGGTGGACGCAATCGTGAGGAACGCACGAAATGGCGATCATATTTTGGTGATGAGCAATGGGGGATTTGGTGGGATCCACACTAAATTAATAAACAGTTTGTCAATTAACCATATGCGTAACATACAATCTCCCGATGTCAAACACGGTAACTGATATCCCCGACGTCGTTTATCACTACACGGACGGCAATGGTCTGCTAGGTATCATTCGCGGCAGTTGTTTATGGTGTACACATTTATATTATTTAAATGATTCCCAAGAACATAGATACACCTTGCAGGTTTACCGTGACCTCTTGCAGAAAATAGCTCGGGATAAGCAGTTTGCATCCACTTTAAAATCATATGGCCTAAATGATGAGGAGGATTTAAATATTCTCCAACAATTTGCATCAGTCGCGTCAAATCGGTTGGCCCTTCAAATTGAAGGGCAAAGCGCTGCACTTGCGTTTGATAAGCGTCGGTATTTTGTTGCGTCTTTTTCGAGGCATTCA
>CAZKHT010000163.1:0-6789 GCA_964552595.1 uncultured Burkholderiales bacterium
GGCGTTGAGCATAAGGAAGCACGGCATTCACATAAAGGTTAGAGGTTAAACAGCGGCGCGTGTGAGCAGTCGATCTAAGGTGGCTAAACGTTGCGGCGTGCCGACGTCCACCCAGCGTTGGCGATGGTGTTCACCGCGCACCAAATCATAGTTAATCAGTGTGTTCAATATAGGCGCGAGCTTGGCTTTGCTGCCGGGCACGATGTCCCTAAACACATCCGGATGATAAACCCCGACGCCCGTGAAAGTGAGCATGGGCTCGCCTTTCAAAACCACGCGGCTGTCCCGCAACGCAAAATCGCCTTGCGGATGATGCAAGGGATTATCAGTCAGCACTAAATAAGCCGCGAACAAATCCGGATTCGCACGCATCGCCATAGCCATTTCCCGCGCCCTGCCAAAATCGTAGTCGATAAAAATATCGCCATTGACCACCAAAAAAGGTTGCTTGCCTAATAAAGGCAAGGCCTGCGCAATCCCACCTGCCGTTTCCAAGGCTTCTTTTTCCGGCGAATAATGCAGACTCGCGCCCCAAGCGCTGCCATCGCCCAAGGCTTGCTCCAACATATGCCCCAGATGCGCGTGGTTGATAATGATTTGTTTGAACCCAGCTGCGACCAAGCGTTCAATATGCCAAACAATAAGCGGCTTGCCACCGACACTAAGTAAAGGCTTGGGCGTGGTATCGGTAAGGGGGCGCATGCGCTCGCCGCGCCCAGCCGCCAATATCATGGCTTTCATGAGCGGCCTTGAAATAAAAGCGTGATCTGAATCAAAAACTATAGCCCACGGATTGCGTGCTGCCGTGCAATTCGTCTATGACTTGCAATAAGGGGCCGAGCGCGCGATAGCGCTCGCAAGTAGCGCGCACATAAGCCAGGACCCGCGGCATATCTTGCAGATATCCGCGCTTGCCGTCGCGATAGCAAAGACGGGCGAAAATCCCCAAGACTTTTAAGTGCCGTTGCACCCCCATCCATTCGAAATCGCGATAAAAAGCGCCGAAATCTTCTCCCACAGGCAGACCCACGGCTTTCGCGCTTTCCCAGTAACGTATCGTCCAATCCAAAATCCGCGCTTCATCCCAGGCGATGTAGGCGTCTTTGTACAAAGATACTAAATCGTAGGTGATAGGGCCATACACCGCGTCTTGAAAATCCAGAATGCCGGGGTTGGGGTCGGAATACATTAAATTGCGCGAATGATAGTCGCGATGCACATAGACAGTGGCTTGCGCCAACACTTGATCCAATATCAGTTGCAAGGCCTCGTCTAGCACCCCGGACTGTTGCGGCGTGAGTTCGCGCTGTAAGTGCCGAGCGACATACCAGTCCGGGAATAAGCGCATTTCGCGCAACAGCGAGGGCCTATCATAAGGCGGCAAAACCGCTTCGCGGCTGGCGCTTTGAATTTTTATCAGCGCCGCATTGGCCGCACGATAAAAATCGTCGGCGTTGTCCTCGCTTAATGCCTGCAAATAAGTTTCGGTGCCGAGATCGCTTAGCAGCAAAAATCCTTGCTGCAGATCTTGAGCATAAATGGTGGGCACGTGCACGCCGGCATCGGAAAATATTTGCGCAATGCGGATGAAGGGCGCGCAATCTTCATGCGCGGGAGGCGCATCCATGACTATCCAACTGCGTTCGGTGGTGCGGACCCGGAAATAACGCCGAAAACTGGCGTCGCTGGACGCGGGCGTAACTTCATAATGCTCATCGGGCAACACCGTGCGCAGCCAAGTTTCTAATTCCAGCAGCCGCGTCAAGTCGCTTCCTTATTGATAAATTTGCATTTTTGTGCGATTTTAGCACCCTTTCCGCACAACAAAACCATAATGCATTTCCGGCGTCGCGTGTTTCTCCTGTCCAGACCTTTACTCTTCGCCGGCGCGCTGTGCGGAATATCGGCTGGCGTGTTCTGCACCGCCAATGCTTGGGCGGAAAGTAAATTGCCGCCCTTGAAAGTCGATCCGCGTTTATTGGGTTTACCGGGTTTAGAACCCTCGCCCGCGCCCGCTTCCTCGGTCCAAAATGAATCCGGGACCGCGCCGACCACGGAAGCGCCTCTGAGCATAATGACTCCGAAAGCCACCGCCCCCGCGCCTGCGCCGAGTACGGCGGGGCCTGCCACGGCAACCCCCGCGCCCGCTGCGCAGCCGGCCCCCGCACCTAGCCCGACCACTCAAGCAGCGCGAAAACCCGAAGCCACCGGGACGAAACCCACAGCGCCGTCGGCGGGGCCCGTTACGCAAGCCGCGGCGCCTGACAAAGCCGCAACTGCGCCGAGCTCACCGCCCTCGCCCAGCGCGCCTGGCGCGACATCGGCTCCGAGCGGCGGCAGCGATGGCATTACTCCTATTCCCCCCATGCCCACAGCGACCGACGATGCGGCTTTTCAATTGCAAATGACTTCGGCGCTGTCCACGGGTAAAGGGAAAGCAGCCGAAGATACGCCCACCTATATCACCGCAATGCGCATCAGCGGCGAGAAAGATCGCTATGTGACGGCCGAAGAAAATGTCGAACTGCGTAAGCCTGACGTCAAAGTCGACGCCGATAAAATCCGCTATGACCAAGTCGCCGATACCTTGGACGCGCAAGGCAAGGTGCGCTTGCAAACCGCCGCGGGCGTGATTAAGGGCCCGGATTTGCATCTGAATTTAACCGATAAAACCGGCAGCATGTCGACGCCGCACTATGCGGTGGCGGTGGAGGATGCACATGGCGACGCGGCCAAGCTGACCTTGCTGGGTGAAAATCATTACGATATGAAAGACGCGCGCTACTCGACTTGCGAAGTAGGCAAGGAAGATTGGTGGTTGCGCGCCACGGATATGGATATCAACCGCAGCACCAACGTCGGTGTCGGTTATAACACTTGGATAGATTTTAAAGGCGTGCCGATTTTGTATACGCCTTACATCAGCTTTCCATTACATAAGCAACGCAAGTCTGGCCTGCTCACGCCGACCTTCGGTACCACCGGCAATAGCGGTTTTGAATTTTCTTTACCGTATTACTGGAATATCGCGCCGAATTACGATGCAACCTTCACCCCGCGCATTATGACCAAGCGCGGTTTGCAATTCGCCACCGAGTTTCGGTATTTGCAGCCCCACTATGGCGGCGAGTTGCAAGGCGAATGGTTGCCGCATGATGCGATCACGCAAACCACGCGCAGCGCCTATAGAGTGTTGCATAACCAAGATTTCGGCGGTGGTTTAAGCGGCTATTTGAATATTCAAAAAGTCTCGGACAACGATTATTTCCGCGATTTGAGTTCCTCGGTGGCGGTGACCTCGCAGACCACGCTGCCCCGCGAAGGCGGATTTAATTACGGTAATGGCCCATGGAGCGCGGGGCTGCGGATACAGCGCTACCAAACTTTGCAGGACGCTTTGAATCCCATCGTGCCGCCATATGAGCGCGTGCCGCAAATCACCGCGGCCTATAACAAGCTCAATGTATTCGATTGGGCCGATGTCCGCGCCGCTTCGGAATATGTGATGTTCGATCATCCGACCAATGTGCGCGGTTCGCGCCTGACGCTAAACCCGGCGTTCAGCGTGCCCATGACCCGCGCCTATGGCTATATCACGCCTAAGCTGGGCTTGCATTACACGCGTTATCAACTGGACAAGAGCACCACGACTTTGCCGGATACCACGCGCGCCTTGCCGATTTTCAGTTTGGATAGCGGCCTGACTTTCGAGCGCGAAACCAGCTTATTCCGGCAAGCAGTGACCCAGACTTTAGAACCGCGCATTTATTATTTATACGTGCCGTATAAAGATCAGAGCCAGATTCCGAATTTTGATTCCGGCGAAGCCGATTTTAATTTCGCGCAAATCTTCTCCGAAAACCGCTTTACCGGCGGTGATCGTATTTCGGATGCCAATCAAATTACGCTGGCTTTAACCTCGCGCTTCTTAGACAGTGCCACCGGCCAAGAACGCATGCGCGCGGCCATTGCCCAACGTTATTTTTTCCGCACGCCGCAAGTCACCCTGATTTCGCCCGCGCCCTCGGACAAAATCTCGGATTTCCTGGCCAGCGTGGGCGGTCAAATTTCACCGGCCTGGTCGGTGGATACCGCTTGGCAGTACAACCCGAATAATAGCCATAGCGAAAAATTCAATGCCGGCGCGCGCTACAACCCCGAACCCGGCAAGGTCGCGAATTTCAATTACCGCTTCAACCGCAACACACTGCGCCAGTTCGATATCTCTGGACAGTGGCCCATCGCCACGAATTGGCAATTAGTGGGACGCTGGAACTATTCCTTGCAAGATCGAAAATCGCTGGAAAGCTTAGGCGGCGTCGAATATCAAGCCGGCTGCTGGGCGGTACGGGTAGTCGCGCATCGTTTCCAAACCGGTACTCAGAAGACCACGGATGCGATCTTCGTGCAATTAGAGCTCTCTGGTTTGGCCGGTTTGGGAACCAATCCGCTGAATGTACTCAAACAAAACATCGGCGGCTATACCAAAACCCAGTCGCCCACCGCGGATATCAATCTAGATGAATTTTAAATTTATGCGCTTTACCCTGGCCCGGGCTTTTCTTATGGGCCAGCCTTTTCTTATCGGCCTGGCCTTGCTCAGCAGTGTTTTCACCTTGAATGTCTATGCGCAGTCTACGACCGCGCCGAAAATCGTCTTAATCGATCGCATTGTCGCGGTCGTGAATAACGATGTGATTACCCAGTTCGAACTCAATGACCGCATGCGCGTCGTGCAGCGGCAATTGCAGGCGCAAGGCATTAGCCTACCGCCCCAGGCCACGCTGGAAAAGCAATTGCTGGAACGCATGATCAACGAAAAAATTCAGTTGCAATTCGCGGCCGAAACCGGCATCCGGGTTGACGATACGATGCTGGATCGCGCACTGCAGCGCATCGCCGAGGGCAACCACATGAGCTTGGATGCTTTTCGCGCGGCCATTGATAAGGACATGAGCTTCGCCAAATTTCGCGAAGACATACGCAATGAAATTATTATCAGCCGCTTGAAAGAGCGCGAAGCCGATAACCGCACCACGGTTTCCGATAGTGAAGTGGAGCATTACTTCGCCACCCAAGCGGCCAAACCCGGCGGTGATACTGAATACAATATCGCGCATATTTTGATTCAAGTCCCGGAGCAGGCCAGCGCCGAGCAAATCCAAGCGCGCAAGGCGCGGGCCGAGCAAGCGCTGGCGGAAATTAAAAAAGGCACGAATTTCGGCCAAGTCTCGGCGAGTTTTTCCGATGCGCCGAATGCCTTGCAAGGCGGCGATTTAGGCTGGCGCGCTGCCAGCCGCTTACCGCAATTATTCAATGACGCACTGAATAATCTGCAAGTCGGCGAAGTCAGCCCGATACTGCGTAGCCCCAATGGTTTTCATATCTTAAAGCTCGTGGACAAACGCGGGCGGGATGTGGCCATGGTGGTGACCCAAACCCATGCACGGCATATTTTGATCAAGACCAACGAACTGGTTTCCGAAGCGGATGCTAAACGGCGCTTAGTCGAACTCAAGGAACGTTTGGACAATGGCGCGAATTTCGCCGACCTCGCGCGCCTACAATCGGAAGACGGCTCGGCGGCGAAAGGCGGCGATCTAGGCTGGCTCTCGCCCGGCGACACGGTGCCCGAATTCGAGCGTGCCATGGATGCGTTGCCGCTTAAGACCGTGAGCGATCCCGTGCGTACCCAGTTCGGCTGGCACTTGATAGAAGTCTTAGAACGGCGCACTGAAGACGTGACGCAAGAAAAGCAGAAGCTCAAAGCCCGTTTGGAAATTCGCGAACGTAAAGCCGACGAAGCCTACCAGGAGTTCGTGCGTCAATTGCGCGACCGGGCCTATGTCGAATACAAACAAGACGAGCGTTAAAGCCCCGCCTATCGCGCTTAGCTCGGGCGAGCCGGCGGGCATAGGCCCGGATATTTGTTTACTGCTGGCGCGCAGCGCGCGCGATTATCCGTTAGTGGTGCTGGGCGATAAAACGCTGTTACAAGCACGCGCCCGCGAATTGGGCCTAACGATCGCTTTATACGACTATGAGCCGGAGGTCGCATGTCGCGCCGATGCCCAGACCTTGACCGTACTTTCACTGCCACTGCGCGCGCCTTGCGTGAGCGGACAACTCGATTCGCACAATAGCCCTTATGTCTTAGCCGTGCTGGACCGCGCGGCGCAAGGCTGTTTGAGCGGCGAATTCAGCGCTCTGGTCACTGCCCCCGTGCATAAAGGCGTGATCAACGATGCCGGGATTTTTTTTCAAGGCCATACCGAATATCTACAAGCCCGGGCCCAAGTGCCGCAAGTCGTCATGATGTTGGTGGGGGGTGGCATGCGCGTGGCACTGGCCACCACCCACCTCGCCTTGCAAGACGTGCCCGCGCAGCTTACGCAAGCTCGCTTGCGCGCGGTGCTGGACGTGCTGCAACACGATTTGCGCAAATATTTTGGCTTACAGCAGCCGCGCATTTTGGTAGCGGGTCTCAATCCGCACGCCGGTGAATCAGGCCACCTGGGGCGCGAAGAAATCGAAACCATTATTCCCGTCCTTGAGCGCTTGCGTGCGGCCGGCATGCAATTACAAGGACCTCTGCCCGCCGATACCTTATTCAATCCCGAACGGCTACGCGAAGCGGACTGTGTGCTCGCCATGTACCATGATCAAGGTTTGCCGGTGTTGAAATACGCAAGCTTTGGCGCCGGGGTGAATATCACGCTGGGATTGCCGTTTATACGCACCTCGGTCGACCATGGAACAGCATTAGACCTCGCCGGCACGGGACGCGTG